>NZ_JBVPZC010000022.1:0-59565 GCF_055702805.1 Hydrogenophaga sp. LT287 | reverse complement strand
ACAACCCATACGCCGAATCGCTGTTCAAGACCTTGAAGTACCGCCCGCAGCTGCCGCTCAAGCCGTTTGCCGATCTGATGCAGGCCAGGCGCTGGGTGACCGAGCTGGTGCACTGGTACAACGAGCAGCACAGGCACAGTGCAATCAGCTTCGTGACCCCCGCGCAGCGCCATGCACAGACCGATGAAGCTTTGCTGCACGCACGTGCTGCGGTCTATGAAAAAGCCAGGCAACAACATCCAGCGCGTTGGTCAGGAAACACCCGCAACTGGACCTTCATCGACGAGGTTCACCTAAACCCAGACAGCCCACAAACCAAGGAGTCCGATCAGAAGGCAGCTTGATTTGACAACCTCAGGCGACAACTAGCTTGACAACTTCCGGTGCTCAATGTCCAAGGTGCGGGTCAGCCGCCGGATGGCCGCAATGTGCTTCAAGTTGCCCTCCAGCAACGGCAACAGGTCGGCGCGGATCTGGGTCGGCATGTCCGGCAGCAATTGCAACAGACGCGCCGGCAGGGTTTCACGGTCGGCTTCACCGAGTTCGGCCAGGTTCAGGGTCTCGCCCTGGGTGCCGTGCACCACGATCGCGTCTTCGTCCGTCTCGAAGCCACAGACCAGCGGATAGACCGTGCCGTGGGTGGCCCCAAACAACACCGACACCTCGCGCTGGATGTCGAGCGTGTGGGCGCGTGCGTCGTCGGTGCGGTAGTGAAAGCCGGCACAGCCCCGGCGCTCGTCGCCCTTCGAATAGTGGTAGGTGATCATCACCAGGGCTTGGCGGCCGCTGCGCACCACCTTGTCCATGGTGGCGGTGAGCGTTTCGCCCAGGTGCGGCCAGCCCAGGTTGAAGATGCCGCCGAGGTTGCGAAACGGCTGGATGATGCCCTTGGGCGTCTGGGTGGCAATGGGGATGTTGATGCGCCCGTCCATGCACTTCATCACCAGGATGGCCGTGGGGTGGCGGGCCAGGTAGCGCTGCCGCGCCAGCCAGGCTTCGGGGCTGGCGTAGTCTTGCGCGTGCCGCTGGGCCAGGCCAAACAGCCAGTCCATGCGTTCGGCAATCGGGCTCTGGAGCGGGGCCGGGCTGTGTTGCATGTGGGGCGGCCGGGGGCTTCACTGAAAGGTGTGCAGATGGGCCGCGAAACCCGAGCGCTCCATCAGCGAGCGGGGTTGGGCGTTCAGCCCCACGATGCCCAGGTGGCCCCCGCGCTTGTGCACCGCTTTGTGCAACTGTTCCAGCGCATCCAGCCCGGTGGTGTCGAGCGAGATGAGCTGGGTGGCGTCCAGCATCACGTTGACCGGGGTGGGTGAGGCCTCGACCTCGGCCACGATGGGATCGATCTTGGCCACGGCACCAAAAAACAGCGAGCCATACAGCCGGAAGGTGAGCTGCTGGCCGTTGCGCGAAATGGGCTCGGCGCGAAAGATGTCGCTCTGGCGGCGCACAAACAGCACCACGGCCAGCACCAGGCCCAGTTCCACCGCCACCGTCAGGTCAAACACGATCGTGACCAGAAAAGTGGACACCATCATGAGCCGGTAGTGGTTGCTGAACTGCTTGAGGCGGCCAAACTCGCGCCATTCGCCCATGTTCCAGGCCACAAACATCAGCACACCCGCCAGCACCGCCAGCGGTATGTGGGCCGCCAGCGGCGCGGCCAGCAGCACCACGGCGGCCAGCGTGAGGGCGTGCACCATACCCGCCACGGGCGACACCGCGCCCGAACGGATGTTGGTCACCGTGCGGGCAATGGTGCCGGTGGCGGGCATGCCGCCAAAGAACGGCACCACGGCGTTGGCAATGCCCTGGGCCATCAGTTCCTGGTTGGGGTCGTGCTTGGGCGCGTCGCCGAGCTGGTCGGCCACGCGCGCGCACAACAGCGACTCAATGGCCCCCAGCAGCGCAATGGTGAGGGTGGGCGTGACCAGCATCTTCACGGTTTCCCATGAAAAAGCGGGCAGCTCAAACGCGGGCGCCCCTTGCGGAATGCCGCCAAAGCGCGAGCCGATGGTTTCCACCGGCAGGCTGAACAACCAGGCCACCAGAGACAGCGAGATCAGCGCGACCACCGGCGCTGGCACGCGCGATGTGGCGCGCAACGCGCTCACGGTTTCAATTTTGTCGAGCTGGCGCCGAAACTGCGAGTCCACCGCCCACAGGCGCGGCCACACAAACAGCCCCGCCACGCACACCGCACCCAGGCCAAACGCGTACAGGTTGAAGCTGCCAATGTGGCCGGCAAGGGTGCTGATCTGGCTGAAAAAGTCGCCCGGCATTTTGGCGATGTCCAGCCCCAGCAGGTCGCGCACCTGCGACAGCCCGATGAGCACCGCAATGCCGTTGGTGAAGCCAATCACCACGCTCACCGGCACGTAACGCACCAGCGTGCCCAGCCGGAACAGGCCGAGCAGAAACAGCAACACCCCGGCGCTGGCGGTGGCGATCAGCAGGTTGGCCACGCCATAGCGCTCAACGATGCCGTAAACGATGACGATGAACGCGCCCGCCGGTCCGCCAATCTGCACCGAGGTGCCGCCCAGCGCTGAAATGATGAAGCCCGCAATGATCGCGGTCCACAGCCCGGCCTCGGGTTTGAGCCCGCTGGCGATGGCAAAGGCCATGGCCAGCGGCAGCGCCACAATGCCCACCGTGGCACCGGCCCCCATGTCTTTGGCCAGTTTTTCGCTGTTGTAGCCCTTGAGGTCGTTCAGCAAGCGGGGTCGAAACGGCGCCAGGGGGGGCAGGTTTTTCAGCATCGTGAAATGTTACCGTTTGCGACGGTTCGCAGAACTTACAGGAAGATGACGTCGACCTGAGGGTTTACACTGACTTTTTGGTGTTTTTTGAGGGAAATCAGATGAACACAACCTGGCACCACCTGCCCCGCTGGTTGCTGGCGGGCCTGCTGGCCCTGCTGGTGGCGGCCTGCGACCCGCAAAACATCAGCGAGCTGGAAGAGGGGCTGTCCACCGAGGCCGACGTGCGCGAGCGCTTTGGCGCCCCCGAAGCGGTGTGGGACGGCCCGGACGGCGCCCAGGTGTACGAATACAACCGCCAGCCCGCAGGCCACACCAACTACATGATCACCATTGGCCCCGACGGCAAGATGACCGCGCTGCGCCAGGTGCTCAACCCGCGCACCTTTGCGCAGGTGCAGCCCGGCATGATGATGGAAGACGTGCGCCGCATGCTCGGCAAGCCGATGAAAATCACCACCTACGCCCTGAAGCAAGAAACCCACTACGACTGGCGCTACCTGGACGGGCCGAACGAAAGCGACAGCAAGGTGTTCACGGTCATCTTCTCGCCCGATCTGCGGGTGGTTTCAACCCTGTCGGTGCGCGATCCGGATCTGGACCGCAGCCGCTGAGCGCTGGTCAGTTTGCGCGCAGGCGCTGCCAGTCGTCCAGCGCCGGGCGCAGCACCAGCAGCAACAGCAGCGCCGCCAGCGGCACGGTGCTGATGTAGCCCGCGTATTTGAAGCCCAGCGCGCCGGCCAGACCGCCCAGAAAGAAGCAGGCGATCAGCTGGCCGTGCACGCGCAGGCGCTGGCGGTTGGCGCGCACCGGCTGGTGGCCCAGTTGGCGGTTCACATAGAGCAGTTTGCCCAGCTCGATGCCGAGATCGGTGAGCAGGCCGGTGATGTGGGTGGTGCGGATGACCGCGCGTGAAATCTTGGTGATGACCGCGTTTTGCAAGCCCATGATGAAACACAGCAGCACCACGGTGAGCGGCAGAAACACGGTGGTGAACAGGCTGATGGCGGCACCAAACAGGCCAAACACCAGCAGCAGCGAGGCTTCAAGCATGAGCGGCAGGCCGTAGGCGCTGCGCAGTTCGCGCCGCAGGCCCCAGTTGACTAGCCAGGCGGTGGTCATGGCACCGAGCAAAAAAGCCAGCACCGCGCCCACCCCGGCGCCCGCCAGCACCAGCTGGCCCAGCACCAGGTTGTCGGCCACGGACGACAGGATGCCCGTCATGTGCGAGGTGTACTGACCCACCGCCAGGAAACCACCCGCGTTGGCCGCGCCGGCCACAAAGGCCAGCACCGAGCCCAGCTTCAAGTCGGCCTGCGGCGTGCGCTGCAGGCTGGTGAAGCCGCGGATGGGTTCAAACATGCGCGGCGGTCAGTGGATGCGCATGCCGGGTGTGGCGCCCGGCCACGGGTTCAGGATGTAAATGCCAGGCTGCGCCTTTTCGTCGGCGTGGCTGGCGGCCAGCACCATGCCCTCGCTCACGCCAAATTTCATCTTGCGAGGCGCCAGGTTGGCCACCATCACGGTGAGCTTGCCCACCAGGTCTTCGGGCTTGTAGACGCTGGCGATGCCGCTGAACACGTTGCGGGTCTTGCCTTCGCCCACGTCCAGCGTCAGGCGCAGCAGCTTGGTCGAGCCTTCCACCGCTTCGCAATTCACGATGTGTGCGATGCGCAGGTCGACTTTGGCGAAGTCGTCGATGGAGATCGTGTCGGCAATCGGCTCGCCACCGGGCACGGTCTTGGGCTCTTCCGCTGCCGGCGGAGGTTCAAACAGCGCATCCAGCTGCTTCACGTCCACGCGCTGCATCAGGTGCTGGTAGGCGCCAATGGTGTGGCCGGCGCCCAGCAGGCGGCCGGCGTCAGCGAAGGTGAGGGGCTCGATGTTCAGGAAGGCTTCCACGTTGGCGGCCAGCGCGGGCAGCACCGGCTTCAAGTAGAGCGAGATCAGGCGGAAGGCTTCGATGCAGGTGGTGCACACATCTTGCAGGCGGCCTTCCATGCCTTCTTGCTTGGCCAGTTCCCAGGGCTTGTTTTGGTCCACATAAGCGTTGACGCGGTCGGCCAGCAGCATGATTTCGCGCAGCGCCTTGCCGTATTCGCGCTCGGCGTACAGCTCGGCCACCGTGGGCGCCAGGGTTTGCAGGTGGTCCAGCAGGGCGTCGCCGTCGGCCGACACGGCACCGAGTCGGCCGTCAAAGCGCTTGGCGATGAAACCGGCTGCGCGCGAAGCGATGTTGATGTATTTGCCCACCAGATCGCTGTTGACGCGGGCCATGAAGTCTTCGGGGTTGAAGTCCACGTCTTCGTTTTTGCCGCTGAGCTTGGCCGCCAGGTAGTAGCGCAGCCACTCGGGGTTCATGCCGAGTTCCAGGTATTTCAGCGGGTTCAGGCCGGTGCCCCGGCTCTTGCTCATCTTTTCGCCGTTGTTGATGGTGAGGAAGCCGTGCACAAAGACGGCGTTGGGCACCTTGCGGCCGCTGAACTTCAGCATGGCCGGCCAGAACAGCGTGTGGAAGGTGATGATGTCCTTGCCGATGAAGTGGAACTGCTCGGTGGTCGGGTCGGCCATGAAGGCGTCGTAGTCACGCCCGGTTTTGGCAAAGTAGTTTTTCAGCGAGGCCAGGTAGCCAATGGGCGCGTCCAGCCACACGTAGAAATACTTGCCCGGTGCGTCCGGAATTTCAATGCCGAAATACGGCGCGTCGCGGCTGATGTCCCAGTCGCCCATTTTGGGTTTGCCGTCCGGGCCGGGTTCGATCCACTCGGCAATTTTGTTCAGCACCTCGGGCTGCACCGCACCGCTTTGCGTCCACTGGTCCAGGAAGGCCAGACAGCGCGGGTCGGACAACTTGAAGAAAAAGTGCTCAGACGTTTTCAGCACCGGCACCGCGCCCGAGAGCGCCGAGTAAGGGTTGTGCAACTCGGTGGGGGCGTACACCGCGCCACACACTTCGCAGTTGTCGCCGTATTGGTCTTTGGCGCCGCATTTGGGGCAACCGCCCTTGATGAAGCGGTCGGGCAGAAACATGTTTTTCGCGGGGTCGAAAAACTGTTCGATGGTGCGGGTCTCGATCAGGTCGTTGGCCTTGAGCGCGCGGTAAATGTCTTGTGCGAGCTGGTGGTTTTCGGGTCCGTCGGTGCTGTGCCAGTTGTCAAACCCGATGTGGAAACCGTCCAGGTAGGGTTTGCGACCCGAGGCGATGTCGGCCACGAACTGCTGCGGCGTTTTGCCGGCCTTTTCGGCCGCGATCATGATGGGCGCACCGTGCGCGTCGTCGGCGCAGACGAAGTGCACTTCGTGGCCCTGCATGCGCTGGTAACGAACCCAGATGTCGGCCTGGATGTATTCCATGATGTGGCCGATGTGGAAATGGCCGTTGGCGTAGGGCAGGGCGGTGGTGACGAACAGGCGTCTCTGGCTCATGGCAGGGGCTTTCTATCAGGGGAACCCGTGATTTTAGGGCGCATGGGCGCACGCGGCTTGGCAAGCTGCACGCCCCAGGGCGCCACGTGGCTTTGGGGGAAGCCCTCATGGTGTTTGTGTGTATCCGGTGGGGTCGGGCGGGCGGGTAGACTTCGCGCCACCTCTTCCAACACCAAAAAACCGTTCCCCACAGGAGATTTCCCACAATGGCCGTTGACCAACAAGCGCTGCTGGCTGCCCTGCAGGCTGTGACCGATCCCAATACCGGCAAAGATTTCGTGTCCACCAAGGCCGTTAAAAACCTGCAGACGCAGGACGGCGATGTGTCGTTTGACGTGGAGCTGGGCTACCCCGCCAAGAGCCAGATGCCGGCACTGCGCAAGGCCCTCATTGCGGCGGCCAAAGGCGTTGCTGGCGTGGACAACGTGTCGGTCAACATGAGCATGAAGATCACGGCACACGCTGTGCAGCGTGGTGTGCAGCTGCTGCCGCAGGTGAAAAACATCATCGCCGTGGCTTCGGGCAAGGGCGGTGTGGGCAAGAGCACCACCGCCGTCAACCTGGCCCTGGCGCTGGCCGCCGAGGGTGCCAAGGTGGGCATCTTGGACGCCGACATTTATGGCCCCAGCCAGCCCATGATGATGGGCGTGGAAGGCCGCCCCGAGAGCGCCGACGGCCAGACCATGGAGCCGCTGGAAAACTACGGCGTGCAGGTGATTTCGATTGGTTTCCTGGTGGACCGCGACGAAGCCATGATCTGGCGCGGCCCCATGGCCACCCAGGCGCTGGAGCAGTTGCTGCGCCAGACCAACTGGAAAGACCTGGACTATTTGATCGTGGACATGCCACCCGGTACTGGCGACATCCAGCTCACCCTGAGCCAGCGCGTGCCGCTGACCGGCGCCGTGATCGTGACCACACCGCAAGACATTGCCCTGCTCGACGCGCGCAAGGGCATCAAGATGTTTGAAAAAGTGGGCGTGCCCATTTTGGGCATTGTGGAAAACATGGCGGTGTATTGCTGCCCCAACTGCGGCCACACCGAGCACATTTTTGGCGCCGACGGCGGCAAAAACATGGCGGCCGAATACGGCATGGACTACCTGGGCGCACTGCCCTTGAACATGCAGATTCGCGTGCAAGCCGACAGCGGCATGCCCACCGTGGTGGCCGACCCGGACGGTGAAATTTCTGGCATCTACAAAGCCGTGGCGCGCCAGGTGGCGATCAAGATCGCCGCCCGCGCCAAAGACTTTTCCAGCAAGTTTCCGAGCATCAAGATTTCGAAAGAAACCTGAACCGCTTTCGCCTGCACACCCCGGGGCCGCAGAAGCGGCCCTTTTCTTTGGTTTCACCGAAATTCCGGCAACCGCCTGCGTCCATGTCTTTGTCCCCCCGCACCCGCCGCATCGTTCAGGCCGTCCTGTACGAGACCTTTGCCATCGCCTGCGTCGCGCCCATGCTGGTGCTGGTGTTTGGGCAGTCGCCGCTGTCTTCGTTGGGGCTTTCGGTCACCATGTCCAGCATTGCGCTGGCCTGGAACTACACCTTCAACTTCTTCTTTGAACGCTGGGAATCGCGTCAGTCCGTCAAGGGCCGGTCGTGGCAGCGCCGGGCTGCCCATGGGCTGGGCTTTGAGGGTGGGCTGGCGCTGATTTTGGTGCCCGTCATGGCCGGCTGGCTGGGCATCACCTGGTGGGAGGCCTTCGTGGCCGATCTGGGCATTTTGGTGTTTTTCCTGGTCTACACGGTGGTGTTCACCTGGGTGTTTGACCGGGTGTTTGGGCTCCCGCAATCGGCGCAGGAGCCCGCCCGCTGAATCAGCGTTTTAGCGCTCAAACAGCCGCTGCGTTTCCAAGTCGCGCAGCTTGAAGCGCTGGATCTTGCCGGTGGCGGTTTTGGGCAGTTCGTCCATGAACTCAATGAAGCGCGGGTACTTGTAAGGCGCGAGTTTTTCTTTCACGAAGGCCTGCAGTTCGGCTTCGGTGGCTTGCGCGCCATTTTTCAGCACCACATAGGCCTTGGTTTTGGTCAGGCCGTCGTCGTCGGTTTTGCCGATCACAGCGGCTTCGAGCACGGCTGGGTGCTGCACCAGGGTGGCCTCCACCTCGAACGGGCTCACGTAGATGCCGCTGACCTTGAGCATGTCATCGTTGCGTCCGGCGTAGGTGTAGTAGCCGTCGGGGTCGCGGGTGTATTTGTCGCCGCTTTTGGTCCAGCTGCCCTGGAAGGTGTCGCGCGATTTGGCGCGGTTGTTCCAGTACATCAGCGCCGCGCTCGGGCCTTGTATGTAGAGATCACCGATCTGGTTGTGGCCGGTGATCACGCTGCCGTCTTCGTTGCGCAATTGCACCTCGTAGCCTGGCACCGCCTTGCCGGTGGTGCCGTAGCGCACGTCGCCCGGGCGGTTGGATAAAAAGATGTGCAGCATCTCGGTGGAGCCAATGCCGTCGATGATCTCGCAGCCAAAATGGGCCGTCCAGCGCTCGCCAATGTCGCGCGGCAGCGCCTCGCCCGCCGACGAGCACAGGCGCAGCGCCACCTGGCTTTTGGCCGGCAGGTCGGGCGATGCCAGCATGCCGCCGTAGCCGGTGGGCGCACCAAAAAACACCGTGGGCTGGTGGTCCACCATGCGTTTGAAGGTGGCCTGCGGCGTGGGCCGCTCGGCCATCAGCACCACGCTGGCACCCACGCTCAGCGGGAAGCTCAGGCCGTTGCCCAGGCCGTAGGCAAAGAACAGTTTGGCGGCGGAAAACACCGTGTCGTTTTCCTGCAGACCCAGCACCGCCTTGCCGTAGAGCTCGGCGGTCCAGTACAGGCTGGCCTGTGTGTGCACCGTGCCTTTGGGACTGCCGGTGGAACCGCTGGAATACAGCCAGAAGGCAGGCTCGTCGCCGTGCGTGTCGGCACCCTCGCCCGGGGCGTGCGCGGCCACGAGCGCTGCCATGTCATGCGCGCCCGCAGGCAGGGCATCGTGGGCGCGTGAGACCACCAGGTGTTTCACCTCGTGGCCGCCCGCTTCCAGCGCCGTTTGCAGCGTGGGCAGCAGCGCGGCTGAGACGAGCGCCGCTTGCGCCCGGCTGTTGGCCAGCATGTAGCCATAGTCTTTGGTCGTGAGCAGGGTGTTCACCGCCACCGGCACCACGCCCGCGTGCAGCGCGCCCAGAAACGCCACCACCCAGTCGCTGCAGTCGTGCATGAGCAACAACACGCGCTCTTCGCGCTTCAGGCCCAGCGCCTGCAGCGCACCGGAAAAGCGCTCTACCTGGTCGGCCAACTGGCCGTAGGTGAGCGAGCCGGCGTCGTCGATCAGCGCAGCTTTGCCAGCCCGACCGGCGTTGAGCGCGATCAGGTGGCGGGCGAAGTTGAAGCGCTCCGGTGGGGCGGTCGTGTCGGTGTGGCTCATGGTTTGTCTCCTGCTATGTTCTGCAATACACCCCGTTCGGGCTGAGCCTGTCGAAGCCCTCGCGAGCCCTTCGACCAACTCAGTGCGCACGGTCGTTGAGTCAACTCAAACGGGGATCGGGCTCACGGTTTGAAAGATATGCCCGTAGCGGCCAGCACGTCCAGCGCGGCGCTGCTGGCCTGCACGGCGCTGCGGCGGTGGTAGAAGCCCAGCGCGCGCAGGCCGCCCAGCTCTTCGCCACCACCTGCGCGGCCGGGGCCGCCGTGCAGGCTCATGGGCATCACGTTGCCGTGGCCGGTCTGGCTGGCGGCCACGTCGGGGCTGATGATGTGCACGCGGCCATGGCTGTCGGCCAGCGCCTGCGCAGCGCGGGCCATGAAGGCCGGGTCGGCGCTGTAAACCGACGCCACCAGCGAGCCTTCGCCACGGCGAATCAGCGCGTAGGCCTGCGCTTCGTCGTCATAGGCCATAAGCGTGGCCACCGGGCCAAACACCTCCACCGCGTGCAGCACCTGGGCTTGCGTGGGCTGGCGGTGGCCCAGCAGCACGGGTGCCACGCAGGCGGCCACGGCGCGCTCAGCGTCCACCAGGGCGGCGCTGTTGCCGTCAAACAGCACCTCGGCTTCGGTTTTCAGGTGGTCGATGCCGGCCAGCACGCTGTCAAATTGCTCGCGGCTCACCAGCGAGCCCATGCGCGTGGTTTCGTTTCGGGGGTTGCCCACGGTGGTTTTGGCCAGCTTGGCGCCAATGGCCTGGGCCACGGCGTCAAACAGGGCGCGCGGCACAAAAATGCGCCGAATGGCGGTGCATTTCTGACCGCTCTTGCCGGTCATTTCGCGCGCCACTTCGGCCACCAGCAGGTTGAAGGCTTCGCTGCCTTCGGTGGCGGCGGGGTCGAGCAGGGCGCTGTTCAGGCTGTCGGCTTCAATGTTGCAGCGCACCGACCGCTCGGCCACCGCCGGGTGGCTGCGGATGATGCGGGCCGTTTCAGCCGAGCCGGTGAAGCTCACCACGTCAAACGGCTGCAACTGGTCCATGAGCCCCGCCGACGAACCGCAGATGACCGACAGCGCGCCCGCCGGCAAGATACCGGCGTCCACCACGTCTTGCACCATGCGCTGGGTCAGCCAGGCGGTGGCGGTGGCGGGTTTCACGATCACCGGCACGCCCGAAAGCAGCGCGGGCGCCGCTTTTTCCCACAGGCCCCAGCTCGGGAAGTTGAAGGCGTTGATGAACAGCGCCACGCCGCGCGTGGGGTTCAGCACGTGTTGGGTCTGGAACACCGGGTCTTTGCCCATGCGGATGCGCTCGCCGTCGAGCAGCAAGTTCGCGTCGCCCAGGGCCTCGCCCTGCTTGGCGTAGTAGCCCAGGGTGAAGATGCCGCCGTCGATGTCCACCGCCGAGTCTTTGGTTACCGTGCCGCAGTTGGCGGTGGCGATCTCGTAGTAGGCGTCGCGGTTGGCTTGCAGCACTTTCACCATCTCGCTGAGCAAACCGGCCCGTTGTTTGTAAGTGAGTGCTCGCAAGGCTTCGCCGCCCTGTTCACGGGCAAAGGCAAAGCCCTCGGTCAGGTCCAGGCCGGTGTTGCTCACGCGCACCAGGCCGGTGCCCTGCACCGGGTCGAGCAGGGTGGTGCCGTTGCCGGCACCGGTTTGCCAGCGGCCGGCGAGGAAGTTGGGGAGCAAAGGCAGAGTGGTCATGGGGTCTCGCTGGGTAAGGGTATCGGGGAGGGCTGTTCGCCGGTCGGGATTGACGCTATAAATGCATTATCTTGCGCCTGACACAGCATGCATTAAAGTGCATGTTTCGCAGACTGGCAAGTCTAACTAGGGTTTTCCCTGAATTGAAGAGCACATTTATGAACCAACTGGCGACCGCAAAAGCCCCGGCCGTGGACCTGGCCCCCGCTACGGCGGGCACCCTCGACGCCACGCCCGACGAAGCCCCGCGCCACCCGTTTCTGGTGGCGCTGGGTGAGCGGGTGCGCACGCTGCGCTCGCGTCGCGGCATGACGCGCAAGGCCGTGGCCGTGGCGGCCGACGTGTCAGAGCGCCACCTGGCCAACCTGGAGTACGGCACCGGCAACGCGTCGGTGCTGGTGCTGCTGCAGGTGTCGCAGGCGCTGCATTGTTCCTTGACCGAGCTGCTGGGTGACGTGACCACCAGCTCGCCCGAATGGCTGCTCATACGGGAGCTGCTGGAGAACCGCAACGAAGCCGACCTGCGCCGCGCGCGCGTGGCCATTGGCAGCCTGCTGGGCGGCGGTGCTGTGGCGGGGGGTGACGTGGGCCGCAGCGCCCGCATCGCGCTCATTGGCCTGCGCGGTGCGGGCAAGTCCACGCTGGGTCAGCGCCTGGCCGACGACCTGGGCTACGCCTTCATTGAACTGAGCCGCGAAATTGAAAAATTTGCGGGCTGCAGCATCAACGAAATCCACGCACTCTATGGCACGCCGGCTTACCGCCGCTACGAGCGCCGCGCGCTGGAAGAGGCGATTCAAATTTACCCCGAGGTGGTGATTGCCACGCCCGGTGGCCTGGTTTCAGACGCTGCCAACTTCAACCTGTTGCTGAGCCACTGCACCACCATCTGGCTGCAGGCCGACCCGGCCGACCACATGAGCCGCGTGGCGGCACAAGGCGACATGCGCCCCATGGCCGCCAGCCGCGAAGCCATGGAAGATTTGAAGCGCATTCTGGCTGGGCGCTCGGCCTTCTATTCCAAGGCCGATCTGCAATTCAACACCAGTGCCTACAACGTGGACGACGCCTTTGCCGCCCTGCGCCAGCAAGTGCGCGAGGTGCTGGGTGTTTCATGGCATGCATAAAAGTGCATTGACGTTTTTAAAAAGATGCAATATTATTCACATCAACGGGTTCTGACAGGCGTTTGAGTGCAGGCCAGACCCGGTGCAGCACCCGTGTCCACGGGTGTCCCCCAGCCGAACACCCGCCCGAGGAGACAGACATGACCACCAGCACCGCCGTTGACTACCGCACCGAACCCAGCCAGTACCGCCACTGGAAGCTCGCCTTTGCTGGCGACGTGGCCACGCTGTCGATCGACATCGACGAAGACGGCGGCCTGCGCCCCGGCTACAAGCTCAAGCTCAACAGCTACGACCTGGGTGTGGACATTGAGCTGCACGATGCGTTGAACCGCGTGCGCTTCGAGCACCCCGAAGTGCGCACCGTGGTGGTCACCAGCGGCAAGGACCGTGTGTTTTGCTCTGGCGCCAACATCTTCATGCTCGGTGTGTCCAGCCACGGCTGGAAGGTGAACTTCTGCAAGTTCACCAACGAAACCCGCAACGGCATTGAAGACACCAGCAAACACAGCGGCCTGAAATTCCTGGCGGCCCTGAACGGTGCGTGCGCCGGCGGCGGCTACGAGCTGGCCCTGGCTTGCGACGAAATCTTGCTGGTGGACGACCGTTCCAGCGCCGTGAGCCTGCCCGAAGTGCCTTTGCTCGGCGTGTTGCCCGGCACCGGCGGCCTGACCCGCGTGACCGACAAGCGCCATGTGCGCCACGACCTGGCCGACATTTTCTGCACCACCAGCGAAGGCGTGCGCGGCCAAAAGGCTGTGGACTGGCGCCTGGTGGACGCCGTGGCCAAGCCGCAGCAGTTTGCCGCCGCCGTGACCGAGCGCGCCGCCAAGCTGGCCGCCCAAAGCAGCCGTCCAGCCGGCGCCAAAGGTGTGGCCCTGCCACGCGTTGAGCGCACCGACAGCGCCGACGGCATTGCCTACACCTATGTGAATGTGGCCATTGACCGCGCCAAGCGCAACGCCACCCTCACCCTGAAGGCACCGAGCGGTGCGCAGCCCACGACAATAGCCGGCATCGAAGCCGCCGGTGCCGCCTGGTACCCGCTGCACATGGCCCGCGAGCTCGACGACGCCATCCTCAACCTTCGCACCAACGAACTCGACATCGGCACCTGGATCTTGAAGACCGAAGGCGATGCCGCCGCGGTGCTGGCCAACGACGCCCTGATGCTGGCCCACAAAGACCACTGGTTTGTGAACGAGACCATCGGCGCGCTGCGCCGCACCTTCGCCCGCCTGGACGTGTCGTCGCGCAGTCTGTTTGCCCTGATCGAAGAAGGCTCCTGCTTCGCCGGCACGCTGGCCGAACTGGCTTTCTGCGCCGACCGCGCCTACATGCTGGCCCTGCCCGACGACGCCGACAAGGCACCCAAGCTGCAGCTCAGCGAGTTCAACTTTGGCTTCTTGCCCATGGTGAACGACCAGTCGCGCCTGCAGCGCCGCTTTTATGAAGAGGTGGGCCCGATGGAAGCCGCCCGCGGCGCTATCGGCAAGTCACTCGACGCCGACGCTGCCTTGGCCCTGGGTCTGGTCACCGCCGCGCCCGACGACATCGACTGGGCCGACGAAGTGCGTATGGCGCTGGAAGAGCGCGCGTCCATGTCGCCCGACGCCCTGACCGGCCTGGAAGCCAACCTGCGTTTTGCACAAAAAGAAAACATGGCCACCCGCGTGTTTGGCCGCCTCACCGCCTGGCAAAACTGGATCTTCCAGCGCCCCAACGCCGTGGGCGAAAAGGGTGCGCTGAAGGTCTACGGCAAAGGCGACAAAGCGCAGTTCGACATGAACCGCGTCTGATCCGATTCCTTGAGTCTTGTTGTGCGGTGGGTTTCCCGGTGGAGCCAGCCGCAACCTTAGAGCAGTCCACCGAACGAGAAACCTGCAGGAGCCAAAACATGTCCACCATCGACTACAGCGACAAAATTCCGAACAACGTCAACCTGAGCGAAGACCGCACGCTGCAGCGCGCGCTGGAGCAATGGCAGCCCAACTACCTGAAGTGGTGGGACGACATGGGCCCGGACGGCTCGCAAAACTTTGACGTCTACCTGCGCACCGCCGTGAGCGTGGACCCGCAGGGCTGGGCGCAGTTCGGCCACGTGAAGATGCCCGACTACCGCTGGGGCATCTTTTTGAACCCCGCCGAGCAAGACCGCAAGATCCATTTCGGCGACCACAAGGGCGAAGCCGCCTGGCAAGACGTGCCTGGCGAATACCGCGCCAACCTGCGTCGCATCATCGTGACGCAGGGAGACACCGAGCCGGCTTCGGTGGAGCAGCAGCGCCACCTGGGCCTGACGGCGCCCAGCCAGTACGACCTGCGCAACTTGTTCCAGGTGAACGTGGAAGAGGGCCGTCACCTGTGGGCCATGGTGTATTTGCTGCACAAGTATTTCGGCAAAGACGGCCGTGAAGAAGGCGAAGCCCTGCTGGAACGCAACAGCGGCAACGCTGACAACCCGCGCATTCTGGAAGCCTTCAACGAAGAGACGCCCGACTGGCTGTCGTTCTTCATGTTCACCTACTTCACCGACCGCGACGGCAAGTTCCAGCTGTGCGCCCTGGCCGAGTCGAGCTTCGACCCGCTGGCCCGCACCACCAAGTTCATGCTGACCGAAGAAGCGCACCACATGTTCGTGGGCGAGTCGGGCGTGAGCCGCGTGATCAACCGCACCTGCCAGGTGATGAACGAGCTGAAGACCGACGACCCGGCCAAGCTGCGCGCCGCCGGTGTGATCGACCTGCCGACCATCCAGCGCTACCTGAACTTCCACTTCTCGGTGACGATCGACCTGTTCGGTGCCGACGAGTCCAGCAACGCCGCCACCTTCTACAGCACCGGCCTCAAGGGGCGCTATGAAGAAGGCAAGCGCACCGACGACCACGTGCTCAAGGGTCAGTTCTACAAGGTGCTGAACGTGCAAAACGGCCAGCTGGTGGAAAAAGAAGTGCCGATGCTCAACGCGCTGAACGAAGTGCTGCGCGACGACTACATCAAGGACAGCGTGGGCGGCGTCGAGCGCTGGAACAAGGTGATCGAGAAGGCCGGCATCCCCGTGCGCCTGACCGTGCCGCACAAGGCTTTCCACCGCAACATCGGCATGCTCAAGGGCGTGAAAGTGGCGCCCGAAGGCCGCGTGATCTCCGAGTCCGAATGGAACGCCAACCGCGACAACTGGTTGCCCAGCGAGAGCGACCGCGCCTTTGTGGCCAGCCTTATGGGCCGCGTGGTCGATCCCGGCAAGTTCGCCAACTGGATCGCGCCGCCGGTCATGGGCATCAACCGCCAGCCGGTGGACTTTGAGTACATCCGCTTCGCTTGAACTGTTGACCCCCCGCGCCGCGCCCAAGGGCGCGTCACCCCCCAGGGGGCGATGCGAGTGGCCCGGCAAAGCCGGTTCCACCGCATCCTGGGTGGGGCACCTCCCGCCCCGGCTACACCGGGGCGTTCCTTTTTTTGCCTCTGATGAGCACGGGTCGGGGTGACCGGCGCAGTTAGGTACAGGAGGAGCCGGCGGCAGGCCGGCGGGGGACACGAACGGAGTCGGTCGCCCCGGCCCGTGCGGTGACGTGCCAAAGCCACCAGAGATTCGAGCGGCGTTGTTTGCCCCAGCCCAGCGCTTTCATCAAGAAGCCACGACAATCCAGACCCAAGCATCCCCACGAGAAGCCGGAGACCACCCATGAACGCCCCAGCCGAAGCCGCTGTGATCAAGCAGCACCTGATCGACCCTGAAATCTGCATCCGCTGCAACACCTGCGAAGCCATCTGCCCCGTGGGCGCGATCACGCACGATTCGCGCAACTACGTGGTGGACGCCGAAAAGTGCAACTGGTGCAACGACTGCATCTCGCCGTGCCCCACGGGTTCGATCGACAACTACCGCACCATGCCGCGCATCAAGGTCTATTCGCTGGCCGAGCAGCTCACCTGGGACGAACTGCCGGTGGAGCTGTCTGCCGAAGAGCGCAAAGCGCTGGCCGGCGACGATGCCGCCGGCGAGCCTGCGCCAGAGGCCGAGACCGAAGCCGCCGTGGCGGCCGACCCCACCGGCGAGACCGCGTTCAACTCGGGTGCGTTTGGCGCCCATGTGCCGCCCTGGTCGGCCGCCCATGCCTACACCAACCTGTATGGCCCCAAGGCCGCGCAGAAAACCGTCACCGCCACCGTGGTGGGCAGCGTGCGCGTGACCGAGGTCGGCAAACAGGCCGGCCACGACTACGACACCCACCATGTGGTGCTCGACTTCGGCAGCATGCCGTTCCCCGTGCTCGAAGGCCAGTCCATCGGCATCGTGCCGCCCGGCACCGACGCCAACGGCAAACCGCACCACGCGCGCCAGTACTCCATTGCCAGCCCGCGCAACGGCGAGCGCCCCGGTTACAACAACCTGTCGCTCACCATCAAGCGCGTGCTGGAGGACCACCAGGGCCAGCCGGTGCGCGGCGTGGCCAGCAACTACATGTGCGACCTGCAAGTGGGTGACACCGTGCAGGTGATCGGGCCGTTTGGCAGCAGCTTCTTGATGCCCAACCACCCCAAGAGCCACATCGTCATGATCTGCACCGGCACCGGCAGCGCACCCATGCGCGCCATGACCGAGTGGCGCCGGCGCCAGCGCGCTTCCGGCAAATTTGAAGGCGGCAAACTCATGCTGTTCTTTGGTGCCCGCACGCCGGCCGAGCTGCCGTACTTCGGCCCGCTCAACAATTTACCCAAAGACTTCATCGACGTTGAATTTGCGTTCTCACGCGAGGTAGGCAAACCCAAGCGCTATGTGCAAGACGCCATGCGCGAGCGCGCCGCCGACCTCGTGCCCCTGCTGCAAGACCCCAACGCGTACTTTTACGTGTGCGGCCTGAAAAGCATGGAAGAGGGCGTGGTGCTGGCCCTGCGCGATGCGGCACAAAACGCCGGCCTCAACTGGGACACCCTGGGCGCGGCGCTCAAGCGCGAAGGCCGCTTGCACCTGGAAACCTATTGAGCGCCTGAACGTGGGTGGGTGACCACCCGGCAACAAAGGGTCTGGCGGGCGTTGCCCACCAGACCCTTTTTTCTGGGTGCGGTTTTTGTGCCGTTTTATCAGGGTTTCCCCTCTGAAAGCACTGCCCGCAACGGGGAAAGCGCCCGGCGCCCGCTGAGCCGGTCCGGGATGGCTTACATTGCGGTCTTTCCAACATGACCGAAAACCCCATGACCCCCACCCCCAACCGCCCCGCCATCGAGGTGGACGTGGTCATGCGCCGCGAGCCGGTGAGCGGCCCCATGAGCCGCTGGCAAGCCTGGCGCTGGGTGCTGGCCGACGTGTTGCTGCGCAGCAGCCCCGAAGTAACAACCGCCCTCACACCCGACGACGTGCACGAGCCGCAGGCCGTCGAACCCATTGATGGCGCCGGCCACGGTGCGTCCACCCATTGGCTGTTTCCGCGCTTTCGCGTCACCTTGTTTCGTGACGACGCCGAAGGCTATTTTCTGAACCTGAACAGCCCCACGCCCTGCTTTTGGGTGGTGTGGCGCCCCGACGAAGCCCAGCTGGTGGACGGCGAGCCCCTGGCCGTGCCGCAAACCGTGACGCTGAGCTACCACGACGCCGGGCGCTGGCTCGACGCACAAGAGCGCGTGGAGCAGGTGGCCGCGCCAGAAGATGCGGTGGATTGGCTGCGCGCCTTTGTCGACACCACCTACCAGCCCGAGCCCAAACGCCGCAAGCGCCCGGACAGCTTCAAAACCCTGACCGACCGGTTTGGTCAGCCGGTGCGCATCAGCACCGAAAAGCGGCCCACCGGCCCACAGCCTGGCCCAGCGCCGGCCCGCCCCGGCCAGGGCAACGGAGGTGGCCATGGCCGCTGACGACGACAACTTTTTTTCGCGCTGGTCGCGCCGCAAGGTGCAGGTGCGCACCGGCCAACCGCTGCCGGTGGAGCCGCCCCCACCAGCGGCGCCGGCGCCCCTGGTGGCCCGCGCTGCCCCGTCGCTCGCCCCTGAGCAGCCTGAAAAGGCCCAACCGAGCGCCGATGCGCCCGCCGCACCACCCGCTGCCGAGGCACCCCCGGTGCTCACGCTCGACGACGTGGCGAAACTCACCCGCGACGCCGACTTCAAACCCTTCATTGGCCGCCAGGTGCCCGCCGAGGTGCGCAATGCCGCCATGAAGAAGCTGTTCACCGATCCGCACTACAACGTGATGGACGGGCTCGACATCTACATCGACGACTATTCCCAGCCCAGCCCTTTGTCCGCAGCCATGATGGCCAAAATGGTGGGCGCCCAGTTTTTGAAACTGGTGGACGACCCCAACGAGGCCAAGCCCGCCACAGTGGCCGTGGCTCCGGCTGGCGATGCCTCGCCCGAGGAGGCACCGCCCGACAGCGACGCGCCAGCACAGCCTCAAGCCAACACCGCTGGCGCTGAGCTTGAAGCAGCACCCGACACCCCCACCGGCGCAGCCACTGCGCTGGCACAACCAGAAAACCACGATGACCACGCTGATCTGCAACTGCAACCAGACCATGCCCCTGAACGCAAAAGCCCTGGGCGAGGCGCTGGATGAAGACCTGACACTGCACACCACCCTGTGCCGGCGCGACGCGCCGGCCTTTCAAAAGGCCTGCCGCAGCAGCGACGACCTGGTGGTGGCCTGCACGCAAGAAAGCCGCCTGTTCACCGAGCTGGCTGAGCAAACCGAGGGCGCTGTGTCGCTCGACGTGCGGCCCATTCATTTTGTGAACATCCGGGAAACCGGTGGCTGGGGCCGCGAAGCCGCCCAAGCCACGCCCAAAATGGCCGCCCTGCTGGCCGCCGCCCGCCTGCCCGACGCCGAGCCTGTGCCCACCGTCACCTACAAAAGCGCCGGGCGCCTGCTGGTCATCGGCGCGCTGGAAGACGCCGAGCGCGCCGCCGCGCTGGTGGCCGATGTGCTGGACGTGACGCTCATGGCCATCGGCGGTGCCGGCATGCAGGCGCGCCGCTTCCCAGTCATTGCCGGTGAGCTGCCCCAGGTGCGCGGCTGGCTGGGTGCGTTTGACGTGCAGTGGACCACCAGCAACCCGATTGACCTGGACCTGTGCACTCGCTGCAACGCCTGTGTGGCCGCCTGCCCTGAAGATGCCATTGGTCTGGACTACCAGATCGACATGAGCCGCTGCCAGTCGCACCGCGCGTGTGTGAAAGCCTGCGAAGCCGTGGGCGCCATCAATTTCCAGCGCGCGCCCCAAAGCCACAGCGATAAGTTTGACCTGGTGCTCGACCTGCGCAAAGCGCCTGCCTTCAGCCAACACGCGCACCCGCAAGGCTACGTGCACCTGCCCGGGGGCCTCAACGACGCCGCCGCCATGCAGGCCATCATCAAGCTGCGCAACCTGGTGGGCGAGTTCGAAAAACCCAAGTTTTTCACTTACAAACAAAAAATCTGCGCCCACAGCCGCAACGAAACCGTGGGCTGCAACGCCTGCGTCGAGATTTGTTCGGCGCTCGCCATCAGCAGCGACGTGAAGCGCAACCAGATCGTCGTCAACCCCAACCTGTGCGTGGGCTGCGGCGCCTGCACCACCGTGTGCCCCACCGGCGCTCTGAGCTACGCCTACCCCCGCGCCAGCGAGCAGGGCGTGAAACTGCGCACCCTGCTCGCCACCTACGCCAAAGCCGGTGGCAAAGACGCGGCACTGCTGCTGCACAGCCAGGAAGCCGGCGCCGCCCTCATCAGCGACCTGGGCCGTGCCGCCGCGCTCGACAAAACCGTGCGCGGCGTGCCCGCTCGCGTCATCCCGCTGCCGCTGTGGCACACCGCCTCGGTGGGGCTTGACGTGTGGCTCACCGCTTTTGCCTACGGCGCCAGCCAAGTGTGGGTGCTCATGACGGGAGAAGAAGCCCCGCAGTACCGCGACGCCGTGGTCGAGCAAATGGCGGTGGCGCAGGCTATCGTGAGCGGCCTGGGCTACAGCGGCCAACACTTCAAGCTGCTTGAGGCGCGCGACGCCCGCGACCTCATGGCGCTCGACGCCGCCCTGGGCGAAGCCCCGGCGCAGGGCGTCAAACGCCGCGCGAGCTTTGCCGTGCAAGCCGAAAAGCGCGCCACCGTCGAGCTGGCCATTGACCACCTGCTGCAAGACAGTGCTGCCCACCCGCAGCGCGTCCAGGCCGGCGAAGCGCTCGCGCTGCCTGCCGCATCGCTGCTGGGCAGCATCGCCGTCAACAAAGACACCTGCACGCTGTGCCTGAGCTGCGTCAGCGCCTGCCCGGCCAGCGCCCTGCAAGACAACACCGAGCGCCCGCAACTGCGCTTCATTGAAAAAAACTGCGTGCAGTGCGGCCTGTGCGCCAGCACCTGCCCCGAAAACGCCATCACGCTCACGCCGCGCCTGCTGCTGTCCGAGCAGCGCAAACAACTGCGCGTGCTCAACGAAGCCCAGCCCTACCAGTGCATCCGCTGCAGCAAACCCTTTGGCACGCTCAAAGGCATTGAAGTGATGCTGGGCAAGCTCGCCGGCCACGCCATGTTCCAGGGCGAAGCGCTGGAACGCCTGAAAATGTGCGGCGACTGCCGCGTGGTGGACATCTACTCCAACCCGGGCGAAACCCGCATCCATGATCTGTAACCCCCTGCGCCGCTTCGCGTCTTCCCCCCAGGGGGAGCACGCCTGTGGCCTGGCACAGCCAGGTTCACGGTGCGCCTTGCCAGGCTCTGGCATGCCCAGTTTTGTCGCGCACAGCGAATCCAAGCAGCAAGCAACATGAACGACTCCATTCCCGTGTCCTCCGCCCTCGACGAAGAAACCGCCCGCGCCGAGGTGTACGGCCTGCTGGCCGCGCTGTTCTACGCGCCGCCCACGCCTGAACTCATGTCGCAACTGCGCGTGGCCGTCACCGAAGCACCCGCCGCCGGTGGCTTCCTGGAAGAACCCTGGCGCGACCTGGTGGCCGCCGCCCGCGCGGTGGACGACGCTGCCGTGGCCGTGGAATTCGACGCCCTGTTTGGCGGTATCGGCAAGCCCGAAATTTTCCTGTTTGGCTCGCACTACCTCAGCGGTTTTTTGAACGAAAAACCGCTGGCCGCTTTGCGAGGCGACCTCGCCGCGCTCGGCCTCGGGCGCGACGACACCATGTCAGAAACCGAAGACCATTTCGCCTACCTGTGCGAAGTCATGCGCTACCTGATCGCAGGCGACGAAGTCGAGGTGTCCAACCTGACCCAGCAACAAAAGTTCTTCAACGCCCACCTGCAACCCTGGGCACACACCATGTGCGACACCGTGGCCGCACACCCCAAAGCCAAGTTCTACGCCGCACTGGCCGGGTTCACCCGGGCGTTTGTGGCGGTTGAAATACAGGGCTTTGACATGCTGGCCTGAATCGGCTGGCGGTGCTCAATTCGGGCATCGAGGCGCATGGCTATTGGCCGCCTGGACCGGTGTGTTGATGAGCCCTTGTGATTCGAGGGTTCGGTGGCAGGTCCCGGCCAGCACCAGCCGGTGAGAGCCAAAGAAAGAGGACGCTCAACGTTTGAATTCAGTCGGCCTGGGTCGGCTGCAATGAATGGTTAGCCACCAACCGCGCCGCCGAGAAGTGCTGTGGCCACCTGCTTGGCTCCCTCTTTGACCAAATCAAATGTCATGGAAACACCTTGCTCCGCAAACACTTTTTTGGTCCTTTTCCAAACGGTTTCACTGCGGATTGAATCCAAGAACTCATGACCGCTCCATGTCAGTTTGCCAGCAATGAAGTCCGTCACTTCAGGCCCAACGGTCTTAACCATTTGACCCTTAACCAGCCCCGCTTCGATTAGGAGCGCCATGTGATAGGAGATTTCAGCGGCCCGCTCCTCGGGGAAATCTCCAAGACGCACCATCTCGACAGGCAGTGTGCACTCTTCAACCTTGGCCAAGAGCTCACGAATGGTGTCCCAATTACGCTTCATATTTGTACGCTCCCAATGAATGATGGTTTGTTGGTGTCTAAAGTGATGGCGGATTCAAAAGTGAGGTGCAGCACCCTTGATTTCAGTCTTATGTGGGAAAGCAGCCGTAGGTAGGAAGAGAGCGTTCGGATGGCTAAGTGGAAAGCTGTCCCTCAACTCATGGTTCGTTGACTGTGATTCAGAAACCTCATCCGGTTCCTCATAGAAAGTATCCTTCGTCTTCCCCCAAGCTTTTAGAAAGCGATAGTTCCGGTACTTGAGCCGGAGACGCTCACGCAAACATGGGACTCGACCATCATCATAACAATTACGAATCACAACGTCCAATTCAAACCTAAGCGCGGTAGCCTTTTCAATAAGATCTCGCGTATTGTTCAAATTTGCCGACCTTCGAGCAGCCCAGTCAGGAAGATAGCTCAAACTGCGAATAGCATCCTCAGCCCCCCAAAGAGAATAGCGAACCCTTGGACGAAGCAACTTTAGGGTCTTCTGGGCATTTTTAGCCCTTTCAATCCATCTGGGTCGTTGCTTTTCCTTTGCGGGCTGAAGCAGCGTATTACTTGAAGCCACCACTTCATGAAGTGCCTGGCCTAGGTCAACGATGTAAGCCTCCAGCGCCTTGCGCTTCACCCCGCGCAATTCGGTGTTTTGATCGGCACCGATTTTTAAAAAAAGACCAACAAATGAAGCAATCGCAGCTATGACGGCACTAATCAAGATAACTGTTTCTTTATCCACGCTGCACCTTATCTAGGTCACCTAACGCCTGAATTAATCCGACCCGCGAGGCGGGTTCGGCTCGAATGAATTTTTTAGAGCTTGACCCGGATTGCATCGGCTATCTCCCGAGCCACTACGTTGCATGCAGCTAGCAGAAGTTCCTGCTGGACCTCTGATGGAGCACCGCAAGCTCGCCAAGGTCTGTCAGGCAGTCAAGTGCTAGGCCGAGCTAATTGCGATGCAGATAGTCCTCAGCATCGGACCAGCATTCGATTGCTTTTACACTTGGAAAATTTTGTGGTAAGGGGGAATGACTAGTTGCTAAGTTGCGCAGTGATATTGCATAGGTAGCTATTATTTCAAGATTCGATATTGATGGAGGCAAGCTCAACTTGTTATTTATCACGAGAAACGGCGGGCAACACTTTTGAAAGTACCTGCCTCAGATAATTTATTGGTGACAAAGTAATTCTTGCTGCGCACGTCTCACCAACCCCGTTAAATTGGTAAGTATCAGATACATGCGTTGAGAATTTTTTGATGCACATCCATATAGTAGAAAGATCATCACACGCAAGGAACTTGCTTTCTAAGTTTTCGCTTGCTATTCTTTAACGCTGCTCTGAAGCAGTGGGCATTATAAATCTCTGCTTACTACCTCTTCAGATAAGGTTGCATGCAGTTAGCTATCGATGTCAGCTGGCTAGGCGTCACTTGGTGATTTGGAAATAGCAGCGGGTCGGGTGCGCCAGCAGCAAGAAAGCAATTTCGAGCGACAGAATTTCGAGCGATAGAATTTATTTCTGAGGAGGCATAAGACCGATCAGAGTTCATTCGACCATTATTCGCTTGATTTACCTCGACGCGCAACCTCAACGAACTGATGGTACGTTGATATTTTTCGGCTTGATCGGGATAGTCTCGTTCGAACGACTCGCCGGCACGCAGCCTATCGAAGTCAGAAAGTTTTGGATTATCTATATTTTGTCTGTAAGACAGTATCTCCCCTTCAGCAACGAGCTCCCTAAGCTTGGGATCATCCAGAAGTTGGGCGCAGAAACGTATACGGAGAACTGCAGGCCAGTACTCCTTATTGGCTATAAGTTTGTGATAGTCCGCCACCTTGGCGTCCATGTCGGCTCGACATTCTGCGGTTTTCGCTTCTCGTTCCCTGGCCTCATCGGCCTTCTTCGCCGCGCGGATTTGCGCTTCAGAGCTCGCCAGGACAAGATTGGTGTCGGATTGCGAGGACCTATCGCAGCCGTATAGGAACGACAAGGTTAGAACCCCGATCAGACAAAGGTGCATGTTCATTATTTTTCCCGTAAGTACTCGGTGAGTAATGTACCCGTATCAAGCAGAACCTGCGGCATAAGCTCGACGGCGCGGGATATTGTGGTGATCTCTACCTTCTAAAATACATAACTAGATCAACGAGTTAGACGCCTATCCAGGTTGCTGCGCAGCTATAAGTAAACTATGAAAATCGGCATCTTTCTTTTGCCAGCGACTGCTTTGCTTTGGTTCGTTGTCTGACCGTTTCGGGTCGCAACCAGCCGCAAAAAACCACCCCTGTCACCCGCCCGGCCGCCCATCCCGCGTATTCACCGCCGCAGGCGCTTGCGGTTCCGTCAGCAGCTGCACCGTAAAGGCTGCGCCGGTACCGTCGAGGCGGTTGGTGGCTTCTATGTGGCCGCCGTAGCGCTCCAGCAGGCCCATGCTGATCCACAGGCCGAGGCCGTTGCCGTCGTTTTTCGTCGTGAAGAACGGGCGAAACAGGCGCTCTTGTACGCCGGGCGCCAGGCCGGGGCCGCTGTCCACCACGCACAGCTCTGCGCCCGGCTTGGGCGTGTCGCCCGCTGAAATCACGCAGTTGCGGGTTTCCAGCCGCAGCACGCCGCCTGTAGGCATGGCTTGTAGGGCGTTGATCAGCAGGTTGATGATGACCTGCTGCAGTTCCTGCCGGTTGAAGCCCACGCGCTGGGTGGCTTGCAGGTCGCGCTGGACTTCAATGCGGGTCTGCGCCAGCAGGTGGGCCACCAGCACCAGGCAGTCGTCTACGGTGCGGTTCAGGTCGAGCGTTTCCACGTAGCCGGCGTATTCGGTGGGGCGGGCGTATTGCAGCAGCTGGGTGACGATCAGGCGCATGCGCTCGACTTGTTCGTCCAGCAGCCGCAGTTCGCCGCGCACGGGTTGGCTGTGGCTGCCCAGGGTTTCGCGGATCAGGTCCAGGTTGCCTTGCATCACCGCAATGGGGTTGTTGATTTCATGCGCGATGCTGGCGGTGAGCTGGCCAATGGCGGCGAGTTTTTCGCTTTTCACCAGTTGCTGTTGGGCCAGCTGCAGCGACGCGTTGCTGGCCTCCAGTTCACGGGTGCGCTCGGCCACTTTGTGGTCCAGCTCGTCGCCCCAGCGTTGCAGGGTGCGGGTTTTGTCGTCGATCACGTCGAGCAGCTGGTCCAGGTGGGAGGCGAGCGCGCCCAGTTCGTCGCGGGCGGGCAGGGTGCCCACGCGGGCTTCTGCCTGGCCTTCTTCCACCCGCTGCATGGTGCGGTTCATGCGCTCCACCGGCTGGAAGATGCTGCGGGCCCAGCGCACCGAAAACCAGGCCGACAGGGCCATGACCAGCAGAAAAATAAGCCCCATGGCCGCCAGCACGGCGTAGCGCACTTGCCGGAACGGCGCTTCCAGGTAGCCCACATACAGCATGCCCACGCGCTGCGCGTTGGCGTCCAGCAGCGGCGCGTAGGCGGACACATACCAGTCGTTGACCACAAAGGCGCGGTCCAGCCAGGTCTTGCCCTGGCCCAGCACCGTGTCGCGCACGGTTTGCGACACGCGGGTGCCGATGGCGCGCTGGTCTTGAAACAGGCGCACGTTGGTGGTGATGCGCACGTCGTCCAGAAACAAGGTGGCGGTGCCCTGGCTGCCAAAGGGCAGCGAACCGTCGGGGTAGACGATGCGGTTGATGTGGTCGATGAAGTCGAGGTTTTGGTTCAGCAGCAGGCCGCCGGTGAGCAGGGCCAGCGTGCGCCCGGTGGCGTCGCGCACCGGCAGTGTGGACACGACCACCATGGCGCGGTCTTCCCGCGTGCGCTCGGTGGGCGCGGCGTTGCGGGTGGGCACCACGGGCAGCAGCACGCGCGGCAGCAAGTGCGGCGCCAAGGCCTCCAGCGCGTCGGGTGCCATCACCATCAGCAAAGCCTTGCTGGGTGAACCGTCGTCTTGCAGCGCTTGCTGCACCTCGCGCGGCATGCGGGGCTTTTCCTCTAGGGCATAGGCGTCATCGCCGGCGGGCGCCGAGCGCGCCAGTGCCAGGCCCTGCGGGCTGTACAGCACCAGAAAGTCCAGGCCCAGGCGCTCGCGGGCGGTTGTCAGCTGGGCCTGCAGGTCGTTGCCTGCGGCGGCGGGCTGCTGCAGGGCGGCAAACAGGGCTTGCGAGTTCGCCACGCTCTGCGCACCGGCGCCCACTTCGGTGAGCACTTGGTCAAAATACCCGCGGGCCACCGCCAGGTCGCTGCGCACCTTGGTGATCAGCAGCCGGTCGTAGGCCACGTTGCCCCAAATGGCCAGCGCCAGCACCAGCAGGGGAAACGCCACCAGCAGCGGCAGCAGCGCCATGGCCAGCAGCTTGTTGCGCACCGAGGTGGCGAGCCAGCGGGGTGTGAGGCGCGTCATGTTGGGTCAACGCCGGCGTGAAGTGCCCGTTCCACGAACCCGGCGGAACCGCCCTTCGCCAAGCTCAGGGCGGGCCGCATCGGGTCGCACTCTGGAGGTGGTCGCGCGCAGCGCGGCGGGGGTGCTTTCACGCGCTCGCCCACTCGGCCACCCGGCGCTCCAGCGTGCGGCGCGACACGCCCAGCAGCTGCGCCGCGCGGGTTTTGTCGCCGTGCACCGACTCCAGGATGGAGAGGATATGCTGCTTTTCCAGCGTGTGCAGGTCGGTGGGCAGGCCACTGGCGCCGGGCTGGCCGCTGCGTGGCGTGGTGGTGCTGGGGTACAAGGCCGACACGTTGAGCACGCCCAAAATCAGCGAGCGCTCGATCAGGTTGCGCAGTTCGCGCACATTCCCGGGCCAGTCGTATTGCTCCAGAAAGCGCATTTCTTCGGGGCTGATCTGCAAGGGCTCCACACCCAGCGAGGGCGCCAGCTGCGCCATGAAATGCGCCACCAGCTCGGCAATGTCTTCCTTGTGCTCCCGCAGGGGCGGCAGGCTCAGGTCCACCACCTGCAGGCGAAAGTACAGGTCTTTGCGAAAGCGCCCAGCGGCCACTTCGTCGGCCAGGCGGCGGTTGGTGGCGGCCATGATCCGCAGGTTCACCGGCATCAGCTGTTCGCTGCCCACCGGGCGAATTTTCAGGTCTTCAATGGCCCGCAGCAGAGTGGCCTGGATGGGCAGCGGCAGCTCGGCAATTTCGTCGAGAAACAGCGTGCCGCCCTGTGCGTAGTGAAACAAGCCGTCGCGCGCGCGCGTAGCGCCGGTGAAGGCGCCCTTGGCGTGCCCAAACAACTCGCTCTCGATCAACTCGGGCGACACCGCGGCGCAGTTCACCGGCACAAACGGCCCAATGGCGCGCGCGCTCTGGGCGTGCAGTTCGCGCGCTACCAGCTCTTTGCCGGTGCCCGACTCGCCCTGCAACAGCACCGTGCTGTTGACGGGCGCCACCCGCTCGATGGACTCGCGCAAGCGCTGCATGGCCGGGGACGCGCCCACCAGCGCTGGGCCGCGCCCGGGTGCGCTGGCCACGGCGCGGCGCAACACGAAGTTTTCACGCCGCAGGCGCGAGCGCTCGTAGCAGTGCTTGATGGCGTTCAGGATTTGCGGCACCCGAAACGGTTTCAAGATGAAGTCGGAAGCGCCCGCGCGCAGGGCTTCGATGGCGGTGTCGAGGTCGGCAAATGCGGTGATCAAAATCACCTCGCCACTGAAGCCCTGTTCGCGCAGTTCTTTCAACCAGGTCACGCCGTTTTTGCCGGGCAGCGAAATGTCCAGGATCACCAGGTCCACATGGTGCGTTCGCAGCCATTGCGCGCCGTCTTCAGCGCTGGCGGCGCTCATCACCAGCTGGCAGCGTGGCGCAAGCGTTTTCACCAAAAAGTTCAGCATGCCCTGCTCATCGTCCACGATCAGGATCGACCAGTCGGGCCAGCCTTCCAGTTGTCTTTCGGGGGATGAGGTAAAAAAGGTCGGTTCCACCCGGCGGCATTCTACGGACGAAGCCTACAAAATCACTTGGGTATTGCCGAAAATCCGACGTGGCTGGCGGTATTTCACCGGTGCGACAAACCGCGCAACGTGCGACAACTTGTCGCACGACGCTGCGCGTCGCTGGGCATGCGCAGACGGCCCATGCCGCTGTGCTGTCAGGGTAATCCCGCAAGGTCGGCCGGTGCCTTGCAGGAACTCTGCCCTGCAAGCCTGTGGCAGCAAGCCTTCAGGTGTTTGCATGCGGGTTGGATCTCTATAAGCGGTGTCTTATGGCACGCTTCTGGCTATCAATTCGGAAGCGCGCCAGGCTGCCCCGCTGCCGGCTCGCTGCGCAAGGGTTCTATCCGTACAAACCCCAATCAGCACCGCCATACACCGCTTGCGCGGAGTCGGTGCGGCGGTTAGATTCCACGTATGCAAAAAGCCCACATGCGCCGCCGCCTGGCTCGCAAAGGGTGTTTGTTCAACCAGGAGACACGCATGCGCAAGCCCCTTTCTGAGCCCACCGAAGGCCGCACCAGCCTGAGCCGCCGTACCTTGTTCGCCGGTGCCAGCACCGTTGGCGCGCTGGCCGCAGCCGCCGTCCTCATTCCCCGCGTGAAAACCGAAGAAGCGGCTGCTGTTGCGCCGCGTCCAGCGCCTGAAAAAGGCGGTGGCTACAGCTTGTCGGAACACGTCAAGCAGTACTACAAAACCACCCTGATCTGAGCAGGCAGGAGACCACCATGTTGCTGACCAAAAAAACGTCTGGCACCGGCGCCCAAAGCGCCCGTGCCCACACCTCATTTGTCCACAGCCTGCAGCGCGGCCTGTCTGCGGCGTTGCCCACCATGGACCGCCGCGGCTTTCTGCGCCGCTCGGGTCTGGGTGTGGGCGTCGGTCTGGCGGCTACCCAGCTCACGCTGGTGAAGAAAGCCAAGGCCGCCACCGGCGGTTCGATCGATGGCACCGGCACGATCGAAGTCAAGCGCACCATTTGCACCCACTGTTCGGTGGGTTGCGCGACCGACGCGATCGTGGAAAACGGCGTCTGGGTGCGCCAGGAACCGGTGTTCGACTCCCCCATCAACCTCGGCGCCCATTGCGCCAAGGGCGCGGCACTGCGCGAACACGGCCACGGCGAATACCGCCTGCGCTACCCCATGAAATTGGTCAACGGCAAGTACCAGCGCATCAGCTGGGACACCGCGTTGACCGAAATCACCGCCAAGATGAACGAGCTGAAAGAGGCCAGCGGCCCCGATTCGGTGTACTTCGTTGGTTCCTCCAAGCACAACAACGAGCAGGCTTACCTGTTGCGCAAGTTTGTGAGCTTCTGGGGCACCAACAACTGCGACCACCAGGCCCGCATCTGCCACTCCACCACGGTGGCCGGCGTTGCCAACACCTGGGGTTACGGTGCCATGACCAACTCGTACAACGACATGCAGAACAGCAAGTGCGCGTTGTACATCGGCTCCAACGCCGCCGAGGCGCACCCGGTTTCCATGCTTCACATGCTGCACGCCAAGGAAAACGGCTGCAAGATGATCGTGGTGGACCCGCGCTTCACCCGCACGGCCGCCAAAGCCGACGAGTACGTGCGGATTCGCTCCGGTACCGACATTCCGTTCCTGTTCGGCCTGCTGCACCACATCTTCAAAAATGGCTGGGAAGACAAGCAGTACGTGAACGACCGTGTCTACGGCATGGAAAAAGTGCGTGAAGACGTGCTGGCCAAGTGGACACCCGACAAGGTGGAAGAAGCTTGCGGCGTGCCCGAAGCGCAAATGTTCAAAGTGGCCAAGATGCTGGCCGAAGCCAAGCCCGCCACCATCGTCTGGTGCATGGGCCAGACGCAGCACACCATTGGCAACGCCATGGTGCGTGCCTCGTGCATCTTGCAGCTGGCGCTGGGCAACGTGGGCAAGAGCGGTGGTGGCACCAACATCTTCCGTGGCCACGACAACGTGCAGGGCGCCACCGACGTCGGCCCCAACCCCGACTCGCTGCCCGGGTACTACGGTCTGGCGGCAGGCTCATGGAAGCATTTCGCCAAGGTCTGGGGCGTGGACTACGAGTGGATCAAGTCCAAGTACACCGGCGGCAACATGGAAAAGCCCGGCATCACCGTGTCGCGCTGGATCGACGGTGTGCTGGAGAACAACGAGCTGATCGACCAGGACGCGAACCTGCGTGGTGTGTTCTTCTGGGGCCACGCGCCCAACTCGCAGACCCGTGGTCTGGAGATGAAGCGGGCTATGGACAAGCTCGACCTGCTGGTGGTGGTGGACCCGTACCCGTCGGCCACAGCCTCCATGGCGGCGATGCCCGGCAAGCCCGAAGACCAGAACCCCAACCGCGCGGTGTACCTGTTGCCAGCCGCCACGCAGTTTGAAACCAGTGGCTCTTGCACGGCTTCTAACCGCTCGTTGCAGTGGCGTGAAAAAGTGATCGAGCCGCTGTGGGAAAGCCGCAGCGACCACATGATCATGCACCAGTTCGCTGAAAAGCTGGGCTTCGCCGCCGAGCTGTCCAAGAACTACAAGATGCAGAAAGTCAAGGGCATGGACGAGCCCGTGGTCGAAGACATCCTGCGCGAAATCAACGCCTCGGTCTGGACCATTGGCTACACCGGCCAGAGCCCTGAGCGCCTCAAGGCCCACATGCGCAACATGAACGCCTTCGATGTGAAGACGCTCAAGTGCAAGGGCAAAGTGGTGGACAAGGAAACCGGCTACGACATGAGCGGTGACTACTTTGGCCTGCCTTGGCCTTGCTACGGCACCGCCGCCATCAAGCACCCTGGCTCGCCCAACCTCTACGACACCTCCAAACACGTGATGGACGGCGGCGGTAACTTCCGCGCCAACTTCGGCGTGGAGCGCGAAGGCGCCACTCTGTTGGCCGAAGACGGTTCGCACTCGGTGGGCTCGGAGATCACCACCGGCTACCCCGAGTTCGACCACGTCTTGCTGAAGAAGCTGGGCTGGTGGGACGACCTGACCGACGCTGAGAAAACAGCGGCCGAAGGCAAGAACTGGAAGACCGACCTGTCTGGCGGCATTCAACGCGTGACCATGGCCCACGGCTGCCATCCGTTTGGCAACGCCAAGGCGCGCGCCGTGGTGTGGAACTTCCCCGACGCCATCCCGCAGCACCGCGAGCCGATTTATGGCACGCGCCCTGATCTGGTGGCCAAGTACCCCAGCCACGACGACCAGAAGACCCGCTGGCGTCTGCCGGTGCTCTACAAATCGTTGCAGCAGAAGAACGTGGACGACAAGGTTTACGAAAAATTCCCGCTGATCATGACCTCCGGCCGTTTGGTGGAGTACGAGGGCGGCGGCGAAGAGACCCGTTCCAACCCTTGGCTGGCCGAGTTGCAGCAGGAAATGTTTGTCGAGCTCAACCCGAAAGCAGCGGCCGAGCGCGGCATTCGCAATGGCGAGCGCGTGTGGGTGAGCAGCCCGACCGGTGCACGCCTCAATGTTCAGGCGCTGGTGACCGAGCGCGTGGCGCCCGACACGGTGTTCCTGCCGTTCCACTTCTCGGGCCGCTGGCAAGGTGAAGACATGAAGCCCTACTACCCAGACGGCGCGATGCCAGTGGTGCGTGGTGAAGCGGTCAACACTGCCACCACCTATGGTTACGACATCGTGACCATGATGCAGGAAACCAAGACCACGGTCTGTAACGTCGAACGCGCTTGAGGAGCTGACAAATGGCACGAATGAAATTTATTTGTGATGCCGAGCGCTGCATTGAATGCAACGGTTGCGTCACGGCTTGCAAGAACGAACACGAAGTCCCTTGGGGTGTGAACCGCCGCCGCGTGGTCACCCTCAACGACGGCGTGCCGGGTGAAAAGTCGATCTCGGTGGCCTGCATGCATTGCAGCGACGCACCCTGCATGGCGGTGTGCCCGGTCAACTGCTTCTACCGCACCGACGAAGGCGTGGTGCTGCACGACAAGGATGTGTGCATTGGCTGTGGCTACTGCTCTTACGCCTGTCCGTTTGGCGCACCTCAGTTCCCTAGCAACGGCACTTTTGGTGTGCGCGGCAAGATGGACAAGTGCACCTTCTGCGCCGGTGGCCCCGAAGACCACGGCAGCCAGGATGAGTTTGAAAAATACGGTCGTAACCGCCTGGCCGAAGGCAAGCTGCCCGCCTGCGCCGAGATGTGCTCGACCAAGGCACTGCTCGCCGGCGACGGCGACGTGGTGGCCGACATTTTCCGCAGCCGTGTGCTGCGCCGCGGCAAAGGCGCCGAGGTGTGGGGCTGGGGCACAGCGTACGGTACCGCACAAGGAGCCAAATCATGATCAAGCGCACCCTGACTCTTGCTGCCGTGGCGGCAGCTGTGGTGGCTCTGTCTGCCTGTGGCGATCAGCCGCAGGAAAGCAGTGGCTCTGGCGTCAAGCAGGACGGCGCGCCCTACACAGGCGTGGGCTCCAGCCAGTACGCGCAGGGCGGCTGGAAAGCGGGCGACCGCAACAGCTGGGAACAGCAGTTGAAGACCCGTGCCCAGTACGGCCAAAACGACTACACCCGCATGAGCAATCAATAAAGGGAGCGCTTTATGCAATGGTTCCCGAATTCCATGATCAGCCGACTCACGGCACCGCGCACCTGGGCGGTGGCTTTGTTGGCTTTGAGCAGCAGCTGGGCCAGCGCGCAGGCGCTCAAGGTAGAGCCTGTACCCGATGACCCAGCGCCCCCGGCAGCGGTGGTGGCGCCGGCTGAAACCGGTGGTATCCGCAGTGCAAACATCTTTGAAATTGCACCCGATGCGAGCACCGACCCCAACTATGCCGGCCAGACCAACGCCGAGCGCAAGCAGGTGCAGCCCGGCAACAACGCACCCATGTGGCGCGACGTGGGCAAGGGTGTCACCGGCTACAGCAGCCTGCCTTATCCCGAATCGGGCAACCTGATTCAGGGCTTTGTGCAGTACCCCGGCTCCCGCCTGACCAATGCGGGTGAAGCCTGGCGCCAGGTGCGCAACGACTGGCTGATCCCTTACGGTGGTTCGTTGCTGATCATCGTGGCGGTAGCCATTGGCCTGTTTTACATGGGCAAGGGCAGCATCCCGCTGCATGGCAAGGAAACCGGCCGAGTGATCGAGCGCTTCACTTACGTGGAACGCGCAGCGCACTGGGTCAACGCCATTGCCTTCGTGGTCCTGGCCGTCTCCGGCATCATCATGGCGTTTGGCAAGTTCTTCTTGCTGCCCGTCATTGGCAGCACCTTGTTTGGCTGGCTGGCTTATGCGCTGAAAAACGTGCACAACTTCACCGGGCCGCTGTTTGCTGTGTCTCTGGTGGTGGTCATCGTCACCTTTGCACGCGACAACCTGCCCAGCAAAGAAGACATCACCTGGTTGCTCAAGGGCGGTGGTCTGTTTGGCGGGCATGAGGTGCCTTCACACCGCTTCAATGCGGGTGAAAAGGTGCTGTTTTGGTCGGGCGTGTTCCTGTTCGGTTTGCTGGTGGTGGGCTCGGGGGTGTTTCTGGACAAGATCGTCCCCGCAGTGGAGTACACCCGCGCCAACATGCAGGTGGCGCACATGATCCACGGCGCTGCCTCTGTGCTGATGATGGCGATGTTCATGGGTCACATCTACATGGGCACGCTGGGTATGGACGGCGCCTACAAAGCCATGAAAACGGGTTATGTCGACGAAACCTGGGCCAAGGAACACCACGAGCTCTGGTACGACGACATCAAGGCCGGCAAGATTCCTGCTCAGCGCAGCGCCAACAGCCCCGCCGGGGCTGTGGCCAGCCAGCCCGTCAAGGCTTGAACGACCTCATTTGTCAAGGAAGATCATGAAACGCTTTCTCATTTGCACATCGGTGCTGCTGGCCTTTGCCGCACACGCCAAGCTGCCTGTGCCGGTATTGACCGACGAAGCTAAAGCCAAGGCGGCAGAGGCTGCTGCCAAAACTGCACATGGCAACAAGGTCGCGGCCTTCCAGCTGTGCCGTTCTATGGACCGTGCTGCAGGCCACTATTTCAAGACTGCCTCGGCGGCGGGTAAGTCTGTCAAGCCGGCCCAAGCAGCCCCCGCTTGTGTGGACCCGGGTCCTTTCGTGCCAGTGGCGCCAGCGGCGGTGGCTGCGAAGTCCTGATAGCCTCTGAAGCACGCTGACAAGCACAAAAGGGGCCCTCTGGGCCCTTTTTGCTGGGGTTACGGGTTGAGCCGAGTGACGCCTTGGCCTGCTTTTTTACTGCCTTCTCACGGCGGTTCATACTGCACAGCGTTTGTAATTCATGAGACTGACCGAAACCATGCCAACCGTCCAAAACCCGAGCGCAGTCCAGCACCGCGATCTGGCTGCTGAGGCGTCCTTGCCCCAGCTCACCCACGCCCGAGCCCCGCTGACCCAGGAAGTGGCTGTGCTCAACGAGTTCGGGCTCAGCAGCTTGGTGTCCATTCCTGCAGAGCGCGATCTCACGGTCTATGTGGACAAGCGTGAACTTGTCACACTCATGACGCTGGGCGCTCACCCCGAATGGCTGGTGTTGGGTTACTTGCTCAACCAGCGCCTGATTGCCTCGGTAGCAGAAATCGAGTCCATCACCGTGGACTGGGATGTAGGCGCCGCGTCGGTCAAGACACGCCACGGCATTGACCGCATTGAAGAGCGCACGTCCAAGCGCGTGGTCACCACCGGCTGCGGGCAGGGCAGCGTGTTTGGCAACCTCATGGACGAGGTGGACAGCATCCAACTGCCGGCTGAAGCGGTGCTGCGCCAGTCGCAGCTGTATGGCATTTTGAATGCGATTCGCCTGAAGGAAAGCACCTACAAATCGGCCGGCTCGGTGCACGCTTGTGCCTTGTTTCGGGGCGACGCGCTGCAACTGTTTGTGGAAGACGTGGGCCGGCACAACGCGGTGGACACCATTGCCGGCTGGATGGCGCTGCAGCAGCGTCCAGCGGCCGAGCGGGTGGAGCATGTTTTTTACACCACGGGGCGGCTGACCAGCGAAATGGTGATCAAGTCGGCCCAGATGGGCGTGGCGGTGGTTGTTTCGCGCAGCGGCATCACCCAAATGGGTCTGGACGTGGCCCAGCGTGTGGGCTTGTGCGCTGTGGGCCGTGCCACCAACAAGCGTTTTCTTTGTTACGCGCATGCCCAGCGATTGTTGCTCGACGCTGTGCCGCCAGCCTCTCCTGTCGCTGCCGCCGTGGACCACAGCGCGGCTTGAGCGCACCTGTCGCAGCCACGGCGTGGCGACCCAGCCCGGGTTCGGGCATAAACTTCATCCACTTCTGAGCGCCACACGGGCTGTGCCCGTCGTTGGCGTTTCCCCATCGTTTCTTGAAAGAACCCCCATGAGCCGAGACGTCCACCTCGTTGACCACCCGTTGGTGCAGCACAAACTCACGCTGATGCGCCGCAAAGACACCAGCACCAAGAGCTTTCGCGAACTGGCGCACGAGATCAGCATCTTGCTGGCCTACGAGCTGACGCGCGACATGCCGATGCAGGAGGTGGAGATTGAGACGCCACTGGAGAAGATGACCTCGCGCATCATCGACGGCAAAAAGGTGGTGTTGGCGTCCATCCTGCGGGCGGGCAACGGCTTTCTGGACGGCATGCTGCAGGTGCTGCCCGCTGCGCGTGTGGGCCACATCGGTCTTTACCGCGACCCGGTCACGCTCAAGGCGGTGGAGTATTACTTCAAGATGCCCAGCGGCATGGATGAGCGCGACGTGATCGTGCTGGACCCGATGCTGGCCACTGGTAACTCGGCGGTGTGGGCGGTTGACCGGTTGAAGCAGACCAATCCCCGCTCGATCCGTTTCGTGTGCCTGGTTTCGTGCCCCGAGGGCATCAAAAACTTTCACGACCACCACCCCGATGTGCCGATCTACACCCCGGCCGTGGACCGTGGCCTGAACGAGCACGGCTACATCGTGCCGGGTCTGGGCGATGCGGGAGACCGTATTTTTGGAACGAAGTAGGAACACCCCCCATCGCTGGCTCACTGCTTGTAGCCAGCTCCACTGCGTTCTGGGTTTTGGGGCATGTCGCGCCGGGTTGACTCGGATGGATTTACAGGTGGCCCACTGCGGGATTGCTCGTCGGGGGTGATGCCGACAGCGCCTATGCGTTAAGGTTGGCGCATGGAATCTCGACCCCCTTCATTTGTTCAATTGGGCTGGCGCTCGCTGTGGCGCGACTGGCGTGCTGGCGAGTTGCGGCTGTTGGTGCTGGCGGTCACGCTGGCCGTGGCGGCTCTGACGGCGGTGGGTTTTTTCGCCGACCGGCTGCAAAACGGCTTGGCGCGAGACGCTCGCGCGCTGATCGGTGGCGATGCCGTCATCAGCAGCGACAACCAGCCGCCCCCCACCATTGAGCAACAGGCGCTGGCGCTGGGCTTGCAAACCACCCAGACACTGGGCTTCCCCACCATGGGCCGGGCGCCTGAAGAAGCCGGTGGCGCTGCACGTCTGGTGGCCTTGAAAGCTGTGGGCGAGGGCTACCCGCTGCGCGGCACGCTGCGGGTAGCGCCGGCACCGCAGACTGCTGACGAGGCCACACGCGACATACCGGCCCCCGGCACCGCCTGGGTGGACGCTGCCCTACTGGTGGCCTTGAACCTGCAGATGGGTCAGCCCTTGTTGCTGGGTGACGCGTCGTTCACCCTGTCGAAAGTGATCGTGGTCGAGCCCGACCGGGGCGCCGGTTTCATGAGCTTTGCGCCGCGCGTCATGATCAACAGTGCCGATTTGCCGGCCACCGGCCTGGTGCAGCCGGCTAGCCGCCTGACCTACCGGCTGGCCGTGGCGGGGCCCGATGCGGGCGTGGCGCAGTTTGTGCGGTGGGCTGAGCTGGAGGTCGAAAAGCCCGGCGTGCGCGGGCTGCGGCTGGAGTCGCTGGAGGGCGGGCGCCCCGAAATGCAGCAAACGCTGGCCCGCGCCGAGAAATTTTTGAACCTGGTGGCCCTGCTCGCCGCGCTGCTGTGCGCGGTGGCCGTGGCCATTGCGGCGCGTGGTTTTGCCCAGCGCCACCTGGACGATTGCGCCATGTTGCGCGTGCTCGGGCTGTCGCAAGCCACCATGGCGCGCGCCTACACACTTGAATTTGCGCTGGTGGGTTTGATGGCCAGTGCCGTGGGCGTGGCGCTGGGTTACGGCGTGCACCACGCGTTTGTGCTGCTGTTGGCCGGTTTGGTGGACGCTGCGCTGCCCGCTCCGAGCCTGAACCCGGTGTTTTTGGGTTTGGGCATGGGCCTCACGCTGATGATGGCTTTTGGCTTGCCACCGGTGTTGCAGCTGGCACAGGTGCCACCGCTGCGAGTGATCCGGCGCGACGTGGGCCAGCTCAAGCCCGCCACGCTGGCGGTGCTGGGGCTGGGCGTGGCGGGTTTTGCCGCCTTGCTGCTGGCCGCCAGCCGCGACCTGTTGCTCGGCGCGATCGCCGTGGGCGGCTTTGCTGCGGCGGTGCTGCTGTTTGCGGTGGTCAGCTACGCGGCCGTGCGCTTGCTGCGCGCCAGTGTGAACGAGGCCACCGCGCCGCGCGCGCTGGTCATGGCCACGCGTCAGCTCTCGGCCCGCCCGGCTTACGCGGTGGTTCAGATCAGCGCGCTGGCGGTGGGCTTGCTGGCTCTGGTGCTGCTGGTGCTGCTGCGTACCGACCTCATTTCCAGCTGGCGCAATGCCACGCCGCCCGACGCGCCCAACCGCTTTGTCATCAACGTCCAGCCCGAGCAGGGCGAAGCTTTTCAGCAGGCGCTTCGGCAGGCCGGGGTGGAGCGCTTTGACTGGTACCCCATGATCCGGGGCCGGCTGGTGCGCATCAATGGTGAGCCGGTGAACCCCGAAAGCTTTGTGGGCGACCGCGCCCAGCGGCTGGTGGACCGCGAGTTCAACCTGTCCAGCACCGCCACGCTGCCCGAACACAACCCGGTGGTGGCTGGGCGCTGGACCGACAACGAAGCCGACGGCCTGAGTGTGGAAGAGGGCCTGGCCGAAACGCTGGGCCTAAAGCTCGGCGACCGGCTGGGCTTTGACATCGCCGGGCAGGTGAGCGAGGGCACCATCACCAGCCTGCGCAAGGTGGACTGGGGTTCGATGCGCGTCAACTTCTTTGTGGTGTTCCCCGTGGCCCAGGTGCCCAATGTGCCCGTGACCTACATCAGCGCTTTTCAGGCGCCTGAGGGCAACACCCAGTTTGACAACACCTTGGTGCGGCAGTTTCCCAACATCACCAACGTGGACATGAGCCAGACCATTGCCCAAGTGCAGCGCGTGCTGGGGCAGGTCATTGGTGCGGTGGAGTTTTTGTTTGCCTTCACGCTGGCCGCAGGCTTGGTGGTGCTGCTGGCGGCCATCACCGCCACCCGCGGTGAGCGCGAGCGCGAGTTCGCTATTTTGCGGGCGGTGGGCGCGGGTTCGGCGCTGTTGCGCCAGGTGCAGCGCATCGAGCTGCTGGGGGTGGGCTTGCTCGCCGGCTTCCTGGCCTCGGTGGTCGCGGTGATCGTGGGCTGGGCCCTGGCACGGTTCGTTTTTGAATTCGCCTGGACCGCCTCGCTGTGGGTGCCGCTGGCCGGTAGCCTGGCAGGCGCGCTGCTGGCTCTCGCCGCCGGGTGGTGGGGCTTGCGCAGCGTGTTGCGCACGCCAGTGGTGGAAACGCTGCGCAAGGCGACCGCCTGAGTGACCGTTTGACGCACGACAATACCGCCATGAATACGCCATCTACCGAAGAAAGCCATGACAGCGCGCCCGCCACCCCGTTTGAATGGATGGGGGGCGAAGCGCGCGTGCGCGCGCTGGTTGACCGCTTTTACGACCTGATGGACATTGAGTCTGGCTACCACGAACTGCGCGTGGCCCACGGCAGCACGCTGGACGACGCGCGGGACAAGCTCTTTTGGTTTCTGTGTGGCTGGCTGGGTGGCCCGCAGCACTACACCGAGCGGTTTGGGCACCCGCGCCTGCGCATGCGCCACATGCCGTTTTCCATTGGCATTCAGGAGCGCGACCAATGGCTGGCTTGCATGGACCAGGCTATGGGTGAAACCGGTGTGGACCCGGTGCTGCGCGAGCGCCTGAAAACCAGCTTTTTCCAGACGGCAGACTGGATGCGCAACACGCCATAATCCGGCTGCTGTGTGGGTGGCCCCGCCCACGGCATCACGCGCAAACCTCCATGACGTTTCTTCTCCCCGGCATTCTGGCCATGGCGGCCATCGTGCTGGCCTCCAATATTTTGGTGCAGTTCCTGTTTGGCCAATGGCTGACCTGGGGCGCCTTCACCTACCCGCTGGCCTTTCTCGTGACCGATCTGGTCAACTTTGTGCACGGCCCGAAGGCCGCGCGCAAGGTGGTGCTGGCGGGCTTTTTCATCGGGCTCTTGTGCTCCCTGGTGGGCAGCCAGATTGTGGGCGAGGCCGGCCCGCTGGTTACGCTGCGCATTGCGCTGGCTTCCGGGGTGGCTTTTCTGGTCGCTCAGTTGCTGGACGTGTCCATTTTTGACCGCTTGCGCCAGGGCAGCTGGTGGCGTGCGCCACTCGTTTCTACGCTGGTGGGCGCCTCCATCGACACGGCGCTGTTTTTCTCGCTCGCCTTTTCTGCCTCCCTGGTGTGGCTTGAGCCCGCCAATGACGTGAGCTGGGCCAACGAAGTGTTGCCCATGCTGGGCATGGGACCGCTGGCGCCGCTGTGGGTGTCGCTGGCAGCGGCCGACTGGATGGTCAAACTCTCGCTGGCCTTGCTGGCGCTGGTGCCGTTTCGCATGGCGGTGCGCCGGTTGCTGGCGCAAATCAGGTAGGTGCTGCGCGTGCGGGGAGCCGGTGCGGTTGCTGCACCGGCTGCAGCAACACGACCAAGGCGCCCGCACCGCCCTCGGCCGGGCGGGCCTGCACAAACGCCATCACCTCCGACTTTTGCACCAGCCAGCGCAGCACACGGCCCTTGAGCACCGGTGTGCGCCCGGGCGAGCCCAGCCCTTTGCCGTGCACCACGCGCACGCAGCGCAGCCCCAGCTGGTGCGATTCCCGCACAAACAGGCCCAGCGCCTCGCGCGCTTCGTCGGTGCGCAGTCCGTGCAGGTCGATCTGGCGCTGAATGCTCCAGCGGCCTTCGCGCAGCTTGCGAACCACGTCCGAGCCCAAGCCGGGCAGGCGGTAGCTCAGCAAGTCGTCGGTGTGCAGCAGGGTTTCCACGTCAAATTCGTCTGACAGGGCTTCGCGCATGACAGACGCCTCGTCCCGCAAGCGCTGCACCGGCAGGGGCTCCACCGCCACAGGCCGGGGCGCGATACGCCCGCCGTGGGCAATGGGTTGCACCGGGCCCACCGCGAGTTCAAACAAGCGTTGTTCGCGCTCCCGCCTCAAGCGGGCTGCGCGTGCGGCTTCGAGCGCTGCGGCTCGCACCGCAGCGCGCTCGTTCATCACGCGTTGGAGCGTTTTGAGGTCGGCGAACGCATGCACTTTCATGCGCCGCATTGTCGCGCAGTGCAGGCTTTCGCGGTCAGATCAGGCCCATTTCAGCCATGGACGCTGCCTGCTCGCGGGTCACGATGAAGTGGTCCAGCACCCGCACGTCCACCAGCGACAGCGCCGCTTTCAGAGTCTGGGTGAGCGCTTCGTCGGCCCGGGAAGGCTGGGCCGTGCCGCTGGGGTGGTTGTGTGCCAGCACCACGGCCGCGGCGTGGTGGTGCAGGGCGCGCAACACCACCTCGCGCGGGTACACGCTGGTTTGCGTGAGGGTGCCCCGAAACAACTCTTCCAGCTCGATCAGCCGGTTCTGGCTGTCCAGAAACATCACCGCGAACACCTCGTGAGCCCGCGCCCCCAGCTGCAGTTGCAGGTAATCGCGCACCGCTTGTGGGCTGTCAAACAGCGGTTTGAGCTTGAGTTCCTGGGCCAGGGCGCGCCGCGCCAGTTCCAGCACCGCCACCACTTCGGCCCGTTTGGCGGGCCCCAGGCCTTTGATCACCTTGAGCGCTTCGGCGCCGGTGTGCAGCAGGCCACCCACGCCACCAAAGCGGTCCAGCAGCTCTTGCGCCAGCTGCACCACGTGTTTGCCCGGTATGCCGGTGCGCAACAACAAGGCCAGCAACTCGGCGTCGCTGAGCGCGCCGGGGCCTCGGGCCAGCAGCTTTTCGCGCGGACGCGCGTCGCTGGGCAGGCTCTTCAGCCCGGACGTCAAAAGGCTATCCATTGTTTTTTCTCCCTGATCCAGCCCACTTTTTACAATAGGGCCACTTTCCTGTCGCGCGCTTTCGGTGGCCCTTGTGGCGCTTTGCACGGCAGACCCCTGAATTCACCACATTGGCTTCGCATGTCCCACGTCCAAGAAGGCTCTTTTCTCACTCTGCATTACCGCATGTCGGGGCCCGGGGGGCAGGTCATCATCGACACGTTTGATGGTCAGCCCGCCACGCTCAGCCTGGGGTCTGGGCAGCTGTCGCCTGCCATTGAACAGCGCTTAATTGGCCTGGAGGAGGGCAGCCGGCATGTGATTGAGCTCGACGACGGTGAGGCCTTTGGCGAGCGCCAGCCCGAGATGGTGCAGTGGGTAGCGCGCAAGCTGCTCAACGAACTCGGTGACCCACACGAGCAGTACGTGCCCGGTGACGTGGTGCAGTTCCCCACACCGGACGGTCTGGGCAGCTACGCCGGCTCAGCGGTAGAGGTGCGTGAAGACGGCGCGGTGTTGTTTGACTTCAACCACCCGCTGGCCGGGCAGCCGGTGCAGTTTGAAGTGCAACTGATCGGGGTGCTGTGATGGCCGATGAACCCAGCAAATTTGCGGCCGGCTCCGAACCATCAAGCGCTGGCGGCGACGTTGAAATTCTGTTGGCCGAGCCGCGCGGTTTTTGTGCCGGTGTGGACCGCGCCATCGAGATTGTGGAGCGCGCGCTGGCCAAGTTTGGTCGACCCATTTATGTGCGCCATGAGATCGTGCACAACACCTATGTGGTGAACGACCTGAAGGCCAAAGGGGCGATCTTCATCGAAGAGCTGTCAGACGTGCCCCCGGGCGCCACCCTGGTTTTTTCAGCGCATGGCGTCAGCAAAGCGGTGCAGCAGGAAGCGCAGCAGCGCGGGTTTCATGTGTTTGACGCGACCTGCCCCCTGGTGACCAAGGTGCATGTGGAAGTGGCCAAGCTGCACCGCGAGGGCTACGAGTTCATCATGATCGGCCACAAGGGGCACCCCGAAGTGGAAGGCACCATGGGCCAGCTTGACAGTGGCATTCACCTGGTCGAAGACGTGGCCGATGTGGCACGGGTCGTCCCCATGCAAGAAACCCGGCTGGCGGTGGTGACGCAAACCACGCTGTCTGTGGACGACGCGGCCGTGATCCTCGCGGCCGTGAAAGCCCGCTTTCCGCTGGTGCGCGAGCCCAAGCAGCAAGACATTTGTTACGCCACTCAAAACCGGCAGGACGCCGTCAAGCTGCTCAGCCCGCAGGTTGACATTGTGATTGTGGTGGGCAGCCCCACCAGCTCCAACAGCAACCGCCTGCGCGAAGTCGCCATCAAACTCGGGACGACCAGCCACATGGTGGACAGTGCAGACGAGCTGCGCGCCGAGTGGTTTGAAGGCAAGACCCGCGTCGGCCTCACGGCGGGTGCATCGGCGCCTGAAATCCTGGTGCGCCAGGTGATTGACCGCATCAAGGCGCTGGGCGCCATCTCGGTCCGCACCATGGACGGACTCACCGAAACCATCAAATTCCCGCAGCCCAAAGGCCTGAAGATCGACGGCGAAGAGGGCGCCGCGCTCGAACACCTGCGCTGACCCCGGGCCTTGTCAGGCTCCGGCACCCCAAAACTACAATCCCACCATGCTAGACATCGTTCACCTGAGAAAAGACCTCGACGCCGTGATTGCCCGGCTTGAGACCCGCAAACAACCCCAGGCCTTTCTGAATGTGGCCGTTTTCCGCGCGCTGGAGGCCGAGCGCAAAACCCTGCAGACCCGCACCGAAGAGCTTCAAAGCCAGCGCAACAGCCTGTCCAAACAGATTGGCATGCTCAAAGGCAAAGGCCAACTCGCCGAGGCCGACGCGGTGATGGCCCAGGTGGGCGCGATCAAGACCGAGCTGGAAGCTTCTGCCGCGCGACTGGAAACGCTGCAAGCCGAGCTGCAAAGCCTGTTGCTCGCCGTGCCCAACCTGCCCCACGAGAGTGTGCCGGTGGGCGCGGGCGAAGACGGTAACGTTGAAGTGCGCCGCTGGGGCAGCCCCCGGGCGTTTGATTTTCCGGTGCGCGACCATGTCGACATCGGCGAAAAGCTGGGCCTGGACTTTGACACCGGCGCCAAGCTGGCTGGCTCACGCTTCACCTTCATGCGCGGCCCCATCGCTCGTTTGCACCGTGCGCTCGCGCAGTTCATGCTCGACATGCAAACGCAGGACCACGGCTACACCGAGTGCTACACGCCCTACATCGTCAACGCCGAAACCTTGCGCGGCACCGGGCAGCTGCCCAAATTTGAGGCCGACCTTTTCGCTGTAAAAAAGGGCGGACAAGATGGGGAAGAGGTGCCCGATACGCAGGCGCTGTATCTGATCCCGACTTCCGAAGTCACGCTGACGAACGTCGTGCGCGACACCGTGCTCGCCGAGTCCGACCTGCCCATCAAAATGACCGCGCACACGCCGTGCTTTCGCTCGGAAGCCGGCAGCGCCGGGCGCGACACCCGCGGCATGATCCGCCAGCACCAGTTCGACAAAGTTGAAATGGTGCAGATCGTTCATCCTGAAAAAAGCCACGAAGCGCTCGAAGCCATGACCGGCCATGCCGAAGCGGTGCTGCAAAAACTGGGCTTGCCCTACCGCGTCATGAGCCTGTGCACGGGCGACATGGGTTTTGGCGCCAGCAAAACCTACGATCTGGAAGTGTGGGTGCCGGCGCAAGGGACCTTCCGCGAAATCAGTTCGGTCTCCAACTGCGAAGCCTTTCAGGCCCGGCGCCTGCAGGCGCGTTTCAAGAACGCCCAGGGCAAAAACGAACTGGTGCACACCCTCAACGGTTCAGGGCTGGCGGTGGGCCGGGCGCTGGTAGCGGTGCTGGAAAACGGCCAAAACGCCGACGGCAGCGTGACGATCCCCGAGTCCCTGCGGCCCTACATGGGTGGTCTCGAGCGACTGACCCCGGCTTGAGGCCCGCTCGGGCAGCCGCTGCAAGCAGGCAGCGGCTCGACGAACAAAGCAAAAAGCCCCGCGATGCGGGGCTTTTTCATTGGCGGAGAGGGAGGGATTCGAACCCTCGGTACCTTGCGGTACGCCTGATTTCGAGTCAGGTACATTCGACCACTCTGCCACCTCTCCGGGGTGTGATTCAGGTCATAAGCTTCGTAGTTTACCAGACCCGGGGAGCCTGAATTTCAGCTGGATTTTGTTCTGAGAAATTTTCCGGGTCAGGAAAAATTTCAACAGAACTGCTCTGTCGATTAATTTGCATGCGCGGACTGTCGCCAATGTCACGATTTCAGCAGCAGGCGGCTGCGGATTTTCAGCTACGCCAGCGCATGCCCGGTGCGACAATGCCTGACCGCGGAATCCATGGTCCAACATGCTCGTCGACACCCAACCTGCCACCCACCAGCACATGCCGGCGTCGCCCGAGGTCAGAGACCAATGGGTGGACTCGAAGTTGATTGGCGTGTTGATGGACAACGCCATGCCTTCGCTGATCTCGGCGACGCTGGCCTTGCCGGTCATGATTTACCTGATGGCGGGAGAGGTCCACAACATCGCTTTGACGGTCTGGACCGTTTTGTTGCTGGGGGTGCTGGTTTTCCGCTACCGCATGATCGGTACCTACCGGCTGCGATACGACAGCACAGAAGGGCCCCTGCGCATGGCTTTCATTGCCCGCTACGGGTGGTCGTGGGCCGCGGTGGGGGTGTTTTGGGGTGCTTCCATCGGGCTGACTTACTTGCAAGCCAGTATGCAGACGCAGTTTGTGTGTGGGCTGGTGGTGTTGGGCCACGGCTTGTTGTCTCTCACTGCATTCAGCGCTTACCTGCCGGTGTTCCGCAGTTACACCAATGCATTGGTCATCTCGGTCTTGGTGGGCTTGATGGCGCCGATGCTGGTGGGTGTGGTGCCCACCACAGGCTTGAAGCACCTCGTCTCGCTGGTGTTGTTGTTGCTGATTTTTTGGTGGTTGCTTCGCATTGCGGGTGAGCGCTTGCACCAGGTGCACCGCGCCAGTTTTGAGTTGCAGTTTTCCAACCAAGAGCTGATTGATTCGCTGACGCAGCAAACCCGTGCCTCGTTGCGTGCAGTGGCCACCAAAAACCGCTTTTTGGCGTCGGCTGCCCACGACTTGCGCCAGCCGGTGCATGCGCTGAGCCTGTATGCCGACTGGCTGGCAACCGAGCCCGAAATGGCGCGGGACATCGCCCCGCGCATTTTGCAGTCAACCCGGGCGATCAACGAGCTGTTTGACTCGCTGTTTGACCTGACCCGCATCGATGCCGGCAACTACAAGGTCCGGTTGCAGCATGTGGATGTGCAACAGCTGTTTGCCGACATGGCGCTGCAGTTTGAGCCCGTGGCGGCGGGCAAGTCGCTCAAGTTGCGCACCCACGCCCGCCCCACCACCATTTGGGCAGATCCCGTGGTGCTGCGGCGCATTCTGGGTAATCTGGTTTCCAACGCGCTGCGGCACACCCAAAAGGGTGGTGTGCTGCTGGGGTTGCGTCACCGCTCGGACATGTTGGTGTTCGAGGTTTGGGACACGGGTGTCGGCATTGCCCGTGAGCACCAGCAAGCCATTTTTCAAGAATTTTTCCGGGTGTCTCAACACCAAGGCACCGAAGACAGCCTGGGGCTCGGGCTGACCATTGTGTCCAAACTCACGACCATGATGGGCTACCAGCTCGCGCTCAATTCGGTGGCCAGCCAGGGCAGCGTGTTTCGCTTGATGTTGCCGGCTTACACGCAGAGAGATGCTGCAAGTGCAGATGGCAGCAGCGTGGTGCTGAACTCGGCCATGATGGGTTTGCGCTGACTTTTTCGTCGCAGCGAAGAAGGGCAGCAACCAACCGCAAGGGCTGGTCGCTCCCATGCCCGATGTTTAGAGATCGAGCAAGCCTGCGGTGCGCGCCAGGTGGCTGGCCTGCGAGCGGCTCTTGACGTTGAGCCGTCGGAACAGCCGCCACAGGTGCACTTTGACGGTGTGTTCGCTGATTTGCAGTTGCTCGGCGATGTCCCGGTTGCTCAAGCCACGGTCCAGCATCACCAGCAATTGTTTCTGGCGCTTGGACAGTTTTTCTGGAATGGTTGGGGCGTTTTCGTCTTCGACCTCGTCGGCCAAGAATTCACGCAGCACTTTGGCAATTTGGGCCGCGCCTGCCGATTTTTCAACATAGGCGTCAGCACCCGCTTCGCGGGACAGGTCTTCGTAGTCCGATGCAGGTGAGGCCGACAGCACGATCAACGAGGTGTCGGGCAGCATTTGACGCACTTCGCGCACACCCGACACGCCGTTGGTATCGGGCAATTTCAGGTCCAGGCACACCAGTTCGGGTTCGCCGTGTTCGGCGATGGCTTTGCTGACAGAGGCCAGTCTTTCCAGCTCGATCACCTGAGTTGATGAACGCAGCCGGCGCAACAGCATCACGACGGCTTCGCGCATCAGCGGATGATCATCAATAACAAAAATACTCATGACGGCAGTGGTGTACGTAATTGTTTTAAGGGGCAGAGCATAGCGGCAATGGTGGGGTTTGGCGATAGTGCCAAACCTTCAAATTGGTGCTGTGCAAGGGGTCTATTGCAGGTTTAACGGTCCAGATCTTTAGCCAAGCTTCAGTCGGTAGGTCGAAAGGAATCAGTTCGTGGCTTCGCTGAAGTAGCGCAGTGCCAAAGATACCGTTTCGAGGTCTGCCTTGATGACGAGGTGAGTTGGGTTCTCGGCCAGGGCGTTGGTTCCGCTCGTTTGCAGCTGCGCAATGGTTTGGCCCGCTTCTTTGGGCGAGGCAAAGCCGGTGCTTTGCAGGAGCAGCTGGCCCTTGGCGTCCATGAGCTTGAAGTAAAACAGGCCGTCGGCTTCGCGGTATTGCTTGAAGCTGGGTGCTGCAGCTTTCGCGGCTTTGGCTGTTTTGTGGGCATCGGTCAGGCTGTCCAGTGGCCGCAAGCCGACGGCATGGCGCAACCGAGCCGTGAACGGTGTAGCCACCGCGCGGGCTTTTTCTGCGCCCATTTTGAGGGTTTTCTCCAGCTGGGCGGGGTTCTGGATCAGTTCGTCGTACACCGCACGCAGGGGCGCAATTTCCGTGTCCAGGCGCTCAAACAGCACTTGTTTGGCATCACCCCACGCAATGCCGTCTGCATAGGCCTTGGCCAGTGCGGTGGTTTCTTCCGTGGAGGCAAAGGCCTGATAAAGCTGAAACAGGGCCGACCCTTGGGTGTCCTTTGGCTCGCCGGGCGCGCGCGAGTCGGTCACGATGCCCATGATGAGTTTTTTCAGCTGCTCGCGTGGTGCAAACAGCGGGATGGTGTTGTCGTAGCTCTTGCTCATCTTGCGGCCATCGAGCCCGGGCAGGGTGGCCACGTGTTCTTCAATGGCAGCCTCGGGCAGCGTGAAATGCTCGCCATACAGGTGGTTGAAGCTGGACGCCATGTCGCGCGCCATTTCAATGTGCTGGATCTGGTCCCGCCCAACCGGCACCTGGTGCGCGTTGAACATCAAAATGTCAGCCGCCATGAGCACCGGGTACATGAACAGGCCCGCTGTGACGCCGGCGTCGGGCTCTTCACCGGCTGCTGTGTTCTTGTCCACCGAGGCTTTGTAGGCGTGCGCGCGGTTGAGCACGCCTTTGCCGGTGACGCAGGTGAGCAACCAGGTGAGTTCGGGAATCTCCGGGATGTCGGACTGGCGGTAGAAGGTGACTTGCTCCGGGTCGAGCCCGCAGGCCAGCCAGGTGGCTGCAATTTCCAGCGTGGAGCGCTGCACCCGCGCGGGATCGCCCACTTTGATCAGGGCGTGGTAGTCGGCCAGAAAGTAAAAGCTTTCTACCTCCGACAGGCGGCTGGCACGCACGGTGGGGCGCACAGCGCCCACGTAGTTGCCCAGATGGGGGGTGCCGGATGTGGTGATGCCAGTGAGGACGCGCAGGGTTTTCATGATCGACAACGGTTAAAGGATCAGCATGCGCAGTGGCGTGAGCAGCACTTCAATGGCGCCGCTGGTGAGCGCCATGAGCGGGCGCAGCCAGAGGTTGCCCACGACGCCCGAGATAACGAGCGCCATGACGATGAAAAACCCCCAGGGCTCAATGCGCGAGACCAGCGCGGCCTGTTTCCAGGGCAGCAGGCCAACCAGAATGCGGCCGCCGTCGAGCGGTGGCAGCGGAAACAGGTTGAAAGCAAACATGACCAGGTTGACCAGAATGCCCGCCCGGCACATCTGCAGGAAGAAGCGCTCTTCGACGCCGGTGGCGACGAGCACATACAGCAGCACGGTCCAGAGGATGGCCTGGACGAGGTTGGCGCCTGGCCCGGCCAGGGCGACCCAGACCATGTCTTTTTTGGGGTTGCGCAGGCGGTTGAAGTTGACCGGCACCGGTTTGGCGTAGCCAAACAAAAACGCACCCGAGGTGGCAAAGTACAGCAGCAGCGGCATGGCAATGGTGCCTACCGGGTCGATGTGTTTGATCGGATTCAGGGTGATGCGCCCCAGCATGTAGGCGGTGTTGTCGCCGTAGTGGCGCGCCGCGTAGCCATGCGCCGCCTCGTGCACCGTGATGGCAAACAGCACGGGAATGGCGTAGATGGCAATGGTTTGAACGATCTGGGCGAAGTCCATGGCGGAGGTGTCGGGCAAACCGCTATTGTCCCAGATGGCGCGGTGTGCTGCCTGGCGCGGCCTTGGCCTGCACAGGCTGGCTGGTGGTGCTCACATGCCCAGCTGGGCCAGCGCACCTTGCCCTTGCCGGATCAGTTCGGGCTCGCCACCGCTGCCCATGGGCGTGAGATCGACCACGGTGGTGGGTTCCAGGGCGCAGGCGCCCGCGTCGATCACACCCGCCAGGTCGTGCTGGAAACGCTCGCGGATCTCTTGCGCATCGTTCAACGGGTCGGTTTCGCCGGGCGGAATCAGGGTGGTGGCCAGCAGCGGTGCGCCGTGCAGCGCGAGCAGCGCCAACAAGGCGTTGTGGCTGGGCACGCGCAGGCCAATGGTTTTGCGCGATGGGTGGCTCAGGCGTCTGGGCACTTCTTTGCTGGCTTCCAGGATGAAGGTGTAGGGCCCCGGTGTGGCCTGCTTCAGCAGACGGTACTGCCGGTTGTCCACGCGGGCGTAGCTGGCGAGTTCGCTCAGGTCGCGGCACAGCAGCGTCAGGTGGTGTTTGTCGTCCACCTGGCGGATGCGGCGCAGCCGGTCGGCGGCGGCTTTGTCATCGAGGTGGCAGACCAGCGCGTAGCTGGAGTCGGTGGGCACGGCCAGCACGCCGCCGCGCTCCAGCAATTGCACCGCTTGCTTGAGCAGACGGGGTTGGGGGTTGTCGGGGTGAACGTCGAATAACTGGGACATGGCTCTATTGTGCGACGGACCCGGCGCTGCTCCACCACCGCCAGCACAGCGTGCAACTGCCCCAACGCGCTGGCGTGCCGTCTGTGGGCCCGTTCAGGCGCTCAGCCGTTCACTGGATGCGGGACTCAAGCAGCTCCCATACCGGCGTGACGCTGCCCGGCAGGTCGGGCAGTTTGCCCAGGTCGGTATGGCTTTCTTCGGGGCTGTGAAAGTCGCTGCCGCGCGAGGCCACCAGGCCAAATTCTTTGCAATATTCAGCGTATTTCGCATAGTCGGCAACGCCATGCGCGCCGGTCACCACCTCAACCCCTTGGCCGCCGTGTGCTTTGAACTCGGTGAACAAGGCGTATTCTTCATTGGCCGAGAGCTTGTAGCGCCCTGGGTGCGCAATCACCGCCACACCGCCCGACTGGGTGATCCAGCCCACCGCGTCGCCCAGTGTGGCCCAGCGGTGTGGCACAAACCCAGGCTTGCCGTCGTTGATGTATTTGCGGAACACTTCGTTGGTGTCGCGGCAAATACCGGCTTCCACCAGGTAGCGCGCGAAGTGGGTACGCGAAATGAGCTCGGGGTTGTCCACGTATTTCAGCGCGCCTTCGTACACGCCCGGAATGCCCACGCGCGCCAGATCGTCGCTCATGGCGCGGGCGCGCTGCTCGCGCCCGCCGCGGGTGGCGTGCAGACCTTGCACCAGGGCCGGGTGGGTGGTGTCCATGCCCAAGCCCACGATGTGCACCGTGATGCCGGCAAATGTGACGGAAATTTCTGTGCCGGTGAGGTAGCGCAGGCCCACTGCGCGGGCGGCTTCCATGGCCCGGGCTTGGCCGCCAATTTCGTCGTGGTCGGTCAGGGCCCACAGGTCCACGCCGTTGGCTTTGGCGCGCTGCGCCAGCGCCTCTGGCGTGAGCGTGCCGTCGGACACGATGGAGTGGCAGTGGAGATCGGCGTTGAGTATGTGGGTCACACGGTCATTGTAGGTTTGACGAATCTCTGGCAACGAAAGCGCCCGTAAACCCCTCGGGAGCCGAAGTGACTCCCGGTCAAAGCGCCGCGGAACGCGGCTTTGCCAGGCCGCAGGCGGCGCGGGGACATTCCGCGCGGGTGGCTACCCGGTATTGCGCAGCCCGGCCGCAATGCCGTTGATGGAAATGTGGATGCCTCGGCGTACCTTTTCATCGCGGTCGGCCTGGTTTTCGCCGGCGCGGTATCGGCGCACCAGCTCCACCTGCAGGTGGTGCAGCGGGTCGATATAGGGGAAGCGGTGGCGAATGGAGCGCTGTAGCGCAGCGTTGTTGACCAAGCGCTGTTCTTCGCCCGTGATGAGCGCCAGCGCTTCGGTGGTGCGGTGCCATTCGGCTTCAATGGCGCTGAACACCTTGGTGCGCAGGCGCTTGTCTTCCACCAGTTCGGCGTAGCGCGTGGCCAGTGCCAAGTCGCTCTTGGCCAGCACCATGTCCATGTTGGACAGCAGCGTGCTGAAGAAGGGCCACTGTTTCACCATCTTTTGTAGCAGGGCCGTTTGTTGGGCCACACCGGCTTCGCCGTCGCGGTGCAAAAAGGCGTGCACTGCCGAGCCAAACCCGTACCAGCCCGGCAGCGTGAGGCGGCACTGGCCCCAACTGAAACCCCAGGGAATGGCGCGCAGGTCTTCAATTTTTTGGGTGGCCTTGCGTGAGGCCGGACGCGAGCCAATGTTGAGTTCGGCAATCTCGCGGATGGGTGTGGCCGCAAAAAAGTACTCGGCAAAGCGAGGGGTGTCGTACACCAGCGCCCGGTAAGAGGCCATGCTCTGCGCAGACAGCGCATCGGCTGCTGCGAGAAACGCCGCCGGCGCATTGCGCGTGGGTTGCAGCAGGGTGGCTTCGAGCGTAGCGGCCACCAGGGTTTCCAGGTTGCGCCGGCCAATTTCGGGGTTGGCGTATTTCGAGCCGATCACCTCGCCCTGCTCAGTCAGGCGTATCTGCCCGCGCACGGTGCCTGGTGGCTGCGCCAGGATGGCCTGGTAGCTGGGGCCGCCGCCCCGGCCCACGGTGCCGCCCCGGCCGTGGAACATGCGCAACTGGATGTGACCCCCACGCTGCCCCGCTGCGCGAGGTCCGCTGCCCCCCGAGGGGGCTGTTTTGCGTTGGGGCGGCCCGGCGGCGAAACTGTGGCCTTCGCTGTCCTCACCTTCTGCGTTCATCGCATCAAACAGCTCCACCAGCGCAATTTCGGCGCGGTAGAGCTCCCAGTTGCTGGTGAAAATGCCGCCGTCTTTGTTGCTGTCTGAATAGCCGAGCATGATGTCTTGCTCACTGTAGCCCGTGGCTTGCCCGCGCTGCACCATGGCGCGCACGCCGGGCAGGGCGTAGTAGTCGCGCATGATGGGCGCGGCGTTGCGCAGGTCTTCAATGGTTTCAAACAGGGGCACAACGATCAGGTCGCAGCGGGCGTCTTCTTGCAGCAGGCCATGCATCAGGCCCGTTTCTTTTTGAAGCAGCAGCACCTCCAGCAGGTCGCTCACCGTTTCGGTGTGGCTGATGATGGCGTGGCGAATGGCGTGCGCCCCGAAGCGCTCGCGCCCACTGCGGGCGTTGTCAAAAATGGCCAGCTCGTCCAGCGTGTGCGCCGAATAGGCTGCGCCGGGCACCCGCAGGGGGCGGGCGTCGTTGAGCTGGCGCAGCAGCACGGCGCGCTTGCCCATTTCGTCCAGGGCGCTGTACTGGGCTTCAATACGAGCGGTGGCCAGCAGCTCGGCCACAACCTCTACGTGTTTGTCCGAGCTTTGGCGCAGGTCGATGGTGGCCAGGTGAAAGCCAAACACCTCGACCGCTCGGATCAGCGGCTGCAAGCGTGCGCGCGCCAGCGCTGCGCCGTGGTGCGCCACCAGCGAGGCTTCGATGGTGCGCAGGTCGGCCAGCAGGTCGGTCGCTTGGGCGTATGGGTCTTGGGGCGCCACGGCGTGGCGAGCCGCTTCACCGCCGGTGAGGGTGTGCAGCGTGGCGGCCAGGCGGGCGTACATGCCGGTGAGTGCGCGTCGGTAGGGTTCGTCCTGGCGGTGCGCGTTGGTGTCGGGGGAGCGCTCGGCCAGCGCCTGCATGGCCGGGCTCACGCTGGCCAGCATGGCCGACACCGACAGCTCGGCGCCCAGCAAGTGCAACTGCCGCAGGTGGTGGCGCAGCACCATCTCAGCCTGGCTTTGCAGCGCCAGTTCCAGGGTCTGTGCAGTGACGTTGGGGTTGCCGTCGCGGTCACCGCCAATCCATTGGCCCATGCGCAAAAACGTGGCCACCGGCGCAATGGCGGAGCCAGGCTCGCTCAGGCCTTCTTCCAGCTCGCGGTAGAGCTTGGGAATTTGCGACAGAAAGGTGGCTTCGTAGTAGCTCAGCGCGTTTTCAATCTCGTCAGCCACGGTGAGCTTGGTGAAGCGCAGCAGGCGGGTTTGCCAGAGTTGCGTCACGCGGGCGCGCAGCTGCGCTTCCAGTTCGGCCTCTTCACGCGGTAGCGGTTGTTGTTGCGTGTCGCGCTCGGCCAGCAGGTGGGCGATGGCGCGCTCGGCATCCAGAATACTTTTGCGCTGCACCTCGGTCGGGTGGGCCGTAAGCACTGGCGAGATGTGGCTGTGCTCCAGCGTTGTCAACACCTCGGCCGGTGCAACACCTGCCTTTTTCAGGCGCTGCAGCGTCATGGCCAAGCTGCCTTCTTGCAGATCGCCTGCGCGCTCGTGCACCGCGCGGCGGCGGATGTGGTGGCGGTCTTCGGCCAAATTGGCCAGGTGGCTGAAATAGGTGAAGGCGCGGATGACGCTCACCGTCTGGTCACCGCTGAGCCCCTTGAGCAGCTTTTTCAGGGCCTTGTCGGCCGACTGGTCGGCGTGGCGCCGAAACGCCACCGACAGCTGGCGAATCTGCTCGATCAGGTCAAAGGCTGCCTGGCCTTCCTGTTCGCGGATCACGTCCCCCAAAATGCGCCCGAGCAAGCGAATGTCGTCGATCAGCGGTTGCTCTTTGTCTGGCCGAATGGCGGGCTTGGCGGTGCTGCTGCGCGCGCGGGTCCGTGACGGGTTGGTGGACGGGACGGTGCGGGCAGACGGTCGGCTCATGGCGTGCTCGGGTGGTGCTGATTTTTTGGGCAGGGGGCATGCTAGCATTCAAAGTTGCTCTTTTTGTTACCAATCAGGTACGAAAACACCCCTTTGGCTTTGATCTTTTTTTGATCTTTCAACGTGTCACTTTCAAACACCCCCCCAGCCCTGTCCATCACCATCGCCACCCGCGAAAGCCGCCTGGCGCTGTGGCAGGCCGAACACGTCAAGGCGCTGCTGGAGCGGCTGGGTCACAGCGTTCAATTGCTGGGCATGACGACCAAGGGTGATCAGATCCTGGACCGCAGCCTATCCAAGGTGGGCGGAAAAGGTTTGTTTGTGAAAGAGCTGGAAGTGGCGCTGGAAGAGGGCCGCGCCGATATCGCGGTGCATTCGTTGAAAGACGTGCCGATGGATTTGCCCGAAGGCTTTGCGCTGGCCTGTGTGATGGAGCGCGAAGACCCGCGCGACGCCTGGGTGTCGCCGGTGTGCGCCACGCTGGCCGAGCTGCCAGCAGGCGCCGTGGTGGGCACGTCGAGCCTGCGCCGCCTGGTGCTGTTGCGCGAGGCGCTGGACGCGCTGGGCCGCACCGATGTGCGCATTGAACCGCTGCGTGGCAACCTGGACACCCGGCTGCGCAAGCTGGACGAAGGGCAGTACCACGCCATCGTGCTGGCTGCCGCAGGGCTCAAGCGCCTGGGGCTGGCCGAGCGTATCCGCCATATTTTTGAGCCGGTTGAGTCGTTGCCGGCCGCAGGGCAGGGCGCGCTGGGCATCGAGGTGCGGTCAGACCGCGCCGATCTGGTGGCCGCCTTGGCACCACTGGTGCACCTGCCCACCTGGCACCGCGTGGCGGCTGAGCGCACCGTGTCGCGCGCCATGGGCGGCAGTTGCTCGATGCCGCTGGCCGCTTATGCGCATTGGGACGCGGCCGATGCCAGCCGCCTGCAGCTGGACGCGGCCTGGGGCGACCCCGAAGGCCAGCAACGTGTGGTGCGGGTGAGCCAGCAGGCGGTGGTGCAAGACCTGGCGCAGGCAGAAGCCTTGGGCCAGCGCGTGGCCGATGCGCTGCGGGCTGCCGGTGCCCAGCCGCCGGTGGCCGCGGCAGAGAGCTGACCTTGGCAGCAGACCCCGTGGCAGTGCCTGAGCCACATCCGCTGGCCCCCGCGCAGCGCGTGATCCTCACCCGGCCCGAGGCTGAAGCCGCCACCTGGGTGCAGGCGTTGCTGGCAGAAGGCTGGCCAGCGCAGGCCCTGCCTTTGATCACGATTGCCGAGCCGGCCGAGGCTGCGGTGCGCGAGCGGCTTGCGCAGGCACGGGCGCACTGGCTGGAAGCCGACGCCATCATGTTCGTCAGCGCGGCGGCGGTGCAGCACTTTTTTTCAGACGCGGTGCAGGCGCCGCAGGGCGGGCTGTTTCGTACCCGCTTCTGGGCGCCGGGCCCCGGCACGGCGCGTGCGCTGGCGCTGGCGCTGGCTGCCCGGGGGCTGGGTCCTGAGCTCATCGACGCGCCTGCGTCCGACGCTGCCCAGTTCGACTCCGAGAGCTTGTGGCCGGTGGTGGCATCCCAGTTGCGGCCAGGCTTGCGCGTCTTGATCGTGCGCGGCGCTTCGCTGGACGCTGTTACAACGCATCCCAGCGCACCCGCTGGGCAGGCGCTCGCAGGCCATGGGCGAGACTGGTTGATTCGGCAATGCCGGTCCGCCGGCGCGCAGGTGGACGCCTGTGTGGCCTACGAGCGCCGTGCACCTGTGGTCACGCCCGCTTTGCAGGCCCGGCTAAGCGCTGCATCAGCGCCTGGCAGCGTGTGGTTGTTCAGCAGCTCAGAGGCCCTGGCGCACCTGCGCAGCATGGCACCCCATGTCAACTGGACGCAGGCCAGCGCCCTGGCCACCCACCCCCGCATAGCGGCCACGGCCCGAGCCGCCGGTTTCGCTTCGGTGGTGGAAACACGGCCAGCGCTGCCCGACGTGCTGCGCGCTCTAGAATCGAACTGGAGCCGCCCATGAGTCAAACCACACCCGATATACCCGTCACCACACCGCCCGCTGCCAGCGCAGCCGGTGTTGCGCTGCCTTCTGCCAGATCACGCTCGGGCACTTGGTTGCTGCTGCTTGGTCTCGTGGTGGCGGTGTTGGCTCTGATCATGAGCGGCCTGTTGTGGCAAAAGCTCAGCCTGACGCAGCAAGAGATGGCCCGCCGCAGCCAGGACAGCGCCACACAGGCCTTGGAAGCGCGCACCCTTGCCGGGCAGGCCGAAGCGTTGTCGCAAGAGCTGCAAGCCCGCCTGACGGTGGCCGAGGTGCGGCTTTCTGAGGTGAGTCTGCAACGCAGCCAGCTTGAGGAGCTGATGCTCACCCTGTCCCGCTCTCGCGACGACAACCTGGTGGAGGATATGGAGTCGGCCTTGCGTCTGGCTCTGCAGCAGGCGCAGCTCACGGGCAGCGCTCAACCCCTCGTGTCGGCATTGCAGGCGGCCGATCAACGCATTGCCCGCGCTGCGCAACCCCGGTTGAACCCGGTGCAACGCGCCATTGCCCGCGACATTGACCGCATCCAGGCGGCCGCCTTGGCCGATATTCCGGCGCTGGCCTTGCGGCTGGACGAACTGGCCCGCCAGGTGGATGACTGGCCGGTGCTCAATGCCGTGGGGCCGGCTGTTGGCCCGGTGGCTGCCGTTGCGTCGCCGCAAGCCGTTCAGGCGCCTCCCGCCGAAGCCTCAGCCCAGACGGCTGTTGAGACCGTCGCGGCGCCCTTGGCCAGCAGCGTCCCGGTGGGTGTGACCGATGCCCAGGTGGTGACCCCGGCCTCTGCCGACAGCGGTTTGAGCCAGGGCTGGAGCCGCGTGGCTGCCGGGTGGCAGGGTGTGTGGGACCGCATCTGGGCCGACGTGACACGCAGCGGGCGTGAGTTGGTGCGGGTCAGCCGCATCGACCGTCCCGAGGCGGCCCTGCTGGCGCCTGAGCAGGCGTTTTTCCTGCGTGAAAACATCAAGCTCAAATTGCTCAATGCCCGTCTGGGCTTGCTGGCGCGCCACATGGTGTCCAGCCAGGCCGATGTGACTGCGGTTGAGCAGGCGCTGGGGCGCTACTTTGACACCACCTCGCCCACGGTGAGCAGTGCGCAGAGCGTGCTGGCTGGCCTGCGCAAAGACTTGGTGGACAACAACCTGCCCCGTCCGGACGAAACCTTGGCCGCGTTGGCGGCTGCGGCGGGAGGTCGCTGATGCGCAGCCTGCAGCGCGGCGCCATGCGCAGCGTGTTCTGGTTGCTGGGGCTGGCGGCGCTGGCCGTTGCCCTGGCGCTGTTGGTGGGACGCAACCCGGCCACACTCACCCTGTTCTGGCCGCCCTACCGGTTCGACGTTTCGTTCAACTTCGTGGTGTTTGCGCTCATCGCCGTCTTTGTACTGCTGCACCTGGCGCTGCGGGCCATTGCGGTGCTGCGCGAACTGCCGGCACAGGCCCAGCGCTGGCGGGGGCAGCAGGTGGAGCGCGCGGTGGTCGGCGCCGTCATGGACGCGTTGTCGCACCAGTTGTCGGGTCGGTTTGTGCGCGCCCAGTCAGCGGCCCAGCATGCGCTGGACCAGCTGAAGTCCTCAGCGGTGGCGCAGTGGCCCCGCCGCGATCAGCTTCAGCTGCTGGCGCACCTGCTGCTGGCGGAAAGCGCCCAGGCGCTGCAAAACAAGGATCGCCGTGACGAGCACCTGCAGGCGGCCTTGTCGCCCCAGCTGCTGAAAACCGCACCCGAAGCCTACGAAGGCGCTTTGTTGCGTGCGGTGCGCTGGGCGGTGGAAGACCGCGACGTTGACGCCGCCCGCAGCCGGCTGGCCGATTTGCCGCAGGGCGCCGCTCGCCGCATCCAGACCCTGCGCCTGAAGTTGCGCATTGCCCGGCTGGGCGGTGCCACCGCCGAAGCCCTGGAAACGGCCCGGGTGCTGGCCAAGCACCGGGCTTTTTCACCCTCGGTCGCCCGCAGTGTCGTGCGCGGGCTGGCTTTGGACGCGCTGGGTCAGGCGCACGATTTGCAGCAGCTGCAAGCGGTGTGGCTCAAGCTCGACAGCACCGAACGCGCCATGCCCGAGCTGGCCTTGGCGGCAGCACAGCGTGCCAACGGGTTGGCGGCCCAGGGTGGCGACGCCGCGGATCGCTTGGCCGCAGCTGCGCTGGTCCGCACCTGGCTGGAGCCGCTGTGGCAAACGTTTGGTTCGCTGGACCTTGTACAGCAGCGCCAGTGTGTGCAGGCTCTGGAACCTGGTTTGCCGCAATTGGACGCGGCCTGGCTGGCTCGGGTTGAGCAAGCCCAGCGCCAGCTGCCCAACAACCCGTTTTTGCAATACTTGTCCGGCCAGGCGTGCATGCAGCGCCAACTCTGGGGCAAGGCGGCCCAGTTGCTGGGCCAAGCCAGTCACAGTCTCCAAGAACCCACCCTGTTGCGCCGCACCTGGTGTGCGCTCGCCGAACTGGCGTTGGAGCGCGGTGACGAAACCGCTGCCCAAGCCGCCTGGAAAAAAGCGGCCCAAATCGACTGAGGTTGGCGCGGTTTCTTTTCGTGTTAGGGATGCTCTGAAAAACCCACCAGCCAGCGTGTTACGTGCCTGACGGAGTTTCGTCCGATGAGCTTTCGCGCGATCCGGCACAGTTTGGGTTGGAATTCGTATCCGGTTTGCCCCATTTGGGGCCGCCTGAGGGCCACTGACCCGGTTTCGGTCGCACTCACGCCTGTGCTCCGATCAGTTTGTGACGGGCCATCCACAAGTTGGACAACGCAAACAGCGTCTTGATCTGCAAGGTGTTCTTCTTCAGACCCCGATATCGCACCTTCGTGAAGCCAAACTGGCGCTTGATCACCCGAAACGGGTGCTCCACCTTGGCGCGAATCCCGGCCTTGATCTTCTCGACTTTGTCGATCAGCGCATCCCTCGAGTTGCTGTCTTTGTCCAGCTTCTTGCGCTTGCCTGGGCGCATGGCCACATGCCATTTGTGGCTGGCTTTTGCATCGGGGCGCTTGTCTGCGCCTTGGTAGCCCGCGTCACCGAACACGTCCGTCTCTTGACCATGCAGCAGGCTGTTGCCCTCGGTGACATCGGCTACGTTGCCCGAGGTGCCTCGCACGGTGTGCACCAAGCCCGAGTCGGCATCCACGCCTATGTGGGCTTTCATGCCAAAGTGCCACTCGTTGCCCTTTTGGCTCGAGTGCATCTCGGGGTCTCGCGCTTTGTCTTTGTTCTTGGTGGAGCTGGGCGCGGCGATGAGGGTGGCATCTACAGCGGTGCCGGCCTTGAGCAGCAAGCCGCGCTGCTGCAGCAGTTCGTTGACGGTGGCCAGGATCTGATCGGCCAGCTTGTGTTTCTCCAGCCTGTGGCGGAACCGAAGAATGGTGCTCTCGTCGGGCAGTCGGCCAAAGGTATCGAGCTGAGCGAATTCGCGGTAAAGCGGTGTGTCGAAGAAGGCTTCCTCCATGGCCGGGTCTGACAGACTGAACCACTGCTGCATGAAGTGCACTCGCAGCATCGTCTCCAGCGCAAAGGGTGGGCGACCATTGCGCCCTTCGCTGTAATACGGGGCTATCAGCTCGACCAGGGCAGCCCATGGAACCACGGTTTCCATCTGCTGCAAAAACACCTGCTTGCGGGTCTTGCGCGTGCTCAGGTTCAAGTCAAAGCTGCTTTGTTTCATGGTGCCCGAGTGTGCCGCGCTGGGCTTACATCTGCCATGCCGCTGGGGTGGTTTTGCAGAGTTTCC
>NZ_JBVPZC010000021.1:0-62245 GCF_055702805.1 Hydrogenophaga sp. LT287 | reverse complement strand
AGAATCCGTTTTCGCAATCGCCTTCAAACGCCCACGCTTATCGGCTGTATATTTTTAATGATCCAACAAACTCAGCAGCACTTGCCACCTCATCCGTCCTGCTTAGCTGCGATCAGCTGAGCCTCGTATTATGACACAGTTTTTGGTGTCTGGAAAAAGTATTTTAGGGTTTTTACCTAGAAGACTCAGCCCACTTCGCAGACTTGGGTTGCTTACCTTGCGGCGTTGCAGCGATCAGCGAAGCCTTGCAGTATACATCGTTTTTTCGCGGCGGTCAACAGCTTGGCTAAATTTTTGAAGCGAAGCCGGCTGCACTTCTAGCCATCGCTTTCAAGTGGCCCCGGACGTCAGGCTGGCTAGATAGCCGATTCAGATCTACCCTGCTCGTGCGCCGCACCGAACTTGGCGGCTGTTTGGATGGTAGTCCCTTTCCGCGCAGCTTTGCCCCCCCGCCCTCTCTAGCGGCTCCAACGTATGGCGCGGGCGGGGGAGCACACCAGCTTCTCACAGCGTGTCTGTGCGCTTTCAACGCGTATCGGATGGGCAGGGATAATCGCCAGAACTTTACTCCGGCACTTTCATGGCACTTATCACCCTGCAGAACGCGCAACTGGCCTTTGGCCATGTGGCGCTGCTCGACCACACCGACTTTGCGCTGGAGGCCCAGGAGCGGGTGGGCCTGATTGGCCGCAACGGCACCGGCAAGTCGTCAATGCTCAAGATTTTGGCTGGACTGGAAAAGCCCGATGACGGCACGGTGCAGGTGCAGACCGGTCTGCGAGTGGCCTATGTGCCTCAAGAACCCATATTGGACTTGGACAGCACGGTGTTTGAAGCGGCCAGTGTGGGCCTGGCCGACGCGCGTGCCGCACGCGACCTCTATTTGAGTGGCGCGGACGGGCTGGATCTGGACGCCTTGCAGAACCGCATTGAGGCTCTGGATGCGTGGAACTGGGAGCAACGGGTGGATGAGACGTTGCACCGCCTGCACCTTGAAGGTGATGTGAAGGTGGGCGCGCTTTCGGGTGGTAACAAGAAACGGGTGGCGCTGGCGCAAGCGCTTGTGAGCCGGCCGGACGTGCTGCTGCTGGACGAACCCACCAACCACCTGGACCTGGACAGCATCACCTGGCTGGAGGACTTGCTGCTGGAATACAAGGGCAGCGTGGTGACCATCAGCCACGACCGTGCCTTTCTGGACCGCGTGGCGACCCGCATGATTGAGCTGGACCGGGGCCGGCTGCTGAGCTACCCGGGCAATTTTGCCCAGTACCAATTGCTCAAAGAAGAACAAATGGCGCAGGAAGCGGTAATCAGCGCCCGTGCGGACAAGCTGCTGGCACAGGAAGAGGTGTGGATTCGCCAAGGGGTGGAGGCGCGGCGCACGCGAGCGCAAGGGCGCATTACCCGACTGGAGGCCTTGCGGGCACAACGTGCGCAGCGGCGTGATGCCTTGGGCAGTGTGAAGCTGGAAGTGGCCAGCGGCAGCGCCAGCGGCAAGATTGTGGCGGAGCTGGAGAAGGTGACCAAGTCTTACCCAACGGCAGACGGCGGGCTTCGCACGGTGATCAAGGACTTCTCAGCCACGATTTTGCGCGGCGACAAGATTGGTTTGATTGGACCCAACGGTGCGGGCAAGACGACCTTGCTAAAGATCATTCTGGGTGAACTCGCACCCGACAGCGGCACAGTGCGCCTGGGCAGCAAACAAAACGTGGCCTATTTTGACCAGATGCGCGACCAGATTGACCTGGATGCCACGCTGGAAGATTTCATCAGCCCCGGCAGTGAATGGATCGAGATTGGCAACAAGCGCACCCATGTCAAGAGCTACCTGAGCGACTTCCTGTTTTCACCGGCACGGGCCAATGCGCCGGTGCGCACGCTCTCGGGTGGCGAGCGCAACCGGTTGTTGCTGGCGCGGCTGTTTGCGCGCCCGGCCAACGTATTGGTGCTGGACGAGCCCACCAACGACCTGGACATTGACACCCTGGAGCTGCTGGAAGATTTGTTGCAGCAGTACGAAGGAACGGTGTTCCTGGTCAGCCACGACCGCCGCTTCTTGGACAACGTGGTGACCAGCACGATCGTGAGCGAGGGCGAAGGCCGCTGGCGCGAGTATGTGGGGGATGTGCAGGACTGGCTGACCCAGTCGGCCCGCTCCGAAGCGATGCAGCGCGAGAAAAGCGCCGCCGGCAACACGAATGCCAGCAAGGCTGCCAACACGGCAGCCGTTGCCAGCCCACCCGCAGCCGCACCAGCGCCTGCCCCCAAGAAGAAGCTGAGCTACAAAGAACAGCGTGAATACGACGCGCTGCCGGAGCGCATTGCCAAGCTGGAAGCCGAGCAAGCAGAAATCAACCAGCAGCTCAACAGTGGGCAGCTGTATGCGGCCGATGCGGCACGCGCGGCTCAACTTGGCGCCCGACATGCCGAAATAGAAGGCGAATGGCTGCAAGCCATGGAGCGCTGGGAAGCCTTGGGCGGCAGCTGAAAATCAGCAACCCATCGCGCATCTGGCGACGACCAAAACCACCCGAGCCCCATGACGCCCGACCGCCTTGCGCAAGACCTGCAACGCTCCCTGAACGAGCTTCGGCAGGAGCGCGAGCGCACGCAGCGGCTGATGGCGGAGCTGGATCGGCAAAACGCCGAGCTCGACCGGTTGCGCAGTTCGGTACACCGGGAGTCCAACAGCCGCCTGCTGGCCGAAGAGGCGCTGGACGAGACCCGCGACCGGCTGCAACTGGCCGTGGACGCGGCCGGTCTGGCCTTGTGGGACTGGCAACTGCCCGCCAAGCAGGTGTTTTTGACCGCCCGCTGGGGTGAAATGGTGGGCGACATTGCCATGGACGCCTATTGGGATGTGGCCGACCTGACAGCCCGCGTGCACCCGGACGACGTGCCCGCCATGCAGGCGCACCAGGCCGCGCTGCTCAGCGGGGCGACCCAGCGCGCGGTGATTCAACACCGCACCCGAACGCCCGACGGCTGGCTTTGGATTGAGAGCCACGCGATGGTGGCCGAGCATGACAGCCAGGGCAAACCCCTGCGGCTCATGGGCACGCTGGCCGACGTCAGCGAACGCCAACAGGCGCAACAAGACAGCAACCGTGCGCGCGAACTGGCCGAGCAAGCCAGCCGCGCAAAAAGCGAATTTCTCGCCAACATCAGCCACGAGGTGCGCACACCGTTGAATGCGCTGATGGGCCTGACCCGCATGTTGATGGACTCGCCGCTCAACGTCGAGCAAACGAGCTGGCTGAACCTGATGGACAGTTCGGCGCATGCCCTGCTGGCCTTGCTCAACGACATCCTGGACCTGTCGCGTATCGAAGCCGGCAAGCTCGACGTGGAGAACGTGCGCTTCAACCTGCGCCGCACCATTGAAGAAGCCGTGGGCCCCTACGCCGAGCAGGCGCGCAGCAAGCCGCTGGACTGGCAACTGGTGCTGCCGCCCGATTTGCCACAGGCCGTCATGGGCGACCCCGGGCGGTTGCGCCAGGTGCTGGGCAATTTGATATCCAACGCCCTCAAGTTCACGCCGCGCGGTGGCCGCATCACGGTGCAAGCCGCCGTGGTGCCGGCCGCATCCGGGCAGCCGGCCAGCCTGAAACTGCAGGTGCAGGACAGCGGCGTGGGCATTGCCAAAAAACACCAGGCGGGGATTTTTGACGCCTTCACCCAGGCCGACGCCTCGACCGCGCGCCGTTATGGCGGCAGCGGGCTGGGCCTGGCCATTTGTGCCCGCCTGGCGCGCCTGATGGGGGGCGAAATTGCACTAACCAGCGAGCTCGGCCAAGGCAGCACGTTTGCACTCACCCTGCCGCTTCGTTTGGCACCCACGTCAAGCGGTGACGGTCCGCTCAGCGGGCACATGGAGCTGAGCGAGGTGGCGCAGGCTGGGCCGCGCTATGCCGGTCTGGTGGTGCTGCTGGCCGAAGACAACCCGGTGAACGAACTCATGATGCGCCAGCTGCTGCTGCGCCTGGGCTGCACGGTGCGGGTGGCCCGCGGCGGTGCGCAAGCGGTGGCTTTGTGGGACCAAGGCGGCGTTGAGCTTATTTTGATGGACGTGCAGATGCCCGGCATGAGCGGCCTGGAGGCGACGCAAAAAATTCGCGAACTGGAAACGCGCCGTCGTTACAACCGCACGCCCATCGTGGCGGTGACGGCCAACGCCATGAGCGGCGACCGGGAACAGTGCCTGGCTGCGGGCATGGATGGCTACACGCCAAAGCCCGTGAGCCCGCAAGCCCTGATGGCTGAAATGGACCGGGTGCTGAAGCGCCCAGCGGGGCGCTCCCCTGCACCCACAGCGCCTGTGACGGCCGCACCAGCGCCTGCGCCTGCAGCCCCTGAAGCGGCGATGCGCGCCACAGCACGACCTGAAGCCATCGACGTGGACAAGCTGCGGCGCCGGCTGGATGGCGACGAGGCCACCTTGAAACAACTGGCCATCGCTATGCGCAGCGACCTGGCGCAGCGCCAAGCCGAGATGCAGCGTGCGCTGGCGACCCGAGACACGGCAGCGGCGGTGGCCCACGCGCACGGTCTCAAAGGCTCGCTGGGCAGCATGACGGCTGAGCGGGGCGCACGGCTGGCCAAAGGGCTGGAGCTGGCAGCGCGCTCGGGAGACTGGCAGTTGTTTGAACGCGCCCTGCCCCTGCTGCAGGCCGAAGCACGGCAGATTGACCAGTCACTGGCCAAGCTGCTGGCCGACGCTGGCGACGATCTGTTTGACCACCCCGCCTCCAACACCCAGCACTGAACCGGGCCACGGCCGTTGCCCGGCGGGCTGCATGCCCCAGTGCAGGGTCTGGCAAACCCTTTTGAAGGTTCAGGCCGACCGCCTTTGTGGTGAAAGCATGGTCCAGCCAAGTGGGCGGCACCTCAGTGCGCAGCCACCTTTTGGCTGAAAACCGACCAAAAGGCAGCGTCTTGCGTGGTCGCAAAGTTGATGCGCATCAGCGTGCTGGGCGCACGCGCCGCATGAAACAGCGCCCCGGGCGCTATGAGGTAACCCTCGTCGAGCATGCGCTGCGACAAGGCCTCGGTATCGACCCCTGTGTCCACCCAGCCAAACAGGCCCGCCGGCTCCGACACAAAGCGGCAACCCGCCGCCTGCGCCAGGCGCGCGCTGCGGGTGCGCGCCAGGTCGAGCCGGCTGCGGATGCGCTCGGCGTGGCGGCGCAGCTGGCCTTGCTCGATGCAGTGCGCCAGCGCGCGCTCCAGCAGGCTGGGCGTGGTGAGCGTGGTCAGCAGCTTGGTGTCCAGCAGGCGTTCCACCCATTCGGCGGGCGCGGCCAGGTAGCCCACCCGCCAGTTGGGCGCCAGGATCTTGGCAAAGCCGCTCACGTAGATGGTGCGCTGCAAACCGTCGAGCACGCTCATGCGGGTGGCGTGCTCGGGGGCAATGTGGCCGTAGGTGTCGTCTTCCACCACGTAAAAGTCGTGCTGCTGGGCCAGCTGCAACACGCGGTGGGCGCTGGCCGGCGACAGGCTGTAACCGGTGGGGTTGTGCAACACACTCACGCTCACAAACAGCTTGGGCGCATGGGCCTCGCAGTAGCGCGCCATCACCGCCAGGTCGGGCCCGGCCGGGCCGCGCGGCACCGGCAGTATGCGCATGCCCATGGCCGCCAGCCGGGCAAATTCCACCGCCCAGCCGGGCTCTTCCACCATCACGCAATCGCCCGGTTTCAGCAGGGTGCGGCTAACAATGTCCAGCGCGTGGGTGGCGCCCACCGAGGTGATGATCTGCTGCGGGCCCACCGGCAGCCCCATACTTTGCAGCCGGTCGGCCAGCACGCGGCGCAGGTGGCCGTCGCCCAGCGGCTCGCCGTAGCGCAGCGAACTGTCGGCCAGCGCCTGCGGGGTGGTGACGCGGCGCACCGCGGCTTGCAGGAAGGTGGACGCCATCCAGTCGGGCGGAAAGGCGCCCATGCCGGGTTGCGGCCGTGAGCCCGCCGGGTGAAACATGCCGCGAATGAGGGCGGCCGCGTTCACAGGGGCCGCCATGCGCACGGGGGGGTCGGCCGCGCCCGCTGCAGCCGCAAGGGCGCCAGATCGCGCGGCGGGGCTCTCGCGCAGCGGCGCTCGGTCGCGCACAAAAAAACCCCGGTTGCGCTGCGCCAGCACCAGGCCCTGGGCCAGCAAGAGGTCGTAGGCCGCCACCACGGTGGACGGGTTCAACCCGTGCTGGGCGGCACACTGGCGCACGCTGGGCAAACGGGCGCCGGGGGCCAGTAGGCGGTCGCGGATGCGGTCGGCAAAGCGGGCCGCCAACTGCTCAGCCAGCGTTTGGGCCGCCGTGCGCGTGAGGGCGGGCGCACTGGCCAAGGCATCGGACGGGGTTGTTTCGGTGTCAGAAAACATGGCGTTGGCGGTGCGGGTGTATGAGCAAAGCAGCTCACACAGTTTATGAACTGAACCCCTGAACTGTATGGCTTGTGTATGGTTTTGAAAGGATAGAGTGTCTGCCATGCGCACACAAGCTTTTTCTACCGTCGAACCGACGCCCGTGCAGGGCCTGGCATGAACGCCGCCGAATTCAGCGCACTGCTGGTGCTGGCCACGGCCACCAGCTTCACACCCGGGCCCAACACCACGCTGTCCACCGCGCTGGCGGCCAACTTCGGACTTCGCCGCGCCATGCGTTTTGTGTGCGCCGTGCCGGTGGGCTGGGGCCTGCTGTTTGCCCTGTGCGCGGGCGGCGTGGGCGCTCTGGTGGTGGCGCTGCCGCTGTTGCGCTGGAGCATTTTGCTCGGCGGCGTTGGCTATTTGCTGTGGCTGGCCTGGCGGCTTTCCGGCAGCCGCAGCCTGAGCGCGGTAAACGCGGCGCGGCTGAACGTGACCTTCACCCAGGGCGTGATGCTGCAATTTTTAAACATCAAGGCCTGGATGCTGGCGCTGTCCATCGTCGCGGGCTGGGTGGCGGGCCGGCCCGACGCGGCCGAGCGCTTCGTGCAGGTGCTGCCGGTGTTGCTGGCCTACGCATTTTTCAGCAACCTCACCTACGCCACGGTGGGCTCGCTGCTGCGCCACTGGCTGGCCGGGCCGGTGGTGGACGGGCAGCCCACCGGCGGGCGGCTGCTGGTGTTCAACCGCTGTATGGCGCTGGCCCTGGTGCTCACCGCGGCCTGGATGCTGAGCACCGGACTGGGCCTGGCAGGCAGCGCCGCTGGAGACTTGCAATGACCACCGGCGTGAGCCTGCTGTCGGTGCAAGACCAGCGCGACCAAACCCTGGGCCTGTGGCTGGGCCTGGTGGGTGTGGTGGTGTTCGCGCTCACCCTGCCCATGACGCGGCTGGCCACCGGCACCGCTGACGCGCCGCAGCTTTCGCCCTGGTTTGTCACCTGGGGCCGCGCGGCACTGGCCGGGGGCTTGTCCATCATCTACTTGCTGGCCACGCGCTCGCCCCTGCCGGCACCGCAGCACCGCAAGCCGCTGGCGCTCTCGCTGCTGGGCAACGCCATTGGCTACCCGCTGCTGCTGGGATGGGCGCTGCGCTACGTCACCGCGAGCCACGCTGCTGTGATCACCGCTTTGCTACCGCTGGCCACCGCTGCTGCTGCGGCTTGGCTGCTGCACCAGCGCGCGCGCCTGGGCTTCTGGCTGTTTGCCGGGCTGGGCAGCCTGCTGGTGGCCGCCTACAGCGTGTTGCGCGCTCTGCAACAAGGGCACGGATTTGGCCTGGCCTGGGCCGACCTGCTGCTGGTGGGCGCCGTGCTGGCGGCTTCGGTGGGTTACGTGGCGGGCGCCAAGGTCACGCCAGCACTGGGCGCCGAGCGGGTGATCAGCTGGGTCTGCGTGATGGCCCTGCCCATCACCGTGCCGGGCGCGCTGCTGACCTGGCCCGAGCAAGCCGTGAACACCTCGGCCTGGCTGGCGCTGGTCTATGTGGGCGTGTTTTCCATGTGGGCCGGTTTTTTTGCCTGGTTTCGCGGCCTGGCGCTGGGCGGCGCGCTGCGGGTGAGCCAGCTGCAGTTGCTGCAACCTTTCGTCAGCATCGTGGCCGCCGTGCCGCTGCTGGGAGAATCACTGGACCTCACCACCCTGGGCTTTGCCCTGGCCGTGGTGGCCACCGTTTTTATGGGGCGCCGCATGGCCGCGCCCGCCACTTCATCAACACCCCAACCCCACAAGGAAGCACCATGAGCCACAGCCCCTGGACCCTGGCCCAGCGCGCCCACAAAATGAACCCGTCGGTCATCCGCGAGATCCTGAAGGTGACCGAAAAGCCCGGCATCATCAGTTTTGCGGGCGGCTTGCCGTCCACCGAAACCTTTCCGGTGGACGCGTTTGCCGAGGCCTGCGAGCGGGTGCTGCACGGCCACGGCCTGGAAAGCGGGCGCGCCTCGCTGCAATACGCCGCCAGCGAGGGCTTTGCGCCGCTGCGCGAGTGGGTGGCGGCCAGCCTGCCTTGGGCGGTGGACCCGGCGCAGGTGCTCATCACCACCGGCAGCCAGCAAGGGCTGGACCTGGTGGGCAAAGTGCTGATTGACGCGGGCAGCCGCGTGCTGGTGGAAACGCCCACCTACCTCGGCGCGCTGCAGGCGTTTTCGCCCATGGAACCGGTCATAGAAGGCGTGGCCAGCGACGAGGGCGGCGTGGACGTGGCCGCGCTGCTGGAACAGCTGGGCGCAGGCGCTGACCACCCCGAAAGCCTGGAGCGCCGGCGCTTGCTGACGCTGGATCTGGACCCGGTGGCCAACCCGCAGGCCGCGCCGCGTTTTCTGTATGTGCTGCCCAACTTCCAGAACCCCACCGGTCGCAGCATGGACCTGGCCCGGCGCCAGGCCCTGGTGGACGCCGCCGCCCGGCTGGGCCTGCCGCTGGTGGAAGACAACCCCTACGGCGACCTGTGGTTTGACCAGCCCCCGCCCACACCGCTGACCGCACTGAACCCCGACGGCTGTATTTACCTGGGTTCGTTTTCCAAAATTCTGGCACCGGGTTTGCGCCTCGGTTTTCTGGTGGCGCCCGCCAGCGTTTACCCCAAGCTGCTGCAAGCCAAGCAAGCGGCCGATCTGCACAGCCCCAGCTTCAACCAGCGCGTGGTGGCCGAGGTCATCAAAGACGGTTTTCTGGAGCGCCACATACCCACCATCCGCGCGCTCAACAAGCGCCAGTGCCACGCCATGCTGGACGCCCTGAAGTCCGAAATGGCCGACCTGGACGTGCAGTGGAACGAGCCCGACGGCGGCATGTTTCTGTGGGTGCGCCTGCCCGAAGGCATGAACGCCATTGAGCTGCTGCCCAAGGCGGTGGAGCAGAACGTGGCCTTTGTGCCAGGCAGCGCGTTTTACGCCGACCACGCCGACCCGCGCACCCTGCGACTGAGCTTCGTCACCGCCAACGTGGAGCAGATTCGCACCGGCATTGCGGCGCTGGCCCGGGCCATCCGCTCCAGCCACTGACCGCAAACGCAACCGCAACTGCAAAACGCCCATGCCACCAACATCCAGACCCTTCAAACAGGTGGACGTGTTCACCGCCACACCCTACCGCGGCAATCCGCTGGCGGTGGTGCTCGGCGGCAGCGGACTCATCACCGAGGCCATGCAGCACTTCACCAACTGGACCAACCTGTCGGAGTGCACCTTTGTGTTGCCGCCCACTCCCGAAGGGCGCGCTGCGGGGGCCGACTACCGCGTCCGCATTTTCTGCCCCGGGCGCGAGCTGCCGTTTGCCGGCCACCCCACGCTGGGCACTTGCCACGCGTGGCTGGAAGCCGGCGGCGTGCCGCAGGCGAAACACGTGGTACAGGAATGCGGCGTGGGCCTGGTGAAGATCCAGCGCGAGGGCGAGCAGCTGGCCTTCGCGGCGCCACCGCTGATCAAAAGCGGCCCATTGGACGAAGCGGATGTGGCGCTGATCGCTCGCGGTCTGGGTGTGGCGCGCAGCGACATCGTGGCGCACAGCTGGTGCGACAACGGGCCGAACTGGCGCGGCGTGATGCTCAAGAGCGCCGAGCAGGTGCTGGCGCTCAAGCCCGATGGGGCGGTGCTGGCCGGGCTGGACATTGGCGTGGTGGGGCCACACCCTGCGGGGTGCGACGCAGCGTTTGAAGTGCGCGCCTTTTTCCCCGGCAACAACGGCTTGTGCGAAGACCCCGTCACCGGCAGCCTGAACGCCGCGCTGGCCCAGTGGCTGATCGGCGCCGGCCTGGCGCCCGAGCGCTACGTGGCCGCGCAGGGCACGGCGCTGGCGCGCGAAGGCCGGGTGTTCATCGAACGCGATGCCCACGGCACCGTCTGGGTCGGTGGCACCAGCGTGACCTGCATCGACGGCACGGTGCGCCTGTGACCGCGCCGCAGCCCCCACAGATCGACCACCTGGTGGTGGCCGCGCGCACGCTGGCTGAAGGCGTGGCCTGGTGCGAGGCCACGCTGGGCGTGGTGCCGGGTCCGGGTGGTGAGCACGCGCTGTTCGGCACCCACAACCGGCTGTTGCGGCTGGCCTGCGCCGAGGCCCCGCGCGCCTACCTGGAAATCATCGCCATCAACCCGCAGGCCACACCCACGCGCCCCGCCGGGCTCAAGCGGTGGTTCGACCTGGACGACCCGGCCCTGCAGGCGCGGCTGGCCGAGCACGGCCCGCAACTGGTGCACTGGGTGGCCAGCGTGCCCGACATTGATGCGGCCAGCGCCGCCCTGCTTGGCCTGGGCATTCACCGCGGCCCGGTGATCGGCGCGTCGCGCCCCACACCCGCCGGCCTGCTGCAATGGCGCATCAGCGTGCGCGACGACGGGCAGCGCCTGTTCGGCGGCGCGTTGCCCACGCTGATTCAGTGGGGCGACACCCACCCGGCCGACGCCATGCCCACCAGCGGGCTCGCGCTGCAAAGCATCACGCTCAGCCACCCCGATGCGACGGAGCTGCAACAGGCGCTTGGCGCCGTCGGGCTGGACACCTTCGCGGTGAAGTCCGGCCCGGCAGGGCTCACCGCGCGCCTCGAGACCCCCCAAGGCCCGCGCCTCCTAAGCTCGACCTTCTGACCCACCGGACCATTGCATGCCCCTCCAGCTGCCCAACCTGCAAGACATCGAAGCCGCCGCCCAGGTGGTCTACCAATCGTTTCAGGCCACACCGCAATACCGCTGGGGCACGCTCAGCCAGCGCCTGGGCACGGACTGCTGGGTGAAGCACGAAAACCACACGCCGGTGGGCGCGTTCAAGATCCGCGGCGGCCTGACGTATTTCGACCAGCTCCGACAACGCGGCGCGATGCCGCGCGAAGTGATCAGCGCCACCCGCGGCAACCACGGCCAAAGCATGGGCTGGGCGGCGCGCGCGCACGGTGTGGCGTGTTCCATCGTGGTACCGCAGGGCAATTCGGCCGAAAAGAACGACGCCATGCGCGCGCTCGGCGTGCAGCTGATCGAGCACGGTGAAGACTTCCAGGCCGCCCGCGAACACGCGATGCACCTGGCCGACGAGCGCGGCGCGCACATGGTGCCGAGCTATCACAAGGACCTGCTGCGCGGCGTGAGCACGTATTGGTGGGAGTTCTTCAAGGCCGTGCCGCAGCTCGATGTGGTTTACGTGCCCATCGGCCAGGGCTCGGGCGCGTGCTCGGCCATCGCAGCCAAGCGGGCGCTGGGGCACCCGGCGCGCATCGTCGGCGTGGTCAGCGCGCACGCCACCACCTACGCCGATTCGATCGCGGCGGGCCGCGTGGTCGAAGCGCCGGTCACCACCGCGCTGGCCGACGGCATGGCCTGCCGCGTGGCCGATGCGGCGGCGCTGGCCGTGCTGATGCCGCATCTGGACCATGTGGTGAAGGTCAGCGACACCGAAGTGGCTCAAGCCATGCGCTGGCTGTTTGCCGACACCCACAACGTGGCCGAGGGCGCTGGAGCCGCGAGTTTCGCGGCCGCGTGGCAGGAACGGGATCGCCTCAAAGGGCAGGTCGTCGGCACCACCCTGTGCGGCGGCAACGTGGACAGCAGCGTGTTCGCCGAGGTCTTGACGAACACGGGCCACCACTGAGGCTCTGAAACTGAAGAACATGACCCCGCCTGCGGTGCGGGGGTAAAAATTTACTTTGGGGCAGCGACCAGCCGCGCCACCACTTCACAAAAGGCTTCCACCGCATCGGTCTTGAACACCACCTCGCGCACGCCGGCGGCCAGGGCCTGGGACTGCAGTTCGTCGGTGATGTAACCCGAGGCCACGGCCACAGGCAGCGCGGGGCTGAGGGCAAGCACGGCCTTGGCCACGTCCAGGCCCGACATGCCGGGCATGTTGTAGTCCGTCATCAGCAGGTCAAAGCCTTCGGGGTTTTCGCGTACTGCGTCGATGGCCTGCGCCTGGTCGGTGAAGGCGGTGACGCGGTACCCGCGGCGCTCCAGCAGGCGGCGCACCAGAAAGACCAGGGTGTCGTCGTCGTCCAGGTACAGAATGTGTCGCGGCGCCGTCGTCGGGGCATCGGCCATGGTGGGGCTCTCCAGGTGGGCGGGTGCGTGAATAGGGGGGCTTGGGTCGATTGTGCCGTGAACCGCTGGGGCGCTGTCCAAAACCCTGGCAGGGTTGTCTTCCCGAGGTGCGTCCTCCACCACGAAAAACAGCGAAAACGTGGTGCCTAGACCCTCCGCACTCTGGACTTCAATGACGCCGCCCAGCGACTCGACAATGCCCAACACCACCGGCAAGCCCAAGCCCGTACCGCTGCCCATGGGCTTGGTGGTGAAAAACGGTTCAAACATGCGGCTGCTCACGGCCTTGCTCATGCCACTGCCGTTGTCCATTACCTGAATGCGCACGGCGCCTCTGCCTTGCTCGGCAGCCTTGAAGGCGAGCTCGGCGGGCAGTGCCGGGTGGCCAAGGGCCAGGGCGTCCACCCGAAATTCAATGCGTCCGGGTCGACCTTGCAGCGCATACACCGCGTTGGTGCCCAGGTTGAGCAGCACCTGCCCCAGCTGGGTGGCGTCTGCCATGACCGGACCTATGCCCGCCGCACAGCACTGCAACAGCTCCACCTGCGGCGGGATGGCGGCACGCAGCAAGCTGCACGACTCGGCCACCACGTCGGCCACTTGCACCGGCTGGCGCACCATGGGCTGCTGGCGGCTGAAGGCCAGAATCTGCCGCACCAGTTCGCGCCCGCGCCGGGCTGCGGTACTGATCTCGTGCAGGCTTTCGCGCGCGGGAGCGTCGGCCACCAGGTCTTGGCGCGCCAGGTCGGCGTTGCCCAGGATGGCGGCCAAAATATTGTTGAAGTCGTGCGCCACACCGCCGGCCAGCGTGCCGAGGGCTTCCATTTTTTGCGACTGCGAGAGCTGGCTTTGCAGCGCCTTTTGCTGCTCCTGCGCGGCGCGCAGGGAAGAAATGTCCACAAACGTGAGCACCACGTGGCGCAAGCCCCCATGGGCGTCGTTTTCAGGGTGGGCATTGCACAGCGCCCAGCGCACGGGCTCGCCCTCGCCCACCGAAATGCCCAGCACCACACCGCGCAACGGCTGGCCGGTGGCCAGCACCCGTTCAAACGGCATTTCGTGGCGGCGCATGGGCTGGCCGTCTTCGCCCACCATGGTCCAGCGCGGCCCAATGGGTTCGGGCAACGCCGGGTTGGCACCGCCCTCGCCCCAACCCAGAAAGCAGCGCGCCGCGCCGTTGATGTGGGACAGGGTGCTGTCGGGCCGGAACACCATGACACCCGCGCTGAGGTTTTCCACCAGAGCGCGGGAATCGGCCTCCCGGATCTGCAACTCCTGGCGGGCCTGGTCGCCGTCGCGCCGCAATCGGTACGCCACCAAGGCGCTGAACAGCACTGCACGCAACAGTTTGGAGAGCAACAACGCAAACAAAAAAGCGGGTGCAACGAGATTCAGGGAAACCCCTTGCGAGCGCAGCGCCATGACCACCACCGCCACCCCGAGTACACCGAGCAACACGCATTCCAGCGCAATCAACAGCTTGAGCATCTGCAGCTCGGGCACACGGCGCTGCGGGTCGCTGCGGGCGATGTCACGCACCGCCAGCAGGCCGACCGCGATCACTGTGACCGAAAACAGCACCTGGCGCCCGGCCACCGAATTCCACACGCTGAACAGCCACACGTTGGCCACGAGCAAGCCCGCCAGACCCGCGATCACCCAGCCCAGCGGCCTGGGCAGCCCCAGGTAACTTCGCAAACCCAGCCAGGTAAAGGCCGCCCCGGCGCACATCACCGTGTTGGCGACGCTGATTGAGAAGAGGTCGTGTCCGTCCGCCCGCAACCAGAGCCCCAAAGAACCCACCATGGTCAGCACCGCCGACGAGGCCCACCAACCCGGCCCACCAATGGCGGGGTAGCGGCGCATGAGCGCAAAGAACGCCACCGCAATCAGCAAGTCCACCGCCAGCCGAACGGCCAAGAGGGTCAGCAAATCAAGCGGCATGGGACAAAGTAACGGCGATCATGATCGTGCATTGAATCACAGGGCTTGGACCGATACCCGCACAAAAGCGCCACAAAGCCCCGCGAGTTCCGCCAACCGCACCCGGCAACGAAGCCTGCAGACGCCTGCGCGACTGCACCGGCGCACGCCAGTCGCTGCGGCGACAAAGCACCGCCACAGCCAGCCCACAGAATGCCGCCCATGGGAACCCTCTACCTTGTGCGCCACGGCCAGGCCTCGTTTGGTGCCGACGACTACGACCAGCTCAGCCCGCTGGGCCAGCGCCAGAGCCTGCAACTGGGCCGCTACTGGGCCGAGCGCGGCGTGCGGTTTGACGCCGTGATCACCGGCACCCTGCGCCGCCATGCCCAGACCTGGGCCGGCATTGCCGAGGGGCTGGGCCACAACACCGAGGCGCTGAGCTGGCCCGGTCTGAACGAATACGACAGCCACGCCGTGATCCACACCGTGCACCCGCACCCGCTGCAAAAGCCCGACACACCCGAGCTGTACCGGCACCACTTCCGGCTGCTGCGCGACGGCCTGGCGCAGTGGATGGCAGGCACCGTGAGCCCGCAAGGCATGCCCAGCTACACCGACTTCGTACACGGCATCACGAGCGCGCTGGACCATGTGCGCGCGCAGCACCACGACCACAAGGTGCTCATCGTGTCCAGCGGCGGGCCTATTGCCACGGCCGTGGGCCATGTGCTGGGGCTGAGCCCAGAGGGCACGATTGAGCTGAACATGCGCATCCGCAACAGCGCGGTGACCGAATTTCAGTTCAACCCCAAGCGCCACACGCTGCTGACCTACAACACTTTGCCGCACCTGGACGCGCCGGCCTTTGCCGACTGGGTCACTTATGCATGACCCCCTGCGCCGCTGACGCGGCTTCCCCCGAGGGGGACGCACCTGGTGGCCCGGCGAAGCCGGTTCCACGGGTGCCCTGGGTGGGGACACGCGCTCCGGTAGCGTATGCAAAGCCCCTGCGCCGCTGACGCGGCTTCCCCCAAGGGGGACGCACCTGGTGGCCCGGCGGAATCGGCTACACGGGTGCCCTGGGTGGATTCACACGGTCCGCAAGCGTGGCAGGTCTCTTTCGCCGCTCAGCTGAAGGCGGTTTTGTCGCTCAGCGTGTCCGGCGGCAGCTGGTCGATCTCGCTGAGCAACTGCGCCAGCGCGCGGCCGGCAGCGTCGAGCACGGCCCTGCCTTTCTCGGCCGTGGCGGCGGCGGCGTTGCCCACCGCGCCGTTGGCGTTGTAGTCTTGCATTTGCCAGCCCAGCTTGGCGCTTTTGCCGTTGCCCAAAATGGGGAAGCGCTCGGCCCGGTCTTGCGAGGTGGACCGAAAATACTCGGCCTGCGCCATGCGAACGCGCGCGGGCGCCAGCGCCAGCATCATCGACGTTTCAATGTCGCCCGCATGAATCCCAAACCGGTGCTCTTCGGCGCTGAACAGGGCGGTCACGTCTTGCCCGTCGGGGCTGCGCAGCGGCAGGTTGAACCAGTTCACGCTGTAGACCAGCATGCCCAGGCGGGCCCGCAGGTCGCGCGCCACCAGATCCATGGCGCCCACCTGGCCACCGTGGGCGTTGAACAGCACCAGTTTGTTCACCCCACTGGCGGCCACACACTCGCCCAACTCGGTCCACACGCGCAACACAGTTTCCGCCTTGAGCGTGAGGGTGCCAGCAAACCGGGCGTGTTCCGGGCTGAAACCCACCGCCTGGGTGGGCAAAAACAGCGCGGGCAGATCGGGTGCCAGATGCGGCAGCGCGGCAGCCATCACGCCGTTGACCAGGTCGGTGTCCACCGACAGCGGCAGGTGCGGGCCGTGCTGTTCGGTGGCGGCCACAGGCAGCACAGCAATGGCGCGGCGGGTGTCCAACGCCGAAAAATCGGCGGTGGTGAGATCGGACCAATAACGGGCTTGAGCGTGCATGGCTGGCATCTTACGCGCGAGGTTTCAGCGCACGCAGGTGGCAGCATCGCAACAATCCCTGTAGGCTCGTGGCCCAGCCGCCTTGGCAGGCACGACCGCCTGGCCCATGCGCCGCACCCACACCCCGCCCACACACCAACCCATGACCACCACCCGTAGAAAATTCATTTTGAGCAGCTTGGCGGCCACCGGCGCGCTGGTGCTGGGCTGGGCCGTGCTGCCACCGCGCCAGCGCCTGCTCACCGACGACCCCCTGCCGCTGCAAGAAGGGCAAGCGGCCTTCAATGGCTGGGTCAAGATCGCGGCGGATGGCACCGTCACGGTGATCATGAGCAAAAGCGAAATGGGCCAGGGCGTGCTGACCTCGCTGTCCATGCTGCTGGCCGACGAACTCGATGCCGACTGGATCCGCGTCACGACCGAGATGGCGCCCATCGACAAGATTTACAACAACATCAGCGCGGTGGTGGACGGCTTGCCGTTTCACCCCGACAGCCAGGGCTTGGTGCGCCGTGCAGCCAGCCACCTCACGGCCAAGGTGGTGAGCCATGTGGGCGTGATGATGACGGGCGGCTCGTCCAGCGTGAAAGACCTCTGGCTGCCCATGCGAGAAGCCGGCGCTGCTGCACGCCAGATGCTGCTGGCAGCGGCGGCGCAGCAGTGGGGCGTGGCGCTGGCCGACTGCCGCACCGAGCGCGGCCAGGTGCTCGGCCCCAGCGGCCAAATTGCGGACTACGGCTCGCTCGTGGCTGCGGCCGCGTTGGTTCCTGTGCCGTCCAGCATCCGGCTGAAAACGCCCGCTGAATTCAAACTCATTGGCCAGCCCATGCACCGGCTGGACAGCCAGGCCAAGATCACGGGCAGCGGGCAATTTGGCATGGACGTGCTACCAGCCGGCCTGCTGTATGCCGCCGTCACCATGTGCCCCACGCTGGGTGGGCGTGTGGCCCGGTTTGACGCTGCCGCCGCCAGCGCAGCGCCCGGCGTGCGCCAGGTGCTGGCGGTGGAGCCGCTGCACGGCGGCACCGGCGGTGTGGCGGTGATCGCCGGCCGGCCGTGGCAGGCCCAGCGCGCACTGGCCGCGGTCGACATCACCTGGGAGCACGGCGCCCTGGCCGGTTTCAACAGCGCCGACGTGATGACCCAGCTGGCCCAGACGCTGGACAGCGGTGCCAAGGGCTTCAGCTACTTCAGCACCGGGGACGTGGACGCGGCACTGCAAGGAGCGGCCCGCACCGTGAGCGCCGAGTACCGCGCGCCCTACCTGGCGCACGCCACCATGGAGCCCATGAACTGCACCGTGCTGCTCAAAGACGGCCAGGCCACGGTGTGGGTGTCCACGCAGGTGCCCAGCATGGCCCGCGACGCGGTGGCGAGCGTGCTGGGCCTGAAACCCGAAGCCGTGACGGTCAACGTGATGCTGCTCGGCGGTGGCTTCGGCCGCCGGCTGGAAGTGGACTTCATTGCCCAGGCCGCGGCCATCGCGCGCGCAGCCGAGGGCTCGCCGGTGCAAACCGTGTGGTCGCGCGAACAGGACATGCAGCACGACTTTTACCGCCCGGCCTGCGTGTCGCGCTTCACCGCCGGGCTGAGCGCCCAAGACCAGTTGCTGGCCTGGAAAAACACCTCGGCGGGCCAGGCCATCATGCCGCAGGTGCTCAAGCGCCAGTTTGGTCTGCCCGGTGGCGGCCCCGACAAAACCAGCGCCGAAGGCGCCTTTGACCAGCCCTACGAATGGCCCGCCGCGCGCATTGCCCACGAGGCGGTGGACCTGCCGCTGCAAGTGGGTTTCTGGCGTGCCGTGGGGCATTCGCACCAGGCGTTTTTCAAAGAGTGCTTTCTGGACGAAGTGGCCCACGCCGCCCAAGCCGACCCGGTGGCCTTTCGGGCCAGCTTGCTGCAGCAGCATCCGCGCCACCTGGCGGTGCTGCAAAAGGTGGCCAGCCTGAGCGGCTGGGGCCAGCCCGCCGCGCCAGGGCGCGCGCGCGGTGTGGCGCTGCACGAGTCGTTTGGCTCGGTGGTGGCGCAAGTGGCCGAGGTGTCCGTGCGGGCCGACAACAGCATCCAGGTGCACCGCGTGTGGTGCGCCATCGACTGCGGCACGCCGGTGAACCCGCAGCTGATCGTGCAGCAACTGGAAAGCGCCATCGTCTTTGGTCTCTCTGCTGCGCTGTACGGGCAGATCGACATCGTCAACGGCCAGGCGCAAGCCAGCAACTTCCACGACCAGGCCGCGCTGCGCATGCACGAATGCCCAGCCGTGGCATGCGCGGTGATGCCCAGCACCGAACCACCCGAGGGCGTGGGCGAGCCGGGCCTGCCGCCGATTGCGCCCGCCGTGGCCAACGCCCTGTTTGCCCTCACCGGCCAGCGCCTTCGCAGCCTGCCGCTGCGGCTGGCCTGAACACTCACCCGCACACCAGAACCCCACCATGACCCCCATTGAACTCAACGGCCAGCCCACCCAGGTGGATGTGGAACCCGACGCACCTTTGCTGTGGGTGCTGCGCGCCGAACTGCAACTCACCGGCACCAAATTTGGCTGCGGCATGGCGCTGTGCGGCGCCTGCACCGTGCACCTGGACGGCGTGCCCACCCGCTCGTGCGTGACGCCGCTGGGCAGCGCGGCGGGCAAGTCGGTCACCACCATTGAAGGGCTGCAAGGCCCGGTGGCCGACGCGCTGCGCGCAGCCTGGACCGCGCTGGACGTGGTGCAGTGCGGCTACTGCCAGAGCGGCCAACTGATGCAAGCCCACGCCTTGCTCACCACCCACCCGCAACCCACCGACGAGCAGATTGACGACGCCATGAGCGGCATCATCTGCCGCTGCGGCACCTACCCGCGCGTGCGGGCGGCCATCCACCAGGCGGCGGGGCGCAAGGCCTGAGTCGCGTCAGGCCGTGCGCGGCTTGACTTTGCTGGCCGCCAGCTTGGCCTGTGTCCGCGCCACGTCCACGTCGGCGTCGTGCACCAGCGCCACACCCATGCGGCGCTTGGTGAAACTCTCGGGTTTGCCAAACAGGCGCACCTCGCTGTTGGGCACGCGCAAGGCGTCGTCCACGCCGTCAAACACGATGCCGTGCGCGTCCACCCCGCCGTAAATGACGGCGCTGGCGCCCGGGCTCTTCAGCGCCGTGCTCACCGGCAAGCCCAAAATGGCGCGGGCGTGCAGCTCAAATTCGTTTTGCCACTGGGTGATCATGGTCACCATGCCGGTGTCGTGCGGGCGCGGGCTCACCTCGCTGAACCACACCCGGTCGCCCTTCACGAACAGCTCCACCCCATACAAGCCCAAGCCCGAGGGCTGGCCATCGTGGCCCACGCCGAGGTTGTCGGTAATGGCCTTGGCCACCCGGCGCGACTCGGCCAGCGCGGCCGGTGTCATGGGGTGCGGCTGCCAGCTTTCCACGTAGTCACCGCTCACCTGCACATGGCCAATGGGGTCGCAAAAATGCGTTTCAATTTCGCCGTTGGCCCCCATGGCACGCACGGTCAGCTGGGTGATTTCGTAATCGAAATCCACAAAGCCTTCCACGATGATGCGGCCCGGCCCCACCCGGCCGCCGGCCATGGCGTAGTCCCAGGCCTTTTGCACATCGGCCGGTCCGTCGATCTTGCTCTGGCCTTTTCCGCTGCTGCTCATGACCGGCTTGACGATGCAGGGGTAGCCAATACCCGCGTCAATGGCCGCCTGCAGCTCTGGCAGAGAATCGCAAAACTGGTACGGGCTGGTGGGCAAACCCAGCGTTTCAGCGGCCAGGCGGCGAATGCCCTCGCGGTCCATCGTCAGGCGGGCCGCCCGTGCGGTGGGCACCACGCGCACCACGCCCGCCGCCTCCAGCGCTTGCAGCACCGGCGTGGCAATGGCCTCAATTTCGGGCACCACCAGGTGCGGGCGCTCGGCTTCAATCAGCGCTTGCAGTTGCGCCGGGTCGCTCATGGTGATGGTGCGCGCATGGTGGGCCACCTGCTGGCCGGGCGCGTGGTCGTAACGGTCGACCGCGATGGTCTCCACACCCAGGCGCTGCAGGGCAATCAACACTTCTTTGCCCAGCTCGCCCGAGCCCAGCAGCATGACCCGGGTGGCCGAAGGTGACAGAGGGGTTCCGATGGTGGTCATGGCCATTCCTTGAAGCTAAAAAAATATCAATTCGCTGGTGTGGCTTGCAGCGCCCGGCCCATGGCCTCGCCCATGCGCACACCCTGCCCCGCCATCCACTGCGGGTTGAAGTCGATGGTGTCTTTGGGCCACAGCATGACAACCGTGGAGCCCAGCAAAAAGGTACCCATTTCTTCGCCACGGTGCAGGCGGAACACCTGGTCGTCGTAAGTCCATTCGCGCACCTTGCCCGGGCGCGGCGGGTTCACCACGCCATGCCACACCGTGGCCATGCTGCCCACAATGGTGGCACCCACCAGCGCCAGCACAAACGGCCGGGTGTCCTGGCTGCCGCGGCCACCGTGCGGCACGTCAAACACACACACCACGCGCTCGTTGCGCGCAAACAGCCCCGGCACGCCGCGCGCCGTGGCCGGGTTCACCGAAAACAGCTCGCCGGGCACATGGATCATGCGCCGCAGCCGCGCTTCAGCCGGCATGTGAATGCGGTGGTAGTCCTTAGGGCTCAGGTAAATGGTGGCAAATGCGCCGTCGTCAAACTGCGCCGCCAGTTCGGCATCGCCACCCACCAGCGCCTGCGTGCTGTAGTGGTGGCCCTTGGCCTGAAAGATCTGGTCACGCTGAATCGGCCCGTACTGGCTGATCGCGCCATCCACCGGACACACAAAGTCGGCCCGAGCCAAAGGGCGCACGCCGGGCTTGAGCGAGCGGGTGAAAAATTCGTTGAACGTGGCGTAGCTGCGCGGGTCCGAATTGGCCGCCTCGGCCATGTTCACCCCATAGCGCCGGATGAACCAGGGAATGACATTGCGCACCCACCACGAAGCCCGCGAATTGGCGCACCAGCCGGCAAACACGGTCAGCGCGCGTTTGGGCAGCAGGTATTGGAGAAAAACAGCGAAAGACATGGGCAGAGGCCAGGGCCAAAACAAGAGATGCCGCATTATCCCAGCCATCGAAGAGCGACGCACTGGCCATAATCGGACCACCCAAACCGCCCTCAAAGCCCCGTGACAACCCCTCTTTTCACCTGCCAGCACCTCGTCAAACGCTACGGCAACGCCACGGTGGTGGACGATCTGTCGTTTGACATTGAACCGGGCGAGTGCCTGGGCGTGATCGGACCCAATGGTGCCGGCAAAACCACCACCATCCGCATGTGTCTGGGGCTGACGGCGCCCGACGCTGGACAGATCACCGCCTTTGGTGGCCTGGACATGCCGCGCGATGCGCTGGCCATCAAGGCGCAGCTGGGCGTGGTGAGCCAGATGGACACGCTGGACCCGGACTTCAGCTGTGCGGAGAACCTGCTGGTTTATGGCCGCTATTTCGGCATGAGTGCCGCGCAGATTCGCCCGCGCATCCCGGAGCTGCTCGAATTCGCCGCCCTGGCGCACAAGGCCGACGCCAAGCCCGGCGAGCTGTCAGGCGGCATGAAACGCCGGCTGAGTCTGGCGCGGGCGCTGGTGAACGACCCGCGCCTGCTGATGCTGGACGAGCCCACCACCGGACTGGACCCGCAGGCCCGCCACCTGATGTGGGAGCGGCTGCAGTTGCTGTTGCAACAGGGCAAGAGCATTTTGCTCACCACGCACTTCATGGACGAGGCCGAGCGCCTGTGCTCGCGCTTGCTGGTGCTGGACCACGGCCGCAAGATTGCCGAGGGGCGCCCGCGCGAGCTGATTGCGCAGCACCTGGAGCCCGACGTGGTGGAGGTGTATGGCAACGGGGCGCTGGCGCTGGCCCGCGACGAGGCGCACGCCAGCTTGCGCGGCCTGGCCGCGCGGGTCGAGGTGAGCGGTGAAACCGTGTTTTTCTACACCGCCCAAGCGCTGCCGCTGCTGGCGGCGCTGGGTGCCCGCCCCCAGCTGCGCACCCTGCACCGCCCGGCCAACCTGGAGGACCTGTTTTTGAAATTGACCGGCCGCCAGATCCGAGAGGAAGGCTGATATGAACAACCCTGTGGCGTCTGCCCCCTTGTCTCACTGGGCGCTGCCGCGCCTCTCGGCGCGCTGGTGGCCGGTGTTTCTGCGCAATTTGCTGGTGTGGAAAAAGCTCGCCATCCCCAGCCTGGTGGGCAACATTGCCGAGCCGCTGATGTGGCTGGTGGCGTTTGGCTACGGCATGGGGGCGCTGGTGGGGCAAGTCACCATCAACACACCGCAGGGCGCGGTGGCCGTGCCTTACATCTTGTTTTTAGCCAGCGGCAGCATTTGCATGAGCGCCATGAACGCGGCGAGCTTTGAGGCGCTGTATTCGGCCTTCTCGCGCATGCATGTGCAAAAAACCTGGGACGGCATCATGAACGCGCCGGTGAGCCTGGACGACGTGGTGCTGGCCGAAATGCTGTGGGCCGGCTTCAAGGCGCTGTTTTCGGTCACGGCCATCATGCTGGTGATGCTGGCGCTGGGCATCAGCCACAGCTCCAAGCTGCTGCTGGCGTGGCCGGTGCTGCTGGGCGTGGGTGTCACGTTTTCGTGCATTGCCCTGGTGTTCAACGCACTGGCCAAGGGCTACGACTTTTTCACCTACTACTTCACGCTGTTCCTCACGCCCATGATGTTTCTCTCGGGGGTGTTCTTTCCGAGGGAGCAACTGCCGGGGGTCGTGCGGACCATTTCAGACTGGCTGCCGCTGACGAATGCGGTGGAGCTGGTGCGCCCGCTTTTCATGGACCAATGGCCAGACAAGCCATGGCTGCATGCTGCGGTGCTGGTCTTTTATGCGGTAGCCGCCTTTTGGCTGGCCTTGGCATTGACGAGAAAACGCTTCGCCAAATAAACCTCTGGGGCGCGGGCTTCGCTCAAGAGCGCTGCGAAACCGGCTTTGCTGTGCCGCCAGCGTGGCCCCCTTGAAGGGCTTCGCGTGCAGCGCGGCGGGGGTGGGCCTTCAGGTCAGTGCACCGCGTGCAGCGCTGGCTGGGCGTCTGCGTAAAACTCGCTGCCGCTGTCCATGAAGTCATCCGCGTCAATCACGGCATCGAAGTCCAGCATCTGGCCGTGGGTCTTGGGAATCAGGGGCTTGTCCAGCGGGCTGGCAAATACGCTGGCGCAGGCCGCGTAGGTTGGCACTGCCTTCCATGGCGCTGATCACGGCCTCAGGGTCGAGCATGAGAACGAAGGGGTTGAGGCGGCTTTGGGTGGAGTTCATGGCGGGGTCCTGTTCAGAGAGAGGGGGACAAAACAAACTGTTTGTCCATGTGTCAAACTGTATTCAACCCGTTTCAAAACGTTAAGTCGGCGCACCGCCATTCGTTCTGTAAGAAGTTGCCTGACAAGCCCTCAGAAGGACCGGAAACACCCCGCTTTTCTGCGCTGTGTTCCCGCCAAACGCTCACACCGGTCCGCTGCGCAAGGCTTCCACGCTGGCACGCACCACGCCTTCCACACTGCCGCTCTGGGCAAACTGCTTGCGCAGGTAGCTGGCGTGGTTGCCATCGCGCGCGGCGGTGCGTTCAATCTCGTCCAGCGCCGCTTGGGAGTTCAGGGCCTCGGCGTGTGGACCCAGGTGGCGCAGGGTCGCCAAAATATCTTCGCGAATGCTGATTTGCTCGCGCGATTTGGGGTTCACCATCATGCCGTCGAGCCCGAAGCGGCAGGCCTGGAAACGGTTGTAGGTGTAGACGAGGTAATCGTCTTCTTCGGGCGGTGGTTCGCTGCGTTCCAGCAAATGGCGGCACAGCGCCTGCAGGTAACAGGCAAGACCAGCGGCGCGCTCCACAGTCAGCGGCGTGTCGCACACGCGCAGCTCAATGGTGCCGTACTCCGGCTTGGGCCGGATGTCCCAGTAAAAGTCTTTCATGGACTTCACCACCCCGGTGGACTCCATTTTGGTGAAGTACACGTTGGCAAATTCTTCCCAGCTGAGCATGAAGGGTGCACGCCCGCTCAGGGGGAAGGCAAACACCGAATTCAGGCGCGCCGAGTCAAACAACGTGTCCACGCCCTGCGAGAAGGGCGATGAAGCAGACAGGGCGATGAAATGCGGCACGTAGCGGTTGAGCGAATGCAGCAAAAACAGCGCTTCGTCGGGGCTGGCGCAGCCAATGTGCACATGCTGGCCGAACACGGTGAACTGCTTGGCCAGATAACCGTACAGGCCCGAAAGCTCCTGAAAGCGCGGTTTGGAAAAAATGCGCTGCTCAAACCAGCGCTGAAACGGGTGCGTGCCACCGCCTGCGATCTCGATGTTGAGCCGGTCTCCGGCCTTCAGCAGCGTGTCGCGGATCTCGCGCAACTGGGCCAGCAGAGGGCCATGCTCGGTCTGGATGTCAGTGGCAATCTCGATCATGCTCTGGGTCATCTCGGGCGTGACCACGCCCGGGAAGGGCTTGCGCCGCAGCAGTTCCAGCAAGTCGTTGGCGCTGCTCGACAGGTCCATGTCGTAGGTGTTGACGAGCTGCAGTTCCAGCTCGACACCCATGGTGAGCGATTTCGATGCTTTGAATGTTTCCAGTGGCATGGCTCAGCCCTCTTTCGTCACATGGGTTTCCTGGGCCGCCATCAGGGCGCGCTGCGTCACCACCGGGCCCAGCAGCTCTTGCACCAGCATCATGCCGGCCATGGCCGAGAGCACCTGCACCGCCGGGTCAAAGCCGTAGAGCCGACTTTGCTCCAGCAACAGAATGGCGAAAGCCGACATGGGCGTGAGCGCCAGACCGGTCAGCAAGCCCTTGCGCTCGGTGATGCCGGAAAGCCGTGCTGCCGCCAGGCTGCAGCCCACCTTGGAGGCGGCGCGCACCACAATGAGCAAGACGCCCAGCAGTGCGCCAGTGCCTACATCGGCCCAGTCCAGCAGCGAGGCGATGTAGACAAACAAAAACACCGAGAGCAGGTCGCCGGCCGTGCCAAAGTCGCGCTGCGCATTGGTCAGGTGCACACGGCGCTCGCGCGCCACAATGCCGAAGGTGAGCGCCGCCAGCAAAGGCGAGAGTTTGAGCCCATAGGACATGGTGGTGAGCAGCAGCACCGCCAGTGCAAACACCACGGTGACACTGCGCTCGTGCGTGCCATGCTGGCGCAGCAGCCAGGGCACCGCCACGCCCAGCAAGGCGCCCACGGCCACCGACGTGGCCAGCACATGGATGCTGCCAAAGGCGGCCAGCGCCAGGTCACCCGAGGTGCTGAGGTACCAGTAACCCACCACCAGCTTGAGCGCCAGCACCGACATGAGGCAATTGATGGCGCACAGGTGCAGCACCCGCTCCGTCACCTGACCGGCACTTCGCAGCTCGTTGGCCACCCGAACAATGCCGGCGGGCGAAGCCGAGATGGACAACGCCGCGATGATGAGGCGCACGTCGATCGCCAGGTCAAACCAGCCGGTGACGGTGTAGATCAACCCAAACGTGACGATGGATTCGACCACCCCCAGCAAGAACACCCAGGGGTTGTGGCGAAACCAGCGCAGGTTGATGCGGTAGCCCAGTTCAAACAGCACCAGGGAGAGCGCGACGTTGGCCAGGAACGGCAGGCCTGGCACATCGCCGGTGAGGCCGGGCAGGTTCAGCAGACCGCCAAGCAGCCCCACCGCCACGTAACTGGAAACGCGCGGTATGCGCCACAACGCGTAGCAGCGCTCGGCCAGAAACCAGGCCAGCAGCAGCACCAGCGGCCAGGCCATGGACTGAAAGAGAAAAGAAAAATCGGTCACCATGGACAGGTTCTCCTGGTTGGAAGCCTGGGTACAAATGCCGCGCGCTGCGGCCAGGCCGCGCACGAAACCAACAGGCTAACCGGCATCAGCGGGACGCTGACTTGAACACCGGGGAACGGCGGCACATGGTGCCGCCACGAAGAGCGCCAGACGACGGAGGCCTGACGGCGCACAGCGACTGAGAGCTTCAGACCGCGAAACGCTGCGTGAGTTCATGCAAATTCAAGGTTTCAAGCACCTGCAACAGGCGCTCACGGGACCGGTCACGGGTGCCGGACCGGTCGTCGGTCATTCTACGGGCCAGTATCAGCTCGTTTTTCATCGAATGCTCCCACCCCACCAGTTCAGTCACCGTGACGCTGTAGCCATGCGCCTCCAACTGCAGGCAGCGCAACACGTTGGTGATCTGGCTGCCAAATTCGCGTGTGTGCAGCGGGTGGCGCCACAGCTCGGCCAGCGGCGTGCGCGACAGGCTCAGCGCCTTGTGCTGGCGCATCACGCCGGCCACCTCGGCCTGGCAACACGGAACCAGCACCATGTGGCGCGCCTGCTTGGCCAGGCCAAAGGCAATGGCGTCGTCGGTGGCGGTATCGCAGGCGTGCAGCGCCGTCACCACGTCGATGGTGGCAGGCAGTTCGCGGTGGGTCAGCGCCTGCTGCACCGTCGTGGCCAGAAAGGCCATACGGTCAAAGCCCAGGCGCAGGGCCAGCGCGCGCGACTTGTCCACCAGCTCGGCGCGCGCTTCCACGCCGTAGACGTGGCCCACCGGTTTGTCTTTGAAAAACAGGTCGTACAGGATGAAGCCCAGGTAGGACTTGCCCGCGCCGTGGTCGGCCAGCGTCACGTCGCCCCGCGCTTTCAACACCTCGGCCAGCAAGGGCTCAATGAACTGAACCAGGTGGTAGACCTGCTTGAGCTTGCGCCGCGTGTCCTGGTTGAGCTTGCCTTCTCGGGTCAGGATATGCAGCTCTTTCAGCAGCTCGACCGACTGGCCCGCGCGCAGTTCGGGCAACTGTTCCTGAAGGGTCTTTTCGGATTTCACGGATTTCACAGATTTCACAAAGGGGCCTGTTGTTTGGGGGGCGGCGAAGTCTGGTCCAGACGGGCCTGAACGAGGCGAATCTGTTCGCGCAGCAAACGGATCTCGTGCATCAGATCGTGTTGAATCTGACGCTCCTCTTCCTCCACTTCGCGTTCCACGAAGATGGCCGCCAGCGATGCCGTCACCATCGACAACACCGCCAGTCCCACAAGGACCACCAGCACGGAAAACATGCGCCCCGTGGAGGTGCGAGGCACCACATCACCATAACCCACGGTGGCCGCCGTGGTGAACGACAGCCACAGGCCGTCTTGCAGCGTCTCGATGCCCGGCTCCAGCGCCCAAAACCCCACACCGCCCAGCAGCAAAATCACCAGGCAGAGGGCCAGCGAATACCAGAGTCCCCGGCGCATCAGATGCAGCCGGCGTTGTTTCAAGCGTTTCATGCCGCGATTCTGGCACGCCGGCGCAGGCCACAATCGGCACATGACCCAACCGCTCAGCAACCACTCGCACCCCTACACCGCCCTCACACCCGACGTGGTGCAGGACGCCTTGGCCAGCATCGGCCTGTGGGGCGACGGTCGCCTGGCTGCGCTCAACAGCTTTGAAAACCGGGTTTACCAGATTTACCTGGAAACACCCCATGACGGCTTCGACCAGGTGGTGGCGAAGTTTTACCGGCCCGAACGCTGGAGCGACGCGCAGATTGCCGAAGAACACGCCTTTGCCGCCGAACTGGTGAGCGCCGAGATACCGGCGGTCCCGCCGCTGGTGGTGAACGGCGCCACGCTGCACCACTTTGGCGGTTTTGCGTTTGCGGTGAGCCCGCGCCGCGGTGGGCGCCGCCCCGAGCTGGACGACTTTGAGGTGCTGGAATGGATTGGCCGCTTTCTGGCGCGCATCCACACGGTGGGCGCGGCGCGTCCCTTTGTGGCCCGCCCGGCGCTGGACGTGGCCGCATTTGCACACGAGCCACGCGACTGGCTGCTCAAGCACCACATGGTGGCGCCCGAAGTGCAAACCGCCTGGTCCGCCGCGCTGGAGGAGGCTCTGGCGCTGATCGAGACGCACCCCGTGCTGCGCGCCCATGAGCCGGGCTGCGAAGACGGCATCCAGCGCCTGCGCCTGCATGGCGACTGCCACCCCGGCAACATCTTGTGGACGCCAGCCGACCTGCCCGGTGCCGGCCCGCATTTTGTGGACCTCGACGACGCGCGGACCGGCCCGGCGGTGCAAGACCTGTGGATGCTGCTCAGCGGCGACCGCCGCCAGCAAACCCAGCAGCTCGGTGCGCTGGTAGACGGCTACGAACAGTTCCGCACGTTTGACCGGCGCGAGCTGGCGCTGATCGAACCGTTGCGCACGCTGCGCCTGATCCACTACAGCGCCTGGCTCGCCCGCCGCTGGGACGACCCGGCCTTCCCCATCAACTTTCCCTGGTTCGGCAGCCGCGACTACTGGCAGGGCCAGGTGGACATGCTGGTGGAGCAAATTGAAGAGATGCAGGGCGAGCCGCTGATGGTGTGACCTGCGCCGCGCTTCCATGAAGCCTTGTCCGGCCCATGGTTATTCGCAATTAAATTGCACACAATTTAATTGCCCTCTACAGTTCAACCCATGGTCACACGCCACACCCCTGACACCGCCCTCTCCGACCAAGCCCTGCGGCTCGACAACCAGCTCTGCTTTGCGCTGTATTCGGCATCGCTGGCCATGACCAAAATCTACAAGCCGCTGCTCGACGAACTGGGCCTCACCTACCCGCAGTACCTGGTCTTGCTGGTGCTCTGGGAACAGGACGGCGTGACCGTGTCCGAGCTGGGCGAACGGCTCAGCCTCGATTCCGGCACGCTGACGCCGCTGCTCAAGCGCCTGGAGGCGGCGGGCCTGGTGTCGCGGCTGCGCGATGCGGTCGATGAGCGCCGCGTGCTGATCCGCCTCACGGCCGAGGGGCGGCAACTCAAGACCCGCGCCCGGCGCATTCCTGGCTGCGTGCTGCAGGTCTCGCAGTGCGAAGTGTCCGAGGCCGTGGCGCTCACCCGCCAGGTGCAGGCGCTGCGCAAGCGCCTCATGGCCTAACCCCATTTTTCACCCCGCTTCAACGAAGCAACCCACCACCAAGGAACCCCATGGCCTCCCTCGACAAAGTTCTCTACACCGCCCGCACCCACACCACCGGGGGCCGCGACGGCGCATCCCGGTCCGACGACGGCCGCCTGGTCGTGACGCACACGCCGCCCGGCGCACCTGGCAATGGCACCAACCCCGAACAGCTGTTCGCCGCCGGTTACTCGGCCTGTTTCATCGGTGCCATCAAGGCCGTGGCAGGCCAGATGAAGCTGGCCGTGCCGGCCGATGTGGCCGTGGACGCCGAAGTGGATCTGGGCCCCGTAGGCCAGGCCTACGGCATCGCCGCGCGCCTGACGGTGCACCTGCCCGGCATGGACCGCACCCAGGCCCAGGCGCTGGTGGACACCGCGCACCAGGTCTGCCCCTATTCCAGTGCGACCCGCGGCAACATCGATGTGACGATCACGCTGGCCTGATTCGCCACCCCAAAGCAAAGGCCCACCCAGGGCAACCCGGGTGGGCCTTTGTGCGGAACCGCGCAGCGCGCTGCCTATTTCTTTTCGTTGGGGTCGTAGACGGTGGTGCTGGTGCCCACGCCCACACCCACTTGAGCGTTGCTGTTGCCGATGGGGGTGCTCACCCCTACGCCGGCGCCGGCGTTCACCCGCCCGTCCTGGTTGACCCCCACGCCCACGCCGACCGGGCCCACGCTGGTGCCCACACCCAGGTTGACCCCGCCCGAACCCACGCCAACCCCGATCGAGAACGGTCCGACCGGAATGCCGATGCCGACGCCCATGGACGAACAGCCGGCCAGCAGGGCACTGACGGCGAGCGTGACCGCCAGCAAGTGGCGCGAATAAGGAACATTTTTCATGGAAAGGCCTTCGTAAAACGGCACGGGTGATTCTGGTGTGATTCAGGCGAACACTCAGAAGTGCCCGCCGTCACAGCCCGTTACCCCTGCGCCGCGTCCCACATCACACCAGCAGCGCGTTGACGCGCTTCACATACGCGGCCGGGTCTTCAGGCAACCCCCCTTCGGCCAGCAGCGCCTGGTCAAACAAAATGTGCGCCAGATCGTCAAAGTGCGCGCTGCCGTCGAGCTTTTTCACCAGCGCGTGCTCGGCGTTCACCTCCAGAATAGGCTTCACATCGGGTGCCTGCTGGCCAGCCTGCTTGAGCATGCGGGCGAGCTGCGTGCTCATGCCGTGGTCTTCCACCACCAGGCAGGCGGGCGAGTCCACCAAACGGGTGGTCACGCGCACGTCCTGCGCCTTGTCTTTCAGCGCTTCCTTCAGCTTGTCCAGCACGGGTTTGAAGGTTTCGGCGGCGGCTTCGGCGGCCTTCTTCTCTTCTTCGTCCTGCAGCTTACCCAGGTCGACCGCGCCCTTGGCCACGCTCTGCAGCGGCGTGCCGTCGAATTCGTGCAGGTGCGACAGCGCCCACTCGTCGACCCGGTCGGCCATCAGCAGCACCTCGATGCCCTTTTTCTTGAACACCTCCAGCTGCGGGCTGCTCTTGGCAGCGGCAATGCTGTCGGCGGTGATGTAGTAGATGGCCTCCTGGCCTTCCTTCATGCGCGCCTTGTAGTCGGCAAAGCCCACGGCCACGGCGTCGCTGGCGGTGCTGGCAAAGCGCAACAGCTTCGCGATCTTGTCGCGGTTAGCGAAGTCTTCACCCAAGCCTTCCTTCAGCACCGAGCCAAATTCGGCGTAAAACGCGCTGTACTTGCCCGCGTCCTTCTCAGCTGCAGCTTTGTCCTCAGCGCTCACCACGTCGGTCACGCCGTCGGCGCCCTCTTCGGCTTTGGGCGCCACGTCTTTTTTGGCCAGGTCTTCCAGCATGGCCAGCACGCGGCGGGTGTTGCCTTCGCGAATGGCTTTCACGTCGCGGCTTTCCTGCAGCAGTTCGCGGCTCACGTTGAGCGGCAAATCAGCCGAATCGACCACGCCCTTGACCCAGCGCAGGTACGAAGGCATCAGCGCCTCGGCCTCGTCCATGATGAACACGCGCTTGACGTACAGCTTGATGCCCGACTTGCGATCGCGGTTCCACAGGTCCACCGGCGCTTTGGCCGGAATGTAGAGCAGCTGCGTGTATTCGGTGCTGCCTTCCACGCGGTTGTGGCTCCAGGCCAGCGGCGCGTCCTGGTCGTAGCTGAGGTTTTTGTAAAACTCGGCGTACTGCTCGTCAGAAATGTCTTTCTTGCTGCGCGCCCACAGCGCGTTGGCCGAGTTCACGGCCTCCCACGCGTCTTGCTGCACATACTCGCTCTTCTCGGCGTCCCACTCTTCCTTCTGCATCAGGATGGGCAGGCTGATGTGGTCCGAGTATTTGCCAATAATCTGTTTGAGCTTCCAGTGGCTCAGGTACTCGCTCTTGTCCTCGCGCAGGTGCAAGATGATGCTAGTGCCCCGGGCGGCGCGCTCAATGGCTTCCACCTCAAAGTCGCCGGTGCCGCCGCTGGTCCAGCGCACGCCTTCGGCTGCGGGCAGGCCGGCGCGGCGGCTTTCCACCACGATCTGGTCGGCCACGATGAAGCCCGAATAAAAGCCCACGCCAAACTGGCCAATCAGCTGCGCGTCCTGCTTCTGGTCACCGCTGAGGTGGCTCATGAAGTCTTTGGTGCCGCTCTTGGCAATGGTGCCCAGGTGCTCCACCGCTTCGGCCAGGCTCATGCCAATGCCGTTGTCGGTGATGGTGATCGTCTTGGCGTCTTTGTCGAACGCCACGCGCACGTCCAAGTTCGGCGCGTCTTCAAACAACGCGGCGTTGTTCAGGCCTTCAAAACGCAGCTTGTCGCAAGCGTCCGAGGCGTTGGACACCAGCTCGCGCAAAAAAATGTCGGGGTTGGAGTACAGCGAATGGGTGACGAGGTGCAGCAGTTGCGACACCTCGGCCTGGAATGACAGGGTTTGTTTGCTCATGGAACCAATAGAAGTTTGAAAAACACAGACGCGCTCACATCAGAGCGCCCACGCAAGGCGTGAATTATGGGCGGGGCGGGGTTTTTCAAGCCCCGGCGTCGGGCACGGGGCGCAACCACGCCAACACCTGCGCTGCCACCTCGCGGCTTGACAGCAGGTCCAGGTGGCCGGTGCGGTAGGCCAGGTACTGGCTTTCGCGGGCAAACACCAGGCGCCGGGCTGGCTCGTCGTGCTGGCCCAGCGCGCTGTTCAGCGGCACCAGGCCGTCGCCCATCAGCCGGTCGCCCATCAGCCGGTCGGCCAGCAGACCGCGTTTGGGCGCCAGCGTTGCGGCCACGGCGAAGCAGGCCACCCCTTCGGGCAAAGGCAGCGGGGTGCGGTGGTCGTCGGGCGAGGCAAAGCGGTCGCGGCCCTGCCAGTCGGCGTCCAGCACATGGCCGTGGCGCAGGTCTGTGATGCCGGCGCTGCGGATCTTGCCCAGCTTGGCAAACGGCAGCGTGTGGGGCGAAGACGCCAGCAGCAAGTCCACGCCGTGGCCCGCGCGCTCCAGCGGCGCGCCGTGGTGCGGCGTGCCCAGAAACACCAGCTCGCGCAACAGTGCCGGCCAGCGCTGGCCTGCCTCGCGCGCGGACTGCACGGCCGAACGCGCCACCAGCCCGCCCATGCTGTGGCCCACGATGGTGATGCGTTCCAGCGGCACCGGCCAGGCCGCCACCAGCTGCTCCAGTTGCCGGGCCAGTTCATGGCCATTGGTGGAGGTGTGCAAACCGCTGTTGTAGCGCAGGTAAACCGGCGTGCAGTCCAGCGCCTGCGCGAGAAACTCGCCGTGGTCGTGCCCGCTACGCTGCCATTGCGTGTCGCTCATGCACAGGCCGTGCGCCAGCAACAGCAGGTGGGGGCTGGGCTGGCCCAGCTGCGCCTTCAGCGCGGCAGGCGCCAGCGGCAACACCTGCCCGCCTTGGCGCAGCTCCATACGCTGGGCCAGCGGGTTGCCAAAGCTCTGCAAGCGGTCACCCAGCACCCCGTTGAGCGCAGCCAGCACCGCCTCGCGCTCGGGCGAAGCGTTCGGGTGCGTGGCAGGGTCGTCCACCAGCGGCAGCAGCAGGGCCAACGCCCCGTCCAGCCCGTGGCCCACGATGTGCGCCACACCGCGAATGCCCCGGTAAATCTGCCCGGTGAGGCCACTGGCCTGCCCGGCCGAAGCCCCAGCCGAAAACCCCAGCCGCCGCAGCACCGACTGGTGCACCCCCTCGGTGATGTTGATCACACCCTGCGTGGCCTGCGAAGCCAACTGGGCAGCACCCCGCAAATCAGACGGGCGCACATGGCGCAGCACGGCGCGCTTGGGGGTCTTGGGTGGGGTGGGGGTGGTCATGAAGCATTGTGGCCGGGGTCAGAACGCAGCAATTGGGGCCGCACTCTATGCCCCGTTTCAATGCGAGCGCAAAGTCTCGCCCACTGGCTCAAGCAAACGACTCCCCCGCCCCCAGATACCGCCACTGCCCCACCGGCAAATTCCCCAGCACCACGTTGCCAATGCGGATGCGCTTGAGGCCCACCACGTGCAGGCCCACCTGTTCGCACATGCGGCGGATCTGGCGTTTCTTGCCTTCGGTGAGGATGAAACACAACTGCTCCGGGTTCATCCAGTTCACTTGTGCGGGTTTCAGCGGTTGGTCGTCCAGGCTCAGGCCGCGGCGCAGCAGGGCCAGCTTATCGGCGGGAAAGGCGGCTTGCACGTTTTGCGTGACGACGCCAGCGCCTTGCGGGCCGCTGGGCGCGTAGTGCACACGCACCAGGTATTCCTTTTCAATGCCGCTGTTTTCACCAATGAGGGTGCGGGCCACGCGGCCGTCTTGCGTGAGCACGAGCAGGCCCACGGAGTCGATGTCGAGCCGGCCGCAGGGCGCCAGGGCACGGGTGTGCTCGGGGGCGAAGCGGCGGCTGTCGGCGGGGTGGCGGGCATCGCCGCGCCACTGGCTGGGCGCGCCAATGAGGGTGGCGGCGGCTTCGTGGCCGTCTTCAGGCTGGCCGCTCACATAGCCCATGGGCTTGTGCAGCAAGATGGTGACTTGCCCGGCTTGCTGGTGGCGGGCCTGGGGCAACACGTCGACCTTGGCGTCGGGCGCCACGGGCATGCCCATGACGGCGGGTTCGCCGTTGACCAGCACCCAGCCGCGGGCAATCCATTCGTCGGCCTCGCGGCGCGAGCACAGGCCGAGGTCGGCCATGCGTTTGTTCAGGCGGATTTCACCGCGCACGTTGCCGACACGGGCAAGGTCGGGCCGGTGCGGCTGCACCGGACGCGGTGCGTTGGACGGGCCACGCGCAGCGCGGTCGCCGTAGGGTGCGTCGCGCGGATCGCGCGGGTTGCCATAGGGGTCGCTGCGGCCGGGGCGGTCACCCTGGCGGGGGTTGGGGCGTTCGCTCCAGCCGCGCTCGTCACCGCGCGGGCCAGCCGGCGGGCGCCCATAGGCATTGGGTTGCTCGGCCCGGCCGCGTGGGTCTTGCCGCATGTCTGGGCGGGGGCCTTGGCGACCATCGTTGCGCTCTTCCCAGCTGCGCTCACGCCGGTCTGGCGGGGGCGCACCGCGCGGGCCGCCGGCTCGCTCGGGCGCTGCACGGGGGGGCTTGGGCGCGGACGCGGACACGCTTTTGGCGCGGGCCGGGCCAGGTGGGCGCACGGGCGCGCGGCGCGGGGCATAGGGGTCACTGGGCGGCTTGGGGGCAGCGCCCGGGTTGAGCTTGAGGGTGCGGGCAGGTTTGTCGGTCGTCATGGGGGGGATCATCCCAGATGAATGGGTGAATGAAAAAGGAATTGCGCAGGAGAAAGACGCTTAACCCGGCTCCAGCTCGCCCGAACGCAGCGCGGCCAGGTCGAGCACGCGCAGGCCGCCGTATTCGACGCGTATCCAGCCTTTGACCGACAGCGTGGACAGGGCTTCGTTGACCCGCTGGCGCGACAGCCCCACCAGATAAGCCAACTCTTGCTGGGTGATGCGCAGGATGCCATCGACGTTGGGCGAGAGCAGCGGGTGAAACAGGGCTGCGAGGTTGCGTGCCACACGCAGGTCGGGGTTGTTGATGCGGTCGATTTCGCGTGCGGCGATGAACTGACCCAAGCGCTCGTTGAGCTGGTTCATCACGAATCGGTTGAACCCGATGGAGTGGTCCAGCAGCCAGTGAAACGTGTCCACCGGCACGCCGGCCACGCGACACTTGCGCAGCGCCTGTACGTTGTATCGGTAAGGCTCGCGCTTGAGCACGGTGCCCTCGCCAAACCAGCCACCGGGCGCGAGGCCGGTGAAGGTGATGGCGAAGCCCTGAGACTCGTCGTTGTTCATCTTCAGCAGCCCGTCCACCAGGCCAAACCAGTAGGTTGCCGAGCGCCCGAAGCGGATGACGTAGTCGCCCGCCAGTGCTTCGGTCACCACCAGGCTTTCCACTGCACGTTCGCGCTCGGCAGGGCCCAGACTGGGTAACCAGGGGATTTGCGCCAGCTCGGCTTCGGTGGGCGGACGGGCCCGCTCACGCAGCACAGAGCCTTGGCGACCGGAGGGGAAAAATGACATGGCGCAGACCTGGATGTTCGACGGCACTAAGGGAAAGTCCCAAGGGGGATGACCCATTGATTGTCGTCGTACCGACAACATAACGTCAAACATCGGCCTAACATCCGCTCCAGATTGACTTGAACGCGGTGCGACCGAATCGATCCAGAGGTGCTCTGGACAGGTCCCCGGACACCAGGAGACGTTGCCATGCAAAACACTTTCCCCAGGCTGCTGCTGGAACACGCCCAGCGCCGCCCCGACGCACCCGCCATGCGCGAAAAGGAATACGGCATCTGGCAAACCACCTCCTGGGCGGCCATGGCCAAGCTGGTGGAAGCCATTGCCTGCGGCCTGCACCAGGCCGGCTTGCAGCGGGGCGAGCATATGGTGGTGATTGGTGCCAACCGCCCCCGCCTGTACGCCACCATGCTGGCCGCGCAGGCCATTGGCGCCATTCCGGTGCCGCTGTACCAGGATGCAGTGGGCGCCGAATGCGTGTTCCCCATCAACAACGCCGACATCCGGTTTGCTGTGGTGGAAGACCAGGAGCAGGTCGACAAGATGCTGGAGATTCGCGACCGCTGCCCGCAGCTTTCGCATGTGTATTACGACGACCCGCGCGGCCTGCGCAAGTACGACGAACCCGGTCTGGGCGCCCTGGAAGAACTGGTGGCTGCCGGCATGGCCTACGCCAAGATCCATCCCGAGCTGTTTCGTGAACAGGTGGACATGGCCCAGCCCGACGACGTGGCGGCCATGTTTTTCACCAGCGGCACCACCGGCAACCCCAAGGGCGTGGTGCATACGCACAACACGCTGATCGACCGCGCTGCGGTGGGCACGCGCTTTGACAAGCTCACCGAAAAAGACGAGGTGCTGGCCTACCTGCCACCGGCCTGGATTGGCCAGAACATCTTCAGCTACGCGCAGTGGCTGGTGGCCGGCTATGTGGTGAACTGCCCGGAGTCGGGCGCCACCGTCACCATCGACCTGAAAGAAGTGGGGCCCACCTACTACTTCGCGCCACCCCGGGTGTTTGAAGGTTTGCTCACCACGGTGATGATCCGCATGGAAGATGCGGGCGCCCTCAAACGCAAAATGTTCCACACCTTCATGGACGTGGCGCGCCGCGTGGGTCCCGACAAGCTCGACGGCAAACCCGTGGGTCTGGTTGATTCGGTGAAATACGCGCTGGGCAACCTGTTTGTGTACGGCCCGCTGCGCAACAGCCTGGGCATGAGCCGGGTGCGGGTGGCCTACACGGCCGGCGAGGCCATTGGCCCCGACCTGTTCAGCTTCTACCGTTCCATCGGCATCAACCTGAAACAGCTTTACGGCTCCACCGAAACGGCGGTGTTTGTGTGCCTGCAGCCCGACCACGAAGCCCGCGCCGACACGGTGGGCGTGCCCTGCGAAGGCGTGGAAATCAAGCTGAGCGAGACCGGTGAGATTTTGGTGAAGTCGCCCGGCTTGCTGAAGGAATACTACAAAAACCCGGCCGCCACGGCCGAGGTGCTGACCGCCGACGGCTGGTACCACACCAGCGACGCGGGCTTCATCGACGCGTCGGGTCACCTGAAGATCATCGACCGCGTGAAAGACGTGGGCCGCATCAAGGGCGGTATGTTTGACAACGCCATGTTTGCGCCCAAGTACGTAGAGAACAAGCTCAAGTTCTTCTCGTACATCAAGGAAGCCGTGGCCTACGGCGACCAGCGCGAAAAGGTGTGCATCATGGTCAACATTGACATGGAAGCCGTGGGCAACTGGGCCGAACGCCGCAACCTGCCCTACGCCGGTTACACCGACCTGGCCCAGAAGCCCGAGGTGTACGAACTGATTCGCGACTGCGTGGAAAAGGTCAACGCCGACCTGAGCCGTGACGAGCTGCTGGCCGGTAGCCAGATCAGCCGCTTCCTGGTGCTGCACAAAGAACTGGACGCCGACGACGGTGAACTCACCCGCACCAACAAGGTTCGCCGCGGCTTCATTGCAGACAAGTACAACGTGTTGATCGACGCGCTGTACGGCGGCAAGACCGAGCAATACATCGAAACCCAGGTGAAGTTTGAAGACGGCCGCACCGGCAGCGTGAGCGCCACGCTGAAGGTGAGCGACGCCAAGACCTTTGCCCCTGTGAAAGCCGCAGCATGAACAACGCCGGACCGCTCCAAGTTGTGCAGACCCCCTCGGGGGGAAGCGCCGTACATGAAATGACAAGCGTGGGGGTCAAATGACCAAAAAAATCGGCGACGTCATTCTCGACGTCCAGAACATCAGCCTGCGCTTTGGTGGCGTGAAGGCGCTGACCGACATTTCCTTCAATGTGAAGGAACACGAAGTGCGCGCCATCATCGGCCCCAACGGCGCCGGCAAAAGCTCCATGCTCAACTGCATCAACGGCGTCTACACGCCGCAAGAAGGCAGCATCAGCTTTCGCGGCCAGACCTTCAAGCACATGAACAGCCGCCAGGTGGCCGAGATGGGCATTGCCCGCACGTTCCAGAACCTGGCGCTGTTCAAGGGCATGAGCGTGATCGACAACATCATGACCGGGCGCAACCTGCGCATCAAAAGCAACCTGTTTCTGCAGGCGCTGCGCATTGGCCCGGCCCAGCGTGAAGAAGAAGAGCACCGCGAATACGTCGAACAGATCATCGACTTCCTGGAAATTCAGGCCTTTCGCAAAACGCCGGTGGGCCAACTGCCCTACGGCCTGCAAAAACGGGTCGACTTGGGTCGTGCGCTGGCCATGGAGCCCAAAGTGCTGCTGCTGGACGAGCCCATGGCCGGCATGAACATGGAAGAGAAGCAGGACATGAGCCGCTTCATCCTGGACGTGAACGACGAGTTCGGCACCACCATCGTGCTGATCGAACACGACATGGGCGTGGTGATGGACATTTCTGACCGCGTCGTGGTGCTCGACTACGGCAAGAAGATCGGTGACGGCACCCCGGAAGAGGTGCGCAGCAACGAAGAAGTCATCAGCGCGTACCTCGGTACGAGCCACTGAACACGGAGACAACAAGATGGCATTCTTTTTAGAAGCACTGCTGGGCGGCCTGATGGCCGGCATGCTGTATTCACTGGTCGCGTTGGGCTTTGTACTGATCTACAAAGCCTCGGGCGTCTTCAACTTCGCCCAAGGCGCCATGGTGCTGTTTGCGGCGCTGGCCATGGCCCGATTCTCCGAATGGATTCCACAGTGGCTGGGGCTGGACAACAAGTTTCTCGGCAATGTGCTGGCGTTCGCTGTGGCGGCTGCCTGCATGTTTGTGCTGGCCTGGCTGATTGAGCGGTTTGTGCTGCGCCACCTGGTGAACCAGGAAGGTGTGACGCTGCTGATGGCCACGCTGGGTATCACCTACTTCATCGATGGTCTGGGCCAGACCATCTTTGGCAGCGACATTTACCAGATCGACGTGGGCATGCCCAAAGACCCGATCTTCCTGCTCGAAGGCACGTTTGAAGGTGGCGTGCTGGTGAACCTGGAAGATGTTTATGCGGCTTGTGTCGCCGCTCTGCTGGTGGTGGTTCTGTCGCTGTTCTTCCAGAAGACAGGTACCGGCCGCGCGCTGCGTGCGGTGGCCGACGACCACCAGGCGGCGCAGTCCATTGGTATTCCGCTCAACCGCATCTGGGTCATCGTGTGGTTTGTGGCCGGCATCACCGCGCTGGTGGCCGGCATCATCTGGGGCTCCAAGATGGGGGTGCAGTTTTCGCTCACCACGGTCGCCCTGCGTGCCCTGCCCGTCATCATTTTGGGCGGCCTCACCTCGGTACCTGGCGCCATCATCGGTGGACTGATCATCGGTGTGGGCGAAAAGCTCTCCGAGGTCTACCTGGGCCCTTATGTGGGCGGCGGCATCGAGATCTGGTTTGCGTACGTACTGGCGCTGGTGTTCCTGTTGTTCCGGCCCCAGGGCTTGTTCGGCGAGAAGATCATCGACCGCGTCTGACCCCACAACAAAAATACAGAAAGGGTTCACACCATGTTCTATCGTGAAAACGGTCAGTTCAAGACCTCGTACCGCGCCGACCAGCAGATCTTTCCGATCGCTCAAGACCGCTGGGCCATTCTGGCGCTCATCGCCTTTGCCTTCATCGGCGTGCCGTTCCTGGTCGACGAATACATGTTCCGCGCCATCCTGATCCCGTTCCTGATCCTGGCGCTGGCTGCGCTGGGGGTGAACATTCTGGTGGGGTATTGCGGCCAGATTTCGCTGGGCTCGGGCGCCTTCATGGCGGTGGGCGCCTACATGGCCTACAACACCTACATCCGCATTGACGGCATGCCACTGATCGTGGCGCTGCTCGCTGGTGGTTTCTTTGCCACGCTGGTGGGCATGTTCTTCGGCATTCCCAGCTTGCGGGTCAAGGGGTTGTACCTGGCGGTAGCCACGCTGGCCGCTCAGTTCTTCTGTGACTGGGCCTTCCTGCGCATCGGTTGGTTCACCAACAACACCGCGTCAGGCTCGGTTTCGGTGTCCAACCTGAGTGTGCTGGGCTGGCGCATCGACACCCCGGTCGAAAAATACCTGTTCTGCCTGGCCTTTCTGGTGGTGTTTGGCTTGCTCGCGAAAAACCTGGTGCGCTCGGCCATTGGCCGCGAATGGATGGCTATCCGCGACATGGACGTGGCGGCTGCGGTGATCGGCATTCGTCCCATGTACGCGAAGCTCAGCGCGTTTGCGGTCAGCTCTTTCATCATCGGCGTGGCCGGTGGCCTGTGGGGTTTTGTCCACCTGGGTTCTTGGGAGCCGGCTGCTTTCTCCATTGACCGCTCATTCCAGTTGCTCTTCATGGTGATCATCGGCGGCATGGGCTCCATCATGGGCAGCTTCTTTGGCGCGGCGTTCATCGTGATCCTGCCCATTTTCCTGAACCAGTTCCTGCCTTGGGCGGGTGGGTTGCTGGGAATGTCGATTTCCACGGCCGCGATCTCGCACACCGAATTCATGGTGTTCGGCGCGCTGATCGTGTGGTTCCTCATCGTTGAGCCCCACGGCCTGGCCAAGTTGTGGAGCGTAGCGAAACAGAAGTTGCGGTTGTGGCCGTTCCCGCACTGACGTCAACGGGCTGGCGAGCCTGGCGTATGGGGGTGAATCCCGATGGGGTCATTCCCGATGCGCTTCGGCCGCAAACGCGTTGAACTGACAGGTCACTGTGCTTTGTGTGTGTGTTTGATTTTTCTTAGGAGACAAGCGTGATGAAACTTCGCAATCTGGTTCTTTCTGCATCTGTGGCCTGCATGGGCATGTCGGCCGCGCTAGTGGCGCCGTCCGCCATGGCGCAGGCCAAGGAACAGTTCTTCCCCTCGCTGGTGTATCGCACGGGTGCCTACGCGCCCAACGGCGTGCCCTTTGCCAACGGCTACGCCGACTACCTCAAGCTCACCAACGCGCGCGGTGGTATCAACGGCGTGAAAGTGTCGTTTGAAGAATGCGAAACCGGCTACGCCACCGACCGCGGCGTGGAGTGCTACGAGCGCCTGAAAGGCAAAAACGGCGGCGCCACGGTGTTCCAGCCGCTGTCCACCGGCATCACGTTTGCCCTGACCGAAAAAGCGCCCATCGACAAGATCCCGCTGATCACCGCTGGCTACGGCCGCAGTGAGTCGGCCGACGGTGGCGTGTTCAAGTGGAACTTCCCGATTGCCGGCACCTATTGGGTGGCCGCAGACGTGATCATCCAGCACATCGGCAAGAAAGAAGGCGGCCTCGACAAGCTCAAGGGCAAGAAAATTGCGCTGGTGTACCACGACAGCCCGTTCGGTAAAGAGCCTATTCCGGTGCTGCAAGAGCGCGCTGCGATGCACGGCTTCCAGCTCAGCCTGCTGCCCGTGACGCACCCTGGTGTGGAGCAAAAATCCACCTGGCTGCAGATCCGCCGCGACCGCCCCGACTACGTCATCAACTGGGGCTGGGGCGTGATGAACTCCACCCTGTTGAAGGAAGCACAGGCCACAGGCTACCCACGCGAGAAGATCTACGGCGTGTGGTGGGCTGGTGCCGAGCCTGACGTGAAAGACGTGGGCATGGGCGCCAAGGGCTACAACGCCATCACCATGCAGCACGGCACCGAAAAAGGTTCGGCCATTGCCAAGGAGATCCTGGCCAAACTGCACGACAAGGGCCAGGGCACCGGTCCCAAAGACGAAGTGGGCGAAGTGCTTTACATGCGCGGTCTGATCAGCGCGATGTTTGCCGTGGAAGGTGTGCGCCAGGCGCAAGAGAAGTACGGCAAGGGCAAGTGGATTTCTCCCGAGCAGGCTCGCTGGGGTTTTGAAAACCTGAACCTGACCCAGGCCAAACTGGACGCGCTGGGCTTCAAGGGCGTGCTGCGTCCCGTGTCTACCTCGTGCCAAGACCACATGGGCGCCAACTGGGCCCGCATCCACACGTGGGATGGCGCCAAGTGGAACTTCAGCAGCGACTGGTACCAGGCCGATGAGCAGCTCCTGAAGCCGATGGTGAAAAAGGCCGCTGACGCCTACGCCGCCGAGAAGAAGCTGACGCGCCGCACCCCGGCCGACTGCCAGTCCTGATAGGACCCCTGCCCTGCCCGCCCCGGGCAGGGCGCGGCCCTCACGGGCCGCCAGCCGACAGGGCTGCACCGCAGCCTTGTCGATTGGTCAAAGGAAAATGCACATGGAACCCACCAAATCCGTACTCAACGTCAATGGCATCGAGGTCATCTACAACCACGTGATCCTGGTGCTCAAGGGCGTTTCGCTCAACGTGCCCGAAGGCAAAATCGCGGCGGTGCTGGGCGGCAACGGCGCCGGCAAAACCACCACGCTGCGCGCCATCTCCAACCTGCTCAAGGCTGAGCGCGGCGAGGTCACCAAGGGCAGCATTGAGCTGCGCGGCGAGCGCATTGAAAACCTCACGCCGGCCGATCTGGTGAACCGGGGCGTGGTGCAGGTCATGGAAGGCCGGCACTGCTTTGCCCACCTGACCATTGAAGAAAACCTGATGACGGGCTCTTACACCCGCACCGACAAGGCGGAGATCGCGCGCAACCTGGAGAAGGTTTACAACTATTTCCCGCGCCTGAAAACACGCCGCACCAGCCAGGCGGCCTACACCTCGGGCGGTGAGCAGCAGATGTGCGCCATTGGCCGTGCGCTCATGACCAACCCGAGCGTGATGCTGCTTGACGAGCCGTCCATGGGCCTGGCGCCGCAAATCGTGGAAGAGGTGTTCGAGATCGTGAAAGACCTCAACACCAAAGAAAAGGTGACCTTCCTGATCGCCGAGCAAAACACCAACATGGCGCTGAAGTACGCCGACTACGGCTACATCATGGAAAGCGGCCGCATCGTGATGGACGGGCTGGCTTCTGACCTGCGCAACAACGAAGACGTGAAAGAGTTTTACCTGGGCATGGGCGGCGGCGAGCGCAAGTCGTTCAAAGACGTGAAGAGCTACAAGCGGCGCAAGCGCTGGCTTGCTTAATACCCCCGCGCCGCCTACAGCGTCACCCCCTCAAGGGGGCAACGATGGCGGCCCGGCGAAGCCGGTTCTGCGGCGTTCTTGGTTTAAGGCATTGCAGCTGTCCGGTTAAGCCCTTTCTGTGACGCTCTTGGTTTGAGATAGCTCTACCCCACCTTTTGTGGTTTTGAATATGACCGATTTTTTTGACGCTCTGGAAACCCGTTCGCCGGCTGAGCGTGAAGCAGCGCAAATGGCGGCGCTGCCGACCCAGATCGCACACGCTCAGGCGAACAGCGCGGCCATGGCCGAGATTCTTCGCGGTGTGGACGCATCCACGGTGAACAGCCGCGCTGCGCTGGCGCAGCTGCCCGTCACGCGCAAAAGCGAGCTGCTGGATCGCCAGAAAGCCCTGCGCGCTGCGGGCGGCGATGCATTTGGTGGTTTTTCAGCGCTGGTGCGCGGGCCCCGCATGTCCCGCATTTTTGCCAGCCCAGGCCCCATCTATGAACCCGAAGGCCACACGGCCGATTACTGGCGCACTGGGCGGGCTTTGTACGCGGCGGGTTTTCGCTCGGGTGAGCTGGTGCACAACAGCTTCAGCTACCACATGACGCCGGGCGCTTTCATTCTGGAAGCGGGCGCACACGCGGTGGGCTGCACCGTGTTTCCGGCCGGCACCGGCCAGACCGAACAGCAGCTCGAAGCCGTGCTGGACCTCAAACCCAACGGCTACACCGGCACACCCAGCTTTCTGCGCATCTTGCTCGAAAAGGCCAAGGAAGCCGGCGCCAACATCGCATGCCTGACCAAGGCGTCGGTGGGCGGTGAAGCCTGTCCGCCCAGCCTGACGGCCTGGTTCAAGGAACAAGGTGTGGACGTGTACCAGACCTACGCCACAGCCGACCTGGGCCTGGTAGCTTACGAGACCAGCGCGCGCCAAGGCCTGGTGCTCGAAGAAGGCGTGATGGTGGAAATTGTGCGCCCGGGCACCGGCGACCCCGTGCCCGAGGGCGAGGTGGGCGAGCTGGTGGTGACCACGCTCAACCCCGCGTACCCACTGATCCGCTTCGGCACCGGTGACCTTTCTGCCATCTTGCCCGGCACCTGCCCCACCGGGCGCACCGCGCCGCGCATCAAAGGCTGGATGGGCCGCGCCGACCAGACCACCAAGATCAAAGGCATGTTCGTGCACCCCTCGCAGGTGGCCGACATTGCGCGGCGCTTCCCGCAGGTGGGCAAGGCCCGCTTAGTGGTCAGCGGTGAAATGGCCAACGACTCCATGTGTCTTCAGGTGGAGGCGGCCGAAGCCCTGGATGGACTGGGCGCACAAATTGAGGCGGCCATGCGGGATGTCACCAAGCTGCGCGGCACAGTGCAAGTGGTCAGCCCGGGCACCCTGCCGAACGACGGCAAGGTGATTGAAGACGCGCGCAGCTACCAGTAGGCGCACGACAGACACACCAATGGGGGATGAATCAGGGTTTCCCCTCATTCCCGGCTAAGTATTTACCGCGATTTCCTGATGGTTTTGAAGGGCTAACATAGTCCTGTGACCAACCTTTCAGGAACATCTGCATGAAAAAGATCTTTGCTCTGGCCTTGACGGCTGCCGTGTCGGTGAGCGTTTTCGCCCAAGAATTTCCAGCGAAACCCATCACCATCGTGGTGCCTTTTGCCGCAGGCGGCCCCACCGACCTGGTGGCCCGCCAATTGGCCGAAGCCATGCGCAAGCCGCTGGGCGGGGTCAGCATTGTGGTGGAAAACGCGGCCGGCGCAGGAGGCACCATTGGCGCCACCAAAGTGGCCCGCGCGGCACCCGATGGTCACACGCTGCTGGTCTGGCACATTGGCATGGCCGCCACCGCCGGCCTGTACCGCAAGCTGCCCTACAAGCCGCTGGAAGACTTTGAGTACCTGGGCATGATCAACGATGTGCCCATGACGCTGCTGGGCTCGCCCAAGCTGCCAGCCAATACCTACCGCGATTTTGAAGCCTACATCCGCGCCAATGGTGGCAAGCTCAACCTGGCCCACGCGGGCCTGGGTTCGGCCTCGCACCTGTGCGGTCTGATGTGGCAATCGGCTGTCAAGCTGGACAAGTCCATGACCACCATTGCCTACCGTGGCACCGGCCCGGCCATGAACGATCTGATCGGCGGCCAGGTGGACGTGATGTGCGACCAGACCACCAACACCACCAGCCAGATTGAAGGCGGTCGCGTGAAGGCGTTTGCGGTGACCACGGCCAAGCCGCTGTCGGGCCACAAACTGCTCAAAGACTACCCATCGCTGCAAGAGATGGGCCTGAAAGGCTTCAACCTGACCATCTGGCACGGCATGTACGCGCCCAAGGGCACGCCAGCGGCCGTGACCAAGAAGATCAACGATGCGTTGCTGGTGGCACTGAAAGACCCCGAATTCATCAAGCGCCAGGAAGCGCTGGGCGCACTGGTGGCCAACGACGCCCGCGTGACGCCCGCTGGTCACAAGGCTTTCGTGGCGGCTGAGATCACGAAGCTGAAATCCGTTATTGACGCAGCCGGCCAGTTCGCAGACTAAGCGGACCCCCGGCAGCAACCCATGCCCCTTGCGGGTGGGGTTGCTCTGCCCCACAAGCCGCCTTCGGGCGGCTTTTTCATGGGGGGGGTGTCACACAAGGGCGCCACCCTGTCGCGGGTCCACCGTAAACTGACTCGAGGGGGCCTTGGGCCTCCCAGGTTGCAGTCCGGGCTGCCCCGCATGGCATGACGGGCAAACGGGCACTGCGGACACACACCGACACCCCACATGGAGACCCGCATGAACACATCCCCATCTCGTCCCAGCACCACACGACGCGCCAGCGTGCTGGCAATGGCGGCCATGATCGCCGGCCTGGGCTGGAATGGCAGCGTAGCCGCTCAGGCAGCCTGGCCCAGCAAACCGGTGCGCATCGTGGTGCCCTTTGCGCCCGGTGGCACCACCGACCTGCTTGCCCGCGCGCTGTCGCCCGAACTGAGCAAGGCCTTTGGGCAGAGCTTCGTGGTCGACAACCGGGGCGGTGCGGGCGGCAACATTGGGGCCGACATGGTGGCGAAGTCGGCCGGCGACGGCTACACCTTGCTGATGGGCACGGTGGGCACCCACGGTATCAACAAGTCGCTTTACGCCAGCCTGCCTTACGACCCGCAAAAAGACTTTGCGCCGATCACCCTGGTGGCCGCGGTGCCCAACGTGATGGTGATGAACGCCAAACGGGCGCAAGCGCTGGGCATCAACACCGTGGCCGACTTCATCCGTTACGCGAAAGCCAACCCGGGCAAGCTGAACATGGCGTCCAGCGGCAACGGCACGTCGATTCACCTGGCGGGCGAGCTGTTCAAAGCGCGCACCGGCATCTTCATGACCCACATCCCCTACCGGGGCTCGGGCCCTGCCATGAGCGACATGCTGGCGGGCAACACCGACGTGATGTTTGACAACCTGCCCTCCGCCATGCCGCACATCCAGTCGGGCAGCTTGAAGGCGTTTGCCGTGACCAGCGCGGTGCGCTCGGCCGCCTTGCCCGACTTGCCCACGGTGGCCGAGGCCGCCGGGTTGGCGGGTTTTGAAGCGAGTTCCTGGTTTGGCCTGCTGGCGCCAGCGGGTACGCCAGCCGACACCGTGAACCGCATTCAGCAAGCGGTGGCCAAGGCCCTGAATGTGCCCGCCATCAAAGAGCGACTGACCGCCCAGGGCGCCATTCCCAGCGGCGACACGCCTCAGGCTTTCAGCGGCCTGATTGCGGCTGAAATAGCCAAATGGGCGCCGGTGGTGAAGGCGTCGGGCGCGCGGGTGGACTGACGCCCGCACCGCGGAAGGGCGCTACACGCCCCAGACGATTTCGACCCCGGCCTGCTCGCAGCGCTGCAGCATCTCGATGAACGGCGCGCAGCGCAGGCGCAGGCTCACCACGTCGAATTCGGGGGGCACATCGCCTTTGGCTGCGGCCTCTTCCTTCAGGCGTTTTTGCTCTGCCTCTTCGTGCTCCACCGCGTCGCGCAGGGCTTGCACGGCTGGCGCCATCTGCTCGGGCAAGATGATGCCGGGACCGCTGGGGTCTTTACCCAGGATCTCCAGCACGCGCTCACCAGTGGGTTCCAACATCACCAGGTCGCCGGTTTCACGCGATTTGAATCGGTACAAAGACATGTTGTTCTCCTTGGTCTAAAAACCCATTCTTGCATCAAAGCCAGCCAACACACACGGGTTGGATCAATGCGGCTTCGTTTGCCGCTGCTGCGCAGCAAAACCCCAGGCACATCGAACAGAAGCAGTTGAGCAGGGTTTTCCCGATTGGCGGCATTTGTTTCATGTCTAAACTAATTAGACATGAACACCTCCATTTCAGCGCTGCGGCGCATCCTGTGCATCGGTGGCGGCCCGGCGGGTCTGTACTTTGCGTTGCTGATGAAACGGCGCGACCCCTCGCTCACGGTCACCGTGGTCGAGCGCAACCGCCCGTTTGACACCTTTGGCTGGGGCGTGGTGTTTTCCGACCAGACGCTGCAGAACCTGAAAAAGGCCGACCCGGAATCGGCCCAGCAAATGGCCGACGCGTTCAACCACTGGGACGACATCGAGGTGTTTTACAAGGGTGGCCGGGTGCGCTCCACCGGCCACGGCTTCATCGGCATCGGCCGCAAGCGCCTGCTCAACATCCTGCAGGAACGCTGCCTGGCGCTGGGTGTTCAGCTCGTTTTTGAAACCGATGTGACCGATGACCAGGCACTCGCGCAGCAGTACAACGCCGACATCGTGATCGCCAGCGACGGCCTGAACAGCCGCATCCGCACGCGCTACGAAAGCACCTTCCAGCCCGACATCGACACGCGCCTGTGCCGTTTCGTGTGGCTCGGCACGAAGAAGACCTTCGACGCGTTCACCTTCGCCTTCGAACAGACCGAACACGGCTGGTTCCAGGCGCACGCCTACAAGTTCGACGACGACACCTCGACCTTCATCGTCGAGACGCCCGAGCACGTCTGGAAGGCACACGGCCTTGAAGACATGAGCCAGGAAGACGGCGTGGCCTTTTGCGAAAAGCTGTTCGCGACCTACCTGGACGGGAATGCGCTCATCAGCAACGCCAAGCACCTGCGCGGCTCGGCCAACTGGATCCGGTTTCCGCGCGTGATCTGCAACACCTGGGTGCACTGGCAGGACATCGCAGGGAAACAGACCCCCATCGTGCTCATGGGCGACGCCGCCCACACCGCCCACTTCTCCATCGGCAGCGGCACCAAGCTGGCGCTGGAAGACGCGATCGACCTGGCCGACGAGTTCACGAAGCACGCGGGCGCTGACATGGCCGCCGTGTTACGGGGCTACGAAGCGCGCCGCAGCGTGGAGGTGCTGAAAATCCAAAATGCGGCGCGCAATTCCACCGAATGGTTTGAAAACGTGGACCGCTACACCGGCATGGACGTTGAGCAGTTCAGCTACTCGCTGCTCACGCGCAGCCAGCGCATCAGCCACGAAAACCTGCGCCTGCGCGATCCAAAATGGCTGGAAGGCTACGAGCGCTGGCTGGAAGCACAAGCCCGGCCCGGCACCGCACCCAAAAAGCACCCCACACCGCCCATGTTGCTGCCGCTGAAGGTGCGCAGCGTGGAACTGAAAAACCGCATCGTCGTCTCGCCCATGGCGCAGTACAAGGCACAAGACGGCGTGGTGGGCGACTGGCACCTGATGCACCTGGGCGCGCGCGCTGTGGGTGGCGCGGCGCTGGTGATGGTGGAGATGACCAGCCCGACGCCGGAGGGCCGCATCACCCCGGGTTGCCCCGGGTTGTGGAACGACGCACAGCAAGCCGCCTTTCAGCGCATCGTGGACTTTGCGCACCAGCAGAGCAGCGCCAAAATCGGCATCCAGATCGGCCACAGCGGCCCCAAGGGATCGACCCAGCTGGGCTGGGAGGCCATTGACGAGCCTTTGGCACACGGCAACTGGCCGCTGCTCTCGGCCAGCGCCGTGCCCTATGGCGAACAAAACCAGGTGCCCAAGGCCATGACCCGCACCGACATGGACGCGATGACCGCTGCGTTCGTGGCATCCACCCAACGCGCCGCAGCTGCGGGCTTTGACTGGCTGGAGCTGCACGCTGCGCACGGCTACCTGCTCTCGGCCTTCATCTGCCCGCTGAGCAACCAGCGCACCGATGCCTACGGCGGCTCGCTGGAAAACCGCTGCCGCTACCCACTGGAAGTGTTCAGCGCCATGCGCGCCGCGTGGCCGGCCGACAAACCCATGAGCGTGCGCATCTCGGCGCACGACTGGGCACCCGGCGGCAACACCGACGACGATGCGGTGGCCATGGCCCGCCTGTTCAAGGCCGCAGGCTGCGACGTGATCGACGTGTCGTCCGGGCAAACCACCCGCCAGGCCAAGCCGGTGTACGGCCGCATGTACCAGACGCCCTTTGCCGACCGGGTGCGCAACGAAGCCGGCATATTGACCATGGCGGTCGGTGCCATTTCGGAAGCCGACCACGCCAACAGCATCATCGGCGCAGGCCGTGCTGACCTGTGCGCGGTGGCCCGGCCGCACCTGGCCAACCCGGCCTGGACCCTCCATGAGGCGGCCAAGCTCCAGACCCGCGCCATTGACTGGCCGCGCCCCTACGAGAGCGGGCGCGACCAGCTCTACCGCGAGATCGCCCGCCAGCAAAGCCTGCAGGCGGGCCCCAACAGACCAGACCCAGCGGAGGCCGCATGAACGCCGACCCCACCCTCGACCTGGAAGCCCGTGCCCACAGCGAACACGCCCACGAACTGCGGCTGTGGTTGCGCCTGCTCACCTGCTCACAGCTGATTGAAAAACGGGTGCGCACCGGCCTGCGCGAACAGTTCGACACCACGCTGCCGCGCTTTGACCTCATGGCCCAGCTGGAACGCCACCCCGAGGGGCTGAAGATGAAAGAGCTGTCGCACCGGCTCATGGTCACCGGCGGCAACGTCACCGGCATCACCGACCAGCTGGTGGCCGAGGGCCTGGTCGAACGCATGGCCGTGGAAGGCGACCGCCGGGCCTTTCTGGTGCGACTCACGCCCGAGGGCCGCAGCGCCTTCGAACACATGGCCACGCAACACGAGCAGTGGATCGTCGAAGCCTTCGATGGTCTTGCTCCGCGAGACCTCGACCAACTGCACAAGCTGCTCGGCAAGGTCAAGCAACACCAACTCGACATCAACCGAGGTATCGAATGACCCCCCTGCGCCGCTTCGCGTCTTCCCCCCAAGAGGGATGGCAAAGCCAGTTCCGCGGTGCGCCTCGCCAAAACCTGCACACCCACAACGCCCCCCGCCCATGAAACACCCCATCCCCGACCACAACCCCATGCGCGGCCAATACAGCGCCATGGCCGACACCCAGCCCAAGCACTTCGGCCTGAGCGTTGCCGACGGCGTGGCCACCGTCACGCTGAACCGACCCGAGCGCAAAAACCCGCTCACCTTCGACTCTTACGCCGAGCTGCGCGACTGGTTCCTGAACCTGCAAAAGGCCACCGACATCAAGGCCGTGGTGCTCACCGGCGCGGGGGACAACTTTTGCTCCGGCGGTGATGTGCACGAGATCATTGGCCCGCTCACCCAAATGACCATGCCCGAGCTGCTGGCCTTCACCCGCATGACGGGCGCGCTGGTGAGCGCCATGCGCGCCTGCCCGCAGCCCATCGTGGCCGCGCTGGACGGTGTGTGTGCCGGTGCCGGCGCCATGATGGCGCTGGCCAGCGATCTGCGCCTGGGCACGCCGGCGGCCACGGTGGCTTTTCTGTTTACCCGCGTGGGCCTGGCCGGCGCCGACATGGGCGCCTGCGCCCTGCTGCCGCGCATGATCGGCCAGGGCCGCGCGAGCGAACTGCTGTTCACCGGCCGCGCCATGACCGCTCCAGAAGGCCACGCCTGGGGCTTCTTCAACGCGCTGCACGAGAGCGGCGCCCTGCTGCCTGCGGCGCACAAGCTGGCCGCGCAACTGGCCCAAGGGCCTACGTTCGCCCACGGCATGACCAAGACCATGCTGCACCAGGAATGGGCCATGACGCTGGACCAGGCCATCGAAGCCGAGGCGCAGGCCCAGGCCATCTGCATGCAGACGCAGGACTTCCGACGCGCCTACGAGGCCTTCGCAGCGAAGCAGCGCCCGCAGTTCCAGGGAGACTGACATGGTCGCCTTCGAACACCCCCACCCGCACGGCGCACTGGCGCCCACCGCACACCTCGAACTGCCCTTCTTTGACGACGCGCACCGCGCTCTGGCCAACGGCCTGGTGGCTTGGGCGCGTGAGCAGCGCGTGGACGAAACCGACGACCGCGCCGCCTGCAAGGACTGGGTGCAGCGCCTGGGCGCCGCCGGCTGGCTGCGCTACTGCGTGCCCGAAGCGCACGGCGGGGCGCTGCCCGCGCTGGACTCGCGCGCACTGGTGATCCTGCGCGAAACCCTGGCCTTCCATTCACCGCTGGCCGACTTCGCTTTCGCCATGCAAGGGCTGGGCAGCGGTGCCATCACGCTCGCGGGCACGCGAGCGCAGCAATCGGCCTACCTGCGTGCCGTGGCCAACGGCGAGAAGATCGCAGCCTTTGCCTTGAGCGAGCCGGACGCGGGCTCTGACGTGGCCGCCATGGCCCTGCGCGCCACGCCCACCGCCAACGGCTGGCAACTCAACGGCCAGAAGACCTGGATCAGCAACGGCGGCATGGCGGACTTTTACCTGGTGTTCGCAAAGACCGATCCCGACGCTGGCGCACGCGGCATCAGCGCTTTCATCGTGGACGCCAGCGCAACAGGCCTGGACGCTAGCGCGCACATCCAGGTGATGGCTCCGCACCCGCTGGCCACACTCACCTTCAACGGTTGCGCCATCGGCCAGGACGCGCTGGTCGGTACGGTCAACGGCGGCTTCAAGCTCGCCATGCAGACACTGGACATATTCCGCGCATCGGTGGCCGCCGCCGCACTGGGCATGGCCCGCCGCGCGTTTGCGGAAGCGGTGGCGCACGCCAAGAGCCGCAAGATGTTTGGCCAGACCCTGGCCGACTTCCAGCTCACCCAGGCGCGGCTGGGCGAGATGAGCGCGCTGATCGACGCCGCGGCCATGCTCACCTACCGCGCGGCCTGGCAACGCGACTGCAGCAGCATCAGTGGCGCGGGCACGCCCGCCTACACCGCCGCGGCGGCCAGCGCCAAGCTCACCGCCACCGAAAACGCGCAGAAGGTCATCGACATGGCCCTGCAACTGTTTGGCGGCCGCGGCGTGCAGGTGGGCAGCGTGATCGAGCACCTGTACCGCGACATCCGCTCGCTGCGCATTTACGAGGGCGCGAGCGAAGTGCAGCTGCTCATCCTCGGCAAACACGCCTTGAAGACCTGACACGGAGACCGCCATGGCCCCACACCGCTCCGCCCAATCCGATCGCTTCGTACACGACCTGCTTCCTCCTCAAGAACAGTGGCCCGAGCTGCGCTACGACCTGCCCGAGTTGCAGACGCTGCCCGAACAGCTCAACCTGGTGCAGGCGCTGTTTGACCGCGCGCAAGCCCTCGGCCATGCCGACCGGCCGTTCCTGCGCAGCGATGAGCGCACGCTCAGCTACGCGCAGGCCCGTGCCGAGGTCAACCGCATCGCCAACGTGCTGGCGCAGATGGGTCTCCAGCCCGGCAACCGCGTGCTGCTGCGCGGCGGCAATTCGGTGGCCATGGCGCTGGCCTGGCTGGCCGTGGTGCAGTCGGGTCTGGTGGCGGTGGCCACCATGCCGCTGCTGCGCGCCACCGAACTCAAAGCCATCATCGACAAAGCCCAACCGTCTGCTGCGCTGTGCGACGTGAAGCTGCAAGACGAGCTCACGGCCGCGCTGGCGCTGAGTCCGCACACGGCGAGCCTGCCCTTGCTGGTGTTCAACACCAGCGGCCCTGCTGCGCAGCCCGAGCGGTCGCTCGAAGCCATGGCGCAGCACGCCAGCGACACCGTAGCGCCCTGCCCCACCGGAGCCGACGACATCGCCCTGCTGGCTTTCACCTCTGGCACCACCGGCAGCCCAAAAGTGGCGGTACACACCCACCGCGATGTGCTCGCCGCCTGCGAAACCTGGCCGCGCCACGTGCTGCGCGCAACACCCGACGACATCGTCATGGGCTCGCCGCCGCTGGCTTTCACCTTTGGCCTGGGCGGCCTGCTGGTGTTCCCCATGTGGGCCGGCGCATCGGTGTATTTCCCCAGCATCCCCTACACACCCGAAGCCATGGTGCAGCTGATTGGCCGCGTGGGCGCCACCATTTGCTACACCGCCCCCACGTTTTACCGGCAGATGGCGCCGTTTGCCCAAGCCCATGGCATCGGGCGGCTGCGTATCAGCGTGAGCGCTGGCGAAGGCCTGCCCGACGCCACCCGCCAGCTCTGGAAGAGCGCCACCGGGCTGGAGATGCTGGACGGCATAGGCGCCACCGAAATGTTTCACATCTTCATATCCTCGCCACCCGAGGCGGTGCGCCGGGGTGCGGTGGGCACCGTGGTGCCGGGTTACCAGGCCAAGATCGTCAACGAAGCGGGTGAGACGCTGCCACCCGGCAGCGTGGGCCGCCTGGCGGTGAAAGGCCCCACTGGCTGCCGTTACCTGGACGACCCGCGCCAGGCCAACTACGTGCAGGACGGCTGGAACTTTCCGGGCGACGCCTTCAGCCAGGACGCCGACGGCTACTTCTTCTACCAGGCCCGCACCGACGACATGATCATCACCGCCGGCTATAACGTGGCGGGGCCCGAGGTAGAGGCAGCGCTGCTGCAACACCCGGCCGTGGCCGAGTGTGGCGTGGTGGGCCGACCCGACGACGAGCGCGGCATGATCGTTGCGGCTTACGTGGTGCTCAAGGCCGGCGAGGCAGACGACGCCGCGCAAACCAAGGTGCTGCAAGACCATGTGAAGCACACGCTGGCGCCCTACAAATATCCCCGCGACGTGGTGTTTGTGCACCAACTTCCCCGCACCGAGACCGGCAAGCTGCAGCGCTTTGCGCTGCGCAAACTGGCCACCGAATCCATCAAGCCCACCTGAACAACCATGAAACACCTGCAACCGCCCGGCTGGGCCACCCCCAAGGGTTACGCCAACGGCGTGGCCGCTCGCGGCACGCTGATTTTTGTGGGCGGCCAGATTGGCTGGAACAGCGCACAACAGTTTGAGAGCGACGACTTCATCGCCCAGACCCGGCAGGCGCTGGCCAACATACACGCCGTGCTGGCCTGCGCTGGCGCCGGCCCCGAACACATGGTGCGCATGACCTGGTACATCGTGGACCGGGTGGAATACAACGCCCGGCTGCGCGAGTTGGGCGCGGTGTACCGCGATGTGATGGGCAAGCACTTCCCCTCCATGACCTGCGTGGAAGTGAGCGCGCTGGTGGAAGACCGGGCCAAGGTCGAGATTGAAGTGACCGCCGTACTGCCCGATTGAATTTGCTGAAACCGGCTTAAAAGCTGGACCGTTGTCTTAAAAAAACCGCCACCGGTTGGCACCGTGGCGGTTTTCGTTATTGGTGCCAGCGCAGACGGGTTTATTTCACACCCAGCACTTCAATCGTCACGCGGCGGTTGGGCTGCAAACACACCACTTGCTTTGCCTTGGGTGGCTGCGTGCTGCACTCGACCACCGGCTCGCGCTTGCCGCGCCCCGCGGTTGCCGACTTGTCTGCCTTGACGCCCATGCTTTCCAGGTAAGCGCGCACAGTGTTGGCGCGCTGCAGCGACAGCGCGTCGTTGTGCGCATCGGTGCCCCAGCGGTCGGTGTGGCCGGTGTAGCTGATGGACTCAATGGTGCGGTATTGCTTGAAGCGCTCGGCCACTTCGCGCAAACGCTCCAGGCCACCGGGCAACAGGTCGTCACGGCCGGACTTGTCAAACTTGAACAGCGCGTCGCCCAGCAACGTGACGCTTTCTTTTTGCACCACGGGCGCCGCAACGGGCGCGGGAACGGGAGCTGGCGCAGGCACCGGGGCGGCCACCACCACGGGCGGTTTGCAGCTGGCCGCTTCTTCGCCCGCGCGGCGCACCGCGTCTTCGGCCATGGCCACATGTGGCGTGGCCTGGCGCCAGCCGGTTTGCTGCTCGGCATGGCCTGCGCGCACCAGGCGCACCTCGGCACAGGCCACAGTGCGTGCGTTGCAGCTCAGGGTGGCAGCATTGGCCTTGAAGCCACTCAGCCTGGCCCACAAGTCATCGCGCAGCTTGGTGCTGTTGGCCACCAGCGGGGTGTCCAGGCCAGCCTGGGCGTTCTTGTCCGCTTCCAGTGCCTGCACGATCTTCACCGACTCCACCAGCGAAGCGTCCACATAACCCGAGCGGTCGTTTTCGTGGTACTGGGTCTTGGCGGTGTCGAGCCAGCACTGGGCCTTGGCCAGGGCGTAGTTGTTGTGCGGCACACCCGCTTCGTTGAGCGCGCGCAGGCGCTGCTGCACCACTTCCATGGTTTTGCGGTCGCCCAAAATGCGCGCGTCGGTGATGCGCGCCGCCTGGGGCGCGAGACCACTGCTCTGTGCGGCCGGAACGGCATCCGACACGCTGGCACAGCCTGCCAGGGTGAGCACGGACAGCAGAAGGGGAGCGGTGATGTGTGTACGCATAGCGGTGTGGATCGCTTCGGTTCGTTGGCCCACCGAACGGCGGGCCTTCGGAGAGGAGGGTGAAAGGGGCTTGTTCATGTTCCAGGCGCTGGTCAGGGTGCCGAACCGGCCGGGGTGAGTGTCTTGTTGGCACCGGCATCTTTGCCACGGAACAGGTCTTCGTCGAACTTGTAGCGCATGCCCAGGACCCAGCCACGGTTGGTGTATTCGCTGCCGGAGAGGTCTTTGTCGGTGAAGCCGCGCCAGTTGTAGCCCAGCGTCACCCACAGGTTGTCCATCATGACGTAGCCCACCTCAAGCCCGTAAGCGTACTGACGCGCGCCCTCGCTGCCTTGCAGCACATTGAAGAGTCCACCCACCGACCAGCGGTTGGTGATGTCGTAGGTGACGCGCGTGCCCACCAGCGAGGCACTGTAGTCGTCGCGCACCGAACCCAGCAGCAGCTCGTTGACGCGCTTGTGAGCAAACCGGCCCGACACCCACCAGGGGCGGCTGGGGTGGTAGTTGGCACGCAGGCTGACGATGCTGACGTCCCGATCCAGCGCTTCGGCGCCAGCGGTGTATTCGCTGCGCTGCTCCAGCAGGCCCAGCGCGTCAAAGCGGTTGCTGTCGGCTGGCCGGTAGGCAAAGCCCACCTGGAACCGGTTTTGGCGCGAGTCACCGCCAGCTGCGGTGCGCGGGCTGACCTGGTTGAAGTAGTCGCGCGCCAGCAGCGTCCAGTCGCGGTCAAGCTTGCGCGCCACACCCAGCGTCACCAGGTGGTTGGTGTTGTCGGCGTCCTGGCGCCATTCCACACGGCCGGACGACTTCCAGAGCTCGCTGCCGGTGTATTCCAGGCCCGCAGCCAGGGCGGTGGCGTTGCCATTGGAAGCCGTGAGCCGCTCGGCATTGGTCACCAGACGCAAACCGTCGCCCAGCACCCAGCCATTGCGCAGACCCACGGCGGCCTGAATGTCCTTGCCCGACTCGGCGTCGCGCAGGCGGTATTCGCTGTAGAGCGAGCCGTCCTGCATGTATTGGGTGTCCACGCCGAAGGCGAACGCACTGGCGGCATCGCCCACGCCCAGGCCATAGGCGCCACCGAATTCACGCGAGCGCTCGTAGCGGCCGTACAGACGGGTTTTGTCGGCCACACGCCAATCGGCACCCACGCGGTACAGGTTGGTGCCGTCGGTGCCCAGTTCTCGCTGCAACTCACCACTGAGGGTGAGCGATTCGGTCATTTTGTAGGCCGCCCGGCCATAGACAGACGTGCGGTCCAGGTCTTCGGGCGCTGCCGCGGCGACACCGGTGATGGGCGAACACACCACGGGGCGCCCCGTGGCGGGGTCAATGGCCTGGTTGCCCACCTGGTTGATGCCAAAACCGCTGTTGTAACCCGTGGCCCCGGTGGTGGCAGCGGTGTCACTCGAACACACACTGCTGCTCAGGCTGGACAGGCTGGCTGCACTTTCTTTCACCGCGCGAACGCCACCGCCCACGGTCAGTCGGTCCGTCACACGGTAGTCGGCGCCCAGCGCCAGCGCCTGCGTCGCGTTGTCCACGCCGGCGCGGGTCAGCGTCGGGTCGAGCTGGTCTTGCGAGCGCAGGTATTCGGCGTTCACCGTCAGGGCATCACCCGCCTTGTAAGCCGCCGAAGCGCCCAGCTCGGTGCGCCCGCCGGTGATGCCGGCCGCGCTGTTGTTGAAATCTTCGCTGGCTCGGGCCGCATAGGCGCGCGCACGCAGCTGCTCGTCGGCATGGCGAATTTCAATACGTGCCGCACCGCCGCTGACCTCGCCGCTCTTGCCATCAAAGTTGTTGCTGGTGTTGACGTTGAAGCCACTGGCGCCATCGTTCACCACGCTGCGGGTACGGGCCAGCTCTGCAACCACCTCGGTTTTTTCGCTCAGCTTCAGCTGCAAACTGGCACCCACCACGGAATAAGGCGCCTCGGGGTTTTCGTCTTTGGCGGCGGCCACACCCAGCGTCAAGCGATCGGTCAAAGCCAGTTTCAGGTCACCGCCGTACACCAGGAAGCTTTCTCCGCCCTGGTCCACTTCGTACGTGACCCGGATGGACACCGGGTTGAGCTGGTCGTCAAAGCTCGGCACGGGGGAGCGGAACAGGATCTGGCCACTGAAGGGTTCGAACGCGTAGTCGCTGCCACGGTCCAGTGCTGTGGCCTTGAGGATGCTGGTGGGCTGATTGCGGTCGCGCACCAGAATCTCTATCTTCTCGGAACCCGTGACACCGTTGGGATTGGACACCGTGTACGGCCCCGAGACGCCGCGCGCCGGGAACTCGTCAATGACCTGGCGCAGGGTGTCTTGCGCCGCAAAGGCGTTGGCGGTGACGCGCCCTTCTTCGTAGCGACCGCTCAGGCCGGCGAGCGATCGGCTGTACTGGCTGAGGCGCCGGGCCGGGTTGCTGTCGGTGGTGGTGTAGTCACCGTACAGCACAAAGCTGCGGTTGCGATCGACCCGCACGTACAGCTTTTCAGAACTCTGCGCATCCACGCCACGGATGCTGGCGTCGCCATACACCGGGTAGAAGGCGTTGGGGTCTACTTCCTGAAACAGCTGGCGATCGGTGTCTTTGTCCGTGTCGTAGGCCAGGGTCAGCAGGTACTCGCCTTTGATCTTGCCTTTGAGGTAAATCGCAGCACGGGCACCCGCGCGGGTTTTCCCACCGCTGAACTCTTTGGTGAATCCTTTGAGCTCGGTGTCAAACGCGTCGTCTTCGCGCACCGGCACGATCTGGCTGGGGTCAAATTTGTCTGAGCGCAGACGACCTTCAATCAGGCCCACCGCAATCATGTCGCGCAGTTCTGGCACGTAACGCAGCGTCAGCTGCTCGGTGGTGCCTTTCACGGAAACCCGCAGCACAACCGCCTCGGGTTTGTACGGCGCCATCAGTTTGAAGCGCAAAATGCCGCCGCTCACGGTGGCCTGAACACCAGGGGTGATACGGTCGATATCACCACGGTCGGCACCCGACTCAGGCGTCGTTCGCCCGGGCAACAACACGCGTGCGCCACCGCTCACCTCAATCGTCACATCCACTTCATCGGTCACCAACTGACCGTCTTTGTCCTTCAGGGTCACCACCACGTCGTTGAAACCCACACCGTCTGCGGGCAGGTTGTCTGCGGCCGCCTGGACTTGAATGGTTTCAACCGGCGAGTCGAGCCGCTGCAAGAACGATGTGAACGGACGCGGACCAATGGTCGCCTGACCGCCCGTGGCAAACAGGCCAGTGGTATCTGCCACGTCAGCACTGGTGGTGTTGTCGGCAGGCTGAGAGTAAGCGGCGGATGCCAGCAGGGCAGCCGCGAGGGCCACAGGGGTCTTGTTGATCACTTGATTCAAACGCCGTTTCTGGTTAGCGAAGGCCTTCATTTCACAGCCCTCCCCTGGCCGGACGTGCTCACACTGTCCTGGCGTATCGCGGGCAAGATCTGCTGCGCTGGCATTTCGCCCCCCGGCTGAAGCTTGTGGTCGGCGCCCTTCTCCACTTCCGGCGCCAGGATGCTGCCCTGGGCGCGGCGGGCCTTGATCTGGTCCATGACATCCACCGAGCAAGATCCCTCGATGAAGTCGGCACGGGCCATCTCACCGCCCTTCATGTCCACAAACAGGCTGTTGCCATCCCCCGCGTTGCGGTTGCTCGAAGGCAACATGCGTGCGCCTTTGGGCAGTGTGCTGCGGTCGACCTTGATCACGTGGGTTTGCGGCTTGACACCACACATGCTGTACTTGCCTTCGCTGTCGGTCACCACATAAGAACCGTCCAGCATCACCAGCCGAACGCCCGGAATCCCGATTTCGCGGCTACCGCCCACGTTGTTCTGCACATGGTTGCCGTCGCAGTCCACATAGACTTTGCCCACGATGCAGCCCTCGTTGCTGAACACGCCGCCTTGCACATTGACTTTGAAGGCCGCCGTGTTGGAGCGCACCGAACCCGATGGACCACTGAACACAGCCACGGCGCGGTTGGTTCCGTCACCCTGCTGCGAGCCCACACCCAGGCGCACGAAGTAGCTGAACTCGACCGACGTGTTGGCTGCGATGTCTCCCAAGTTGAAGACAAGCGAGCGTGTCGGTGCACCGGCGGGATCCGCAATCGCTACCGAGCCCAGCCGCGCCGTACCAGGAATGTAACGGAAGCCTGCGGGCAGTGTGTCCTCTACGCGGACCGCAGGAATGACCACAGCACTGGTGTTGAGCACGCGGATGGTGTATAGCAACGAATCGCCAAGCTCCGCCACCGTTTTGTCGCCCACTTTGCTCACAAGCAACACGCCAGCGCTCAGAGGGTCCAGAGGAATGTGGTTGTTGACCACGCCCTTGCGGTTGTTCGCCAAGTCAAATTCCAGGAAGTACTGGGTACCTGAACTTCCCACGGCGGCAGGCATTGTGACGGACGCGCTCGGTGGTATGCGATTTGGCTGAATCGCCACTTCCTCGCCGCCGTCACCCAGCGGCGGTTGGAACACACCACCCGCCAGGATGGCTCCCTCTGCAGGCAACCCCGGCGCCACGCCCGGCGAAGCCAGGCTGAAAGCCGGCACGGGCAGGTAGCCCGCTGGAGCCACCACGCTCAGACGGTAGCGCCCCGCAGGCGCTCCGGGCAACAAATCAAACCGGTAGTGACCATCGGCAGCCGTCGTCATCGAGGATGCGCCCTGCACCAACAATGCTCCATCAACCGGTTGGCCATCGGGGCCGATCAGCGTGATGACAGCACCCGCTACCGTTTGCCGCGTCACAGCGTCGTAAATGCGGCCACTCGGGTCGATCGGGAGGTTCTGCTCCACCACGTTGTCACCCGCGTAAAGCGTCACATTGTTGATCGCTCCAGCCACGATCACGCCCCCTGTCACCACGTTGTTGGTGGTACCTGTAGAAGCATTGCCACCTTCGGTCGCCGTAGCCTGGTTAAAGGGCGTACTCACCACCACTTCGCCCGCAGGATTCATGAAGCGAACCGAATAATCGGTACCAGGAATCTGGTCGGCGATCCGGTAAGTGCCATCGGCCTGCGTCACGGTAGTTGCCACCACGACAGGCGAACCAGAATTGCTTTGAAGCAACTCAACACGGTAGCCCGGCAAGGGTACATCGATGCCCGACTCAAAGGTGACAGTGGCACCGTTGCCGTTGGCATCCAGCCAAACACGACCCGACAACGACGCATTGGGCACCGTAGATCGAACGTCACTGTTGTTGGCCAGGTTGCTGTCGGGCACGCTGGAATCGGTGATGGTGGCCGTCACGGTCGCACCCGTGCTCGTCAGCGGCACGCTGATCACCACGCTCTCGGTCTGACCCGGGGCCAACGTGTTCACCAGGGTCGTGGTCGCGCCGTTGATCACCACCGTGGTGGTGAAGGTGGTCGTGGTATTCCCCAAATTGAACAAGTTGACGCTCGTGCTCACGGATGTACCTATCGCACCTCCGGGTATGGCATTGACCAGCACACCCGGGTCGGCAAACAGCGGGGTGAGTTGTTCACCACCGGCCTGGTTGTCCACGTCGGTGTTGTTCGCCGTGTTGCTCTCGGGCGTGGCTGTGGCCACCGTGCTGGTGACTTCCAGCACCGTGCCCAGCGTGCTCGGCACGGTGGTGGTGAAGGTGCGCGTGACGCTCGCTCCCGGGGCCAGGTTGCCCACGGTGTAGGTCAGCACCTGCCCGTTGGACAGCGTGACCGTGCCCACCACGGCGCTGGCGGTCGTGCCCGCCGCAGCGCTGTTGGTGAACACCACCGTGCCCGTGACCACCGTGCCCGCTGGCGCATTCTCTGGCAGGTCCACTTGTGTGCTGACGTCGGCAAACAGGGCGCCGGCCGTGGCCGTGCTGGTGTTGTTGGCCGGGTTGCTGTCAGGCACGCTGGCGCCGGTGACGCTGGCGGTCACGGTCGCGCCGGTGGTCGTCAGCGCCACGCTGATGGGCGCGCTGGTCGTGGTGCTGTTGGGCGCCAGGGTGACGGTCGTCAGGGTCTGGGTCACACCGTTGACCACCACCACGGGAGTGAAGGTCACGGTGGTGCTGCCGTTGTTGGACAGGGTCACGGTCGTCGTGACGGTGCTGCCCGGCGTGCCCGCAGGAATCTCGTTGACGCTCACACCCGGGTCGGCAAACAGCGGGGTGAGTTGTTCACCACCGGCCTGGTTGTCCACGTCGGTGTTGTTCGCCGTGTTGCTCTCGGGCGTGGCTGTGGCCACCGTGCTGGTGACTTCCAGCACCGTGCCCAGCGTGCTCGGCACGGTGGTGGTGAAGGTGCGCGTGACGCTCGCTCCCGGGGCCAGGTTGCCCACGGTGTAGGTCAGCACCTGCCCGTTGGACAGCGTGACCGTGCCCACCACGGCGCTGGCGGTCGTGCCCGCCGCAGCGCTGTTGGTGAACACCACCGTGCCCGTGACCACCGTGCCCGCTGGCGCATTCTCTGGCAGGTCCACTTGTGTGCTGACGTCGGCAAACAG
>NZ_JBVPZC010000020.1:0-62399 GCF_055702805.1 Hydrogenophaga sp. LT287 | reverse complement strand
GGAAACTCTGCAAAACCACCCCAGCGGCATGGCAGATGTAAGCCCAGCGCGGCACACTCGGGCACCATGAAACAAAGCAGCTTTGACTTGAACCTGAGCACGCGCAAGACCCGCAAGCAGGTGTTTTTGCAGCAGATGGAAACCGTGGTTCCATGGGCTGCCCTGGTCGAGCTGATAGCCCCGTATTACAGCGAAGGGCGCAATGGTCGCCCACCCTTTGCGCTGGAGACGATGCTGCGAGTGCACTTCATGCAGCAGTGGTTCAGTCTGTCAGACCCGGCCATGGAGGAAGCCTTCTTCGACACACCGCTTTACCGCGAATTCGCTCAGCTCGATACCTTTGGCCGACTGCCCGACGAGAGCACCATTCTTCGGTTCCGCCACAGGCTGGAGAAACACAAGCTGGCCGATCAGATCCTGGCCACCGTCAACGAACTGCTGCAGCAGCGCGGCTTGCTGCTCAAGGCCGGCACCGCTGTAGATGCCACCCTCATCGCCGCGCCCAGCTCCACCAAGAACAAAGACAAAGCGCGAGACCCCGAGATGCACTCGAGCCAAAAGGGCAACGAGTGGCACTTTGGCATGAAAGCCCACATAGGCGTGGATGCCGACTCGGGCTTGGTGCACACCGTGCGAGGCACCTCGGGCAACGTAGCCGATGTCACCGAGGGCAACAGCCTGCTGCATGGTCAAGAGACGGACGTGTTCGGTGACGCGGGCTACCAAGGCGCAGACAAGCGCCCCGATGCAAAAGCCAGCCACAAATGGCATGTGGCCATGCGCCCAGGCAAGCGCAAGAAGCTGGACAAAGACAGCAACTCGAGGGATGCGCTGATCGACAAAGTCGAGAAGATCAAGGCCGGGATTCGCGCCAAGGTGGAGCACCCGTTTCGGGTGATCAAGCGCCAGTTTGGCTTCACGAAGGTGCGATATCGGGGTCTGAAGAAGAACACCTTGCAGATCAAGACGCTGTTTGCGTTGTCCAACTTGTGGATGGCCCGTCACAAACTGATCGGAGCACAGGCGTGAGTGCGACCGAAACCGGGTCAGTGGCCCTCAGGCGGCCCCAAATGGGGCAAACCGGATACGAATTCCAACCCAAACTGTGCCGGATCGCGCGAAAGCTCATCGGACGAAACTCCGTCAGGCACGTAACACGCTGGCTGGTGGGTTTTTCAGAGCATCCCTAGCGCTGCCCATTGCCAAAGAGACCATTGACGGTAAGTTGGTCTACTTTGTGGATGGCAATGCCCTGGCCGCATGCTTTGACGAGGGTGTCAGCGAAGACTTCGTGAAGCTATTGGCCAAGCGTGAACCGCTGCGCGTGGTGTTCCGCGATGCCGGTTTTGCTACCGACAGCGTGAAGATCAACGTGGAGCAAATTTTCAAGCTGATGAGCCCCAGCACCGAAGTCAAAGCCATTTGAGCGGCATGACCATGAAGCTCAAATTTAAAAAACAGGCCTACCAGACCAACGCTGTGGAAGCCGTGGCAGATTGCTTTGCCGGGCAACCTAAGCGCGAAGGGCTCAATTACCGGGTGGACCCAGGCCGTGCCGTGGATGCCAGTGGCCAAGCAGTGGCTGCGCTGGAAACCGTGGGTTTCAAAAATGCAGATCTGGCGTTAACGCCGGGCCAGATGCTGGAAAACATCCATGCCGTGCAGCGTAGGCAAAACCTGCCCTTGTCCGCCGCGTTGGTCAAAACCAAGGTGTGCGACATCAATCTGGATGTAGAGATGGAGACGGGCACAGGCAAGACCTATTGCTACGTCAAGAGCATGTTCGAGCTGAATGCCCGCTATGGGTGGAGCAAGTTCATTGTGGTGGTGCCCAGCATCGCCATCCGGGAGGGGGTGTTCAAGTCGCTGGAAATCACCGCCGAGCACTTTCTGGACGAATACAAGAAGCGCGCCCGGTTTTTCATCTACAACTCCAAGCAGTTGCACAACTTGGAGAGCTTTTCCAGTGACGCGGGCATCAACGTCATGGTGATCAACGTGCAAGCCTTCAATGCCACGGGCAAGGACGCGCGCCGAATTTACGAGGAGCTGGATGACTTTCAGTCCCGCAGGCCCATTGACGTGATCAGTGCCAATCGGCCCATCTTGTTTCTGGACGAGCCGCAGAAGATGGAAGGCGGCAAGACGCTGGATTCACTGGCCAACTTCAAGCCGCTGGCAGTGCTGCGCTATTCGGCCACGCACAAGACGGCCCACAACAAGATTCACCGGCTGGACGCGCTGGATGCGTACAACCAGAAGTTGGTCAAGAAAATCGCGGTGCGTGGCATATCGGTCAAAGGCCTGACCGGCACCAATGCTTACCTGTATTTGGAGTCCATCGAGGTGTCCACCGCAGCACCCGTGGCGCGGGTTGAGCTGGAAATCAAGCAGAACAACGGCATCAAGCGCGTGCTGCGCAAGCTGTCCCGCAATGACAACCTGTTCGACCTGTCTGGCGACTTGGAGCAGTACCGGGGCTTTGTGGTGGCCGACATCAATGCGCTGACCAACACGGTGACCTTCACTAATGGCCATGAGCTGGTGGCGGGCGAGGCTACTGGCGATGTCAGTGAATCGGCTTTGCGCCGCATCCAGATCCGCGAAGCAGTCAAAGCCCACTTTGAAAAGGAACAGGCGCTGTTCGCCCAGGGCATCAAGGTGCTGTCGCTATTTTTCATTGATGCGGTCAGCAAATATCGCAGCTATACCGAAGCGGGCGAGCAGCCCGGCGAGTACGCCCAGATGTTTGAGGAAGAGTACAACCTGCAACTGACCGAGGTGCAGACACTGGAGGACACGCCGTACAACCGGTATCTCAAAGGCATTGCGACCACCCAAACGCACAACGGTTACTTCTCCATCGACAAGAAGACCAAGCGCATGGTGGACCCGGAGACGGGTAAAAAGTCCACCGAGGCCGACGACGTGGATGCGTATGACCTGATCTTGAAGGACAAGGAACGGCTGCTGTCGTTCGACGAACCGGTGCGTTTCATCTTCTCGCACTCCGCTTTGCGGGAGGGTTGGGACAACCCCAACGTGTTCGTGATCTGCACTTTGAAGCACAGCGACAACACGGTAAGCCGCCGCCAGGAAGTCGGGCGCGGGCTGCGTTTATCGGTCAATCAGCATGGCGACCGCATGGACAACGCAGCCACGGTGCACCAAATCAACGTGCTGACCGTGGTGGCCAGCGAGAGCTACAAGGACTTTGTGACCGCCTTGCAGCGTGATATCAGCGAGGGATTGTCGGAGCGACCAAGGGTTGCTGACCAGGCCTACTTCAAAGGCAAGGTTTTCAAAACCACCAGCGGCGACGTTGAGGTGACTGCCGAAATGGCAACTGACATCGAGTTCTACCTGATCCAAAACGGCTATGTGGACAAGAAGCGCAGCATCACGCAGAAGTACCACGACGACAAGAAAGAAGGCACGCTAGCCGCCTTACCTGACGAGTTGGCAGTGCATGCCGAGCAGGTTTTGGTGCTGATAGATAGCGTGTTCAGTGATACCCAGCTTCCCGAAATCGGTGATGACCGCAAGGCCAAAACCAATCCACTGAACGCCAATTTTGAGAAAGCCGAGTTCAAGGCGCTTTGGAATCGCATCAATCGCAAGGCTGCGTATACGGTGGAATTTGAAACCCCGGAGCTGGTGGCCAAGTGCGTTAAGGCCTTGGAAACCGAACTAAAAGTCAGCCCGATGCAGTACACCGTGGTGGCCGGGGAGCAGGCAGACACCGCCACCTATGACGGTATTCGGCAGGGCGAATCGTTCAAAGTGACCGAATCCACGACGGATTTTCACCGCGCGTCAGCCCACTCCGCCGTCAAATACGACCTGATTGGCCGACTGGCCGGAGAGACGCAACTGACCCGCGCAACCGTGGCCAGTGTGTTGCAGGGGATCAACAAAGCCGTGTTCAGTCAGTACCGGACCAACCCGGAAGACTTCATGCAGAAGGCCGCGCGCCTGATGAACGAACAGAAGGCGACCGTGATCGTGGAGCATATTGCCTACGACCCCACGGGTGACACGCACACCATGGACATCTTCACTCAGGACAAGCCGAAGGAAGATTTCAGCAAGGCGGTGAAAGCCGACCACCATATTTACGACTACGTTTTCACCGACTCCAAGAACGAGCGCGACTTCGTGCGCGGGCTGGACACCAGCACCGAGGTGGTGGTGTATGCCAAGCTGCCCAAAGGTTTTTTTATTCCCACTCCGGTGGGCAACTACAACCCCGACTGGGCCATTGCGTTCCAGGAGGGCAAGGTCAAGCACGTCTACTTTGTCGCCGAAACCAAGGGCTCAATGTCCAGCATGGACCTGCGGAAAATCGAGGAAAGCAAGATCGAATGCGCCCGCAAGTTCTTCGCCAAAATCACTTCCGATCAGGTTAAGTACGACGTGGTGGATGGGTATGGGAAGCTGATGGAGCTGGTGGCTTAGCTTGGTGTGAACGACTCCGTTCAACGACCCCTCTGCAAAGGAACGACATTGGTTACCCGGCCATCGGCCATGTCTTGCAGTAGCGCCAGGCGACTGCCCAGCAGTTTCCACGCTTCGCGCATCGGGCCTTCGTACTGAGCGCGCTGGTAGATACGCTTGACCTTTCCCACCTCGGCGTGGTTCAGGCACTTTTCAACCACATCGGGGAGGGCGCCGAGTTCTGCCATGGTGGTGGCCGCTGTCCGGCGCAGGTCATGCGGTGTCCACTTGCCGCCGGGCAGCACCAGTGCCTCCACGCCCTTAGATCGGCCGCTCATGGGTGCCTCACCAGGGCGTTGCCTGTCGCCCACTTGCTTCGTAACGGTCTTGACGCACACATGGTCGGCAAAGTCAGGCTGATCTTTTTTGGCATGTGCGGCCGGGAAAAGCCAGGGCGTCAGACCGGTGTTTTCACGCAGGCGCTTTAGCTGGCACAGCGCAAAGTCACTCAGCCAAATTTCATGCCGCTTGCCGTTCTTGGTCTCGGGCAGGGTCAGGCTCCGCCGCTCAAAGTCCACATGCTCCCAGCGCGCAGCCAGCACTTCACCGATGCGGGCGGCTGTCGCCAATTGAATCAGCAGCGCCAGTTGGCTGGTGGCAGCGAGCCCTGCCTTGGGCAGCTTCTGAAACAACAGGATCAATTCAGCTTCGCTCAACACGCGGTCGCGCTCAACGTCCGCACCGATGCGGGCCTTTTTCACGCGAGCAGTGGGGTCGGCATCCACATAGTCCCGATCCAGCGCGAAACCAAACATTTGGCGCATGTCGGCCAGCGTTTTTTTGGCGGTGCGCACCATGTTCTGTACTGGGGTGGCGCGTGATTTGATGGTGTCCACGATCTCCTGGATGTGCGCCTTGCTCACGTCAGCCGCCGCCACATTGCCGATGAGCGGGAAGACATCCCTCTCAAAAGAGCGCTGCGCCTCGCTGCCTTTGTCGGCGCGCTGGACCAGTTCCAGTCGCTGCCATTGGTCAAACAGGCTGCGAACAGTCATGCGGGCGGTCTTTTCGGCCAATACTTGCAGCCGCAACTGTTGCTGGTGCACAGCTTCTTGCCGGTCCGCTTCGATCTTGAGGAGCTCGGCCTCACGTTCGGCCGCCAGGCGCAGTTGGTCGGCCTCGCGGTCGGATTGCACTTGTTCGCGCACGAGCTGGTTTTGTGCCACCGGGTCAATGCCGCTTTGAATCTTCACCCGCAGGGCATCGCGGTCTTTGCGGATGGCGGTGATGTCTGCCTTCGGCCATGTACCGACCAGCACTTCGCGTGATTTGCCACCAAACTTGTAGGCGAACCGGAACTGAACCGAGACGGCACCGTCGCGCGCCACGTAGACCTTGCCCTTGAGCGAGCCCCCGTCAGTCAGTCGGCGCCCGTGGTCCGCAGCGTTCAGCGCTTTGAGTTCCAACACAGTCAGTGCCATAGGAAACCCCGGTAGACTGCGCTGTCTCCGTTGTCCCAACCATTGTCCCAACCGCAGCGCAGGATTTCAGTGTATCGGAATGAACGTTGCTGGACGGTGAGTTTGTGAAGAATGAAAAAAAGTCGTTTAAATTCAACTGCTTAAATCAGTTCTGAGCTCTTGCTGAATCGCCTTGAATTTTCTTACACTTGCATGGGGTGCAAGGGGTAGCGAGTTCGAATCCCGCCACGCCGACCATTTATACGAAAGCCCGGAGTTTCACGACTCCGGGCTTTTTTGTTTTTTACGGCCAAAATCTTAAATAACTGTAAGTAAACCATAGACTTACAGAAATAACGTTCCCCCAAAGGGGGCGCGATTCGCTGGGTTGATAAAGTACTTCTGTGCCCACAGTGGTCCCCGTTATGCGACAAACGTGCGGGCAAATCGGCTGAAAGGCGTCCAGGTAGTCGCAGCACCGGGGTCTCCCGCGCGATCTTCCTCTCGTTGGACACTTCTTTGTGCGGGTGATGTCTCACCCGGCTACCGGCCTGAACACAAGTTTTGAGGGCGGTCGGTGGTCGTGGGTGGCAAGCCTGCGATTGCCTTGTGTGCCTAGAACCGGCGCAGCGGGCGGACTGAGGGGCCCGACCCACCCTAAAACTCAGCGCGGGGCCAGGCGTATCGCTCCGTCCAGGCGAATCACTTCGCCATTGAGCATGTCGTTTTCAATGATGTGCTTGGCGAGTTTGGCGTAGTCGGCGGGAGTGCCCAGGCGGCTGGGGAACGGCACGCTGGCGGCCAGGGCGTCTTGCACTTCTTGGGGCATGCCAAACAGCATGGGTGTGCCGAAGATACCGGGGGCGATGGTCATGTTGCGGATGCCGTTGCGCGACAGGTCGCGGGCAATCGGCAGCGTCATGCCCACCACGCCGCCTTTGGATGCGGCGTAAGCGGCCTGGCCAATCTGGCCGTCGTAGGCGGCTACGCTTGCTGTGGAAATCAGCACGCCGCGCTCACCCGTGGCCTCGGGCTCGTTTTTGCACATGGCATCGGCCGCCAGGCGGATCATGTTGAAGCTGCCCACCAGGTTGACCATGATCGTTTTGGTGTACACACCCAAGCTGTGTGGTCCGTTTTTGCCCACGGTCTTTTCAGCGGGCGCGATGCCGGCACAGTTGATCAGCCCCATGAGCTTGCCCATGGACGTGGCCTGGGCCACCACCGCCTGACTGTCGGCCTCGCTGCTCACGTCGCATTTCACAAACGCGCCGCCAATGTCCTTGGCCACGGCTTCGCCTTTTTCGACCTGCATGTCGGCGATGACCACAGTAGCGCCGTTGGCCGCCAGCATGCGCGCCGTGCCTTCACCGAGTCCCGATGCGCCGCCGGTGACGATAAATACCTTGCCTGCGATGTCCATGTGTTGCTCCTTTGTGGGTTGATTGACGTTGACGTAAACGTCAATTATGCGGCACAAAAAAGCCCGCGAACAGCGGGCTGGTTGGGCAAGGGGGCATTCGGTCCAGGGCAGCGCTGAACCGCCGCAGGGTGGGCTTACTTGTACCCCACTCGGTCCAGCATCTGCTGCACCTTGGTCATGTTTTTCGCCACCACACCCAATGGAATGGTTTCGGCCTTGAAGTTGTCACCGCCCATGGCCTTGATGGCGGGATTGGCGATCTTCAGACCTTTCACGGCAGGAAACTCGTTGTTGCCGTTGGCAAAGTAGTCCTGTGCAAACGGGCTGGCCAAAAATTCCATGAACTGGATGGCGTTGTCGCGGTTTTTGGCATGCTTGGCCACGGCGGCACCGGCTATGTTGACGTGGGTGCCACTGGTGCCCTGGTTGGGGAACACCACCCGAACTTTTTCCATCACGGCGCGGTCTTCGGGCTTGGTGGATTTGAGCAGGCGGGCCACGTAATAGGTGTTGCTCAGTGCCACGCCGCATTCGCCAGAGGCCACGGCCTTGATCTGATCCGTGTCGCCACCTTTGGGAGCGCGGGCCATGTTGCTCACCACGCCCTTGAGCCATGCCTCACCTTGCGCATCGCCCAGGCGCTCGACCACGGTCGCAAACAGCGAGAGGTTGTACGGATGCGAGCCCGAGCGGGTGCACACCAAGCCCTTGAGCTTGGGGTCGGCCAGTTGGTCGTAGGTGGCCACGTCAGCGGCTTTCACGCGCAGCGGGTCGTAAATGATGACGCGGGCACGGGTGGAGAAACCGGTCCAGGTCACGCCCTCAGCGGTGGGGGTGGCCCGCAGGTTGGCCGGAATGGCGGCGTCCAGCTTGGCCGATTTGAACGGCTGGAACAGGCCCAGGCTGTCGGCCGAGGCCATGCGGGCCGCGTCCACCAGCAAGATCACGTCGGCCGGGGATGCGGCGCCTTCGGCGCGCAGGCGCGCCACGATGCCAGCGTCGTCCGCATCCACGCGGTTGATCTTGATGCCGGTGGTTTTGGTGAAGGTGTCGTACATCACCTCGTCGGTCTGGTAATGACGTGCCGAGTACAGATTGAGCACTTTTTCTTGTGCTAAGGCCTGCGACTGGACGCCCAGTGCGGCAACGGTGGCGGCGATGACAATAGGGAGCTTGTAGAGGGTGCGCATGTTGAAGCCTTCGATGAATGGGCAAATACCCACTGAGCCGTTGAGATGACCGGTTCAGCGGATCCGACTAAACTGAGCTTGATGCTAACACAAACACGAATGGTTCTCAGTAAGAAAACGTTGATCTGGATCAACGCCTGGCTTGTACTGGCCTTGGCGGGCTGTTCAGCCGTGCCAACAGCGCCGCCCGAACTGCCGCCCGGTGCCACGGGCCCCGTGAGCCCGCCGACTGTGGTGGCGCCAGCCCTTAGGCCGCCTAGGCTGGGTTTGGCCCTGGGCGGTGGGGCTGCGCGGGGTTTCGCGCATGTGGGGGTCATTCAGGTGTTGGAGCAGCACGGCATTCGGCCGCAGGTGGTGGTGGGCACGTCGGCGGGCAGCCTGGTGGCCACCCTGTATGCCAGTGGCAAAAATGCCGCCGAGCTGGAGCGGGTGGCCATGACGATGGAAGAAGCCACCCTGACCGACTGGTCGCTGCCCATCATGGGGCGCGGCATGCTGCGAGGCGAGGCGCTGGCGCGCTATGTGCGGCAAGCGGTGGACGGCCGGCTGATTGAGAACATGAGCCTGCCGCTGGGCATTCTGGCCACCGACCTGAGCACGGGGCAGGGCGTGCTGTTTCGACGCGGTGACGCGGCGCAGGCCGTGCGGGCTTCCAGCGCTGTGCCGGGGGTGTTTACGCCGGTCAACATTTCAGGGCGCGACTATGTGGACGGCGGGCTGGTGGCACCGGTGCCGGTGAGCCAGGCGCGTGCCATGGGGGCCGAGGTGGTGTTGGCGGTGGACATTTCAAGCGACCCACAAGGCAACGACGCCAACGGGCTGTTGAAATTGCTGCTGCAAACCACGGCCATCATGGGTCAGACGATCAACCGGCACGAACTGGCCAGCGCCGACGTGGTGTTGCGGCCTGCGTTGTCGGGTGTGGGCAGTGCCGACTTCACGGCGCGCCAGCGCTCCATCGAAGCGGGCCGCGCAGCCATGCTCGCTGCCATGCCCCGTTTGAGGGCCGAGCTGGCCAAGCTGAGGCCGCAGTAGTCTGCAGGCGACAGGTCAAAAAAAAAGCCCCCGCTTTGCAGCGAGGGCTTAAGGGGTCCGATGAAATCGAATTTCGAAAAGGACCCGAGGAGACAACCAGAAAAAACAGTCTTGATGTTCAAGCGCCGCCTTTTGAGGTCAAGCGCATGGTGCAGTGGATCCAGTATCAACGCATTGACCGAAGTCAAGCGGCCGGATCAGCCACACCATGGCGGCTCAATTCAGCGCTTCTTGGTGGCCGTCTTCGATGCGTTCACAGCCGAAGAGGTCACGGAGTTGAAGTTGGCTTCGGCCATTTCGGTGGCTTGCTTGACAGCTTTTTGAACCGATTCCATGGCGTTGTTGGCCGCAGACACGGCGCTCTTCATCACGGCCACAGCGGTTTCGGAACCGGCTGGTGCGTTCTTGGAAGCGTTGTCCACAACCGACATGAATTTCTTCTGTGCGTCGGTGGCCTGGGCTTCAGCAGCCTTGCCAAATTCGGCGCTGGTGCCCGAAGCGATGTCGTACAGGTGGCGGCTGTAGGCCACGGTCTTTTCAGCCAAAGGCTGCATCAGGCTGGCTTGCAGCGTCAGCAGCTCTTGGGCGTCTTTCACGCTCAGCATGGCTTGGGTGCTGTTGGCGGACTCAGACAGAGCAGCCTTGGTGGCTTGCACGTTGAGTTCGACCAGCTTTTCCACGCCTTCGAATGCTTTTTGGGTCAGACCAAAAATGGTCTCGATGTTGGCTTTTTGGGCTGCAACGATTTGTTCTGCGGTCAACATATTCATACTCCTAAACTTTGAAAAAAGGTTTAGTTGAAGGCTGCTGGGAACTTCGCGCTGTCTGTACGCTTTTGTTATTGTTCGCTTTGCTGCGCTGCAACATAGTTTCTATTATAGGGATTACCCCAAACCACGCAAGCATTTTTTGCTGCGCTGCAGCATATTAGGCCTTTCCTTCTAAAACCGGGGTTCTCCGCCCTGGTTTCGAAGGGTTGACACAATCGAGGGCCTTGTTTCTCGCCGTTTGACCCACCTGTGCACGCTTTTTACGCCGATCATTTTGTCCTGCCGTTGCCAGACGGGCACCGCTTTCCCATGGCCAAGTACGCCCGCCTGCGCGAGCGCCTGAGCGCCGAGCTGCCCCAGGTAGACATGCACGAGGCCTTGGCCGCCAGCGATGGCGAGCTGGCCCTGGTGCACACGCCCGACTACATTGCAGCGGTGGCGCAGGGCACGCTGGGTGCCGCTGCCCAGCGCGAGATTGGATTTCCGTGGAGCCCGGCGATGGCCGAGCGGGCACGCCGCTCCGTGGGGGCCACGCTGCAGGCCTGCCGCAGCGCCATGGGTGGCGCGGGCCTGGCGGCCAACCTGGCCGGTGGCACCCACCACGCCTACGCCGACAAAGGCAGCGGCTTTTGTGTGTTCAACGACGCCGCCGTGGCGGCCAGGCTCATGCAGGCCGAGCACGCACGCAGCCATCGGGCGCGTGGGCCGTTGCAGGTGGCCATCGTGGACCTGGACGTGCACCAGGGCAACGGCACGGCGCGCATTTTTGCCAACGACCCGTCGGTCTTCACGCTCTCGCTGCACGGAGCCAAGAACTTTCCGTTTCGCAAGGAGCCGAGCGACCTGGACGTGGAGTTGCCCGATGGCTGCGACGATGCTTTTTATATGGAGGCGCTGGAACGGGCGCTGGACGAGCTGACCCAGCGGTTCGAGCCAGGCCTCGTGATTTACCTGGCCGGTGCAGACCCCCACGAAGGGGACCGCCTGGGGCGGCTGAAACTCAGCTACGACGGCCTGGAGGCGCGCGACCGCCGCGTGATGGACTGGGCCTGGCAGCGCCGGGTGCCGCTGGCCTTAACCATGGCGGGCGGCTACGGCCACGACATGGAAACCACCGTACAGGTGCAAATGCACACCTACCGCACCGCGCTGGCCTACCACCAGCGCTGGCAGGCGCCGCCGCCCGCGCAGGCGACAGCCACCCGCGCCGCGCACTGGCACAATGCCGCGCCATGAGCCAAGCCGCACCCACCACCCGCCCGCAAGCCCACCCGCGCAGCCACTACCGCGTGTTCCGCAGCATCGGCACCCGCTGGGCCGACAACGACGTCTATGGCCACGTGAACAACGTGGTGTTCTACAGCTGGTTTGACACCGCGGTCAACGCCCACCTGATCGAGCAGGGCGCGCTGGACATCCACGGCGGGTCGGTGATCGGGTTGGTGATCGAGACGCAGTGCAACTACTTTGCACCGCTGGCTTTCCCCCAAACGGTGCACGCCGGCCTGCGTGTGGCGCACTTGGGCACGTCCAGCGTGCGTTACGAGGTGGGCCTGTTTGCCGAAGACAGTGACACCGCCGCCGCCTACGGTCATTTTGTGCATGTGTATGTGGATCGCGACACGCGTCGCCCGGTGCCACTGCCCGAACCCCTGAAAAAAACCCTGGAGACCCTGCGATGACCCAAAACCCCGTAGCCACCCCTGTGATCGACGCCACCAGCGTGGACGCGGCCATCACCAGCCGCATGTCGGCGCGCGCATTTTTGCCGCAGCCCGTACCACGCGCCACGCTGGAGCACATTTTGCAGGTGGCCAGCCGCGCGCCATCCGGCACCAACACCCAGCCCTGGAAGGTGTATGTGATGCAGGGCGCGAGCCGCGACACGCTGGTTGACAAGGTCTGCGCTGCCCACGACGCCATGCGCGCCGACCCGTCGCTGGCCGAGCAGTACCGCGAGGAATACGACTACTACCCCGAAAAATGGGTCAGCCCGTACATTGACCGCCGGCGTGAAAACGGTTGGAGCCTGTACGGCTTGCTGGGCATCACCAAGGGTGACAAGGACAAGATGCATGCGCAGCACCAGCGCAACTACCGGTTTTTTGATGCGCCGGTGGGCCTCATGTTCACGCTGGACCGCGTGATGGGCCGGGGCTCGCTGGTGGACTACGGCATGTTTTTGCAAAACATCATGGTGGCCGCGCGCGGCCAAGGTTTGCATACCTGCCCGCAGGCGGCCTGGAACGGCTTTGCCAAAATCATCCTGCCGCACATTGGCGCTGGCGAGAGCGAAATGCTGGTGTGCGGTATGGCCCTGGGCTATGCCGACCCGGCCGATCCGGTCAACGGTTTTCACACCCCGCGCGAGCCCGTGGCGAGCTTCACGCATTGGCTGGAATAATCGAGCCCTTTTCTCTTTTTCAAACACAAGGAAACACCATGATCACCACCCCCAGCGGCCTGCAATACGAAGACACCGTGGTCGGTAACGGCGAGATCGCCCAGGCTGGCGGCCCCGTGCAGGTGCACTACACCGGCTGGCTGTTCAACAACGGCACCCAGGGCGCCAAGTTCGATTCGAGCAAAGACCGCGGCCAGCCGTTTGAATTCCACCTCGGTGGTGGCCAGGTCATCAAGGGCTGGGACGAGGGGGTGCAGGGCATGGCCGTGGGTGGCACACGCCGCCTGGTCATCCCGGCCGCGCTGGGCTACGGTGCACGCGGCGCGGGTGGTGTGATTCCGCCCAACGCCACGCTGCTGTTTGAGGTGGATTTGCTGGCTGTATAAGTTTCCCCCTGAGCCGCTTCGCGGCTTCCCCCCAAGGGGGACACCACCTGTGGCCCGGCAAGCCGGTTCCACGGTGGTTGCTGGGCTGGGACACGCGCTCTGTGTGAGGTTGCTTGAGATTCCCCCGTGCGCCGCTTCGCGGTTTCTTCCTGATGAAACAGTTCTACCGGAGCACATGACATGACCCAACGCCCCTCCATTCTGGTGGCCCGCGCCATCTTCCCCGACGTGGTTGCTCGCCTTCGAGAGCACTTTGACGTCGAAACCAATCACACCGACGCACCCTTCACGCCCCAGCAATTGGCCGAGCGTCTGCAGGGCAAGGTGGGCGTGCTGACTACCGGCAGCGAACGGGTGGACGCCGCGCTGCTGGCGGCTTGCCCGCAGCTCAAGTTGGTGGCCAACATTGCGGTGGGTTACAACAATTTTGACGTGTCGGCCATGACAGCGGCCGGCGTGCTGGGCACCAACACGCCCGATGTGCTGACCGAGACCACGGCCGACTTTGGCTTTGCCTTGCTCATGGCCACGGCACGGCGCGTGACCGAGAGCGAACACTTTTTGCGCGCCGGTTTGTGGACCAAATGGGCGCTGGACATGTTTGCGGGCGCCGAGGTGCACGGCAGCACGCTGGGCATTCTGGGCATGGGCCGCATCGGCCAAGGCATTGCTCGGCGCGGGGCGCATGGCTTCGGCATGAAGGTGATCTACCACAACCGCTCAAAGCTCGATGCTGCCAGCGAGGCCGCCTGCCAGGCCACGTATGTGAGCAAGGCCGAACTGCTGCAGCGGGTGGACCACCTGGTGCTGGTGCTGCCTTACAGCGCCGAGTCGCACCACGCCATCGGTGCGGCCGAGTTGGCGCAGATGAAACCCACCGCCACGCTGATCAACATTGCCCGCGGCGGCATTGTGGACGACGCGGCGCTGGCCCTTGCGCTGCGCGAGCGGCGCATTGCTGCGGCCGGGCTCGACGTGTTTGAGGGCGAGCCCAAGGTGCACCCCGATCTGCTCACCGTACCCAACGTGGTGCTCACGCCGCACATTGCCAGCGCCACCATCGCCACCCGCAAGGCCATGGCCAACCTGGCCGCCGACAACGTGATTGCCTTCCTGACCCAAGGCCAGCCCCTGACCCCTCTGAACCCCGAAGTGCTGCCGAAAGTGTTGAACGCATGACAAACGACTGGTTGGTGTGGGCACTGCTGGTGCTGGTGGTGTTGAACCTGTTGCTGGGTTTCTGGATGTTGCTGCGCCGCCGCCCGGTGGATGCCGACGAAGTGGCCCACCGCCAGCAGCTGCTGGGTCTGCTGCAGCAGCACAGCCTGCAAATGGGCCAGCGGGTGGAGCGGGTCGAAAGCGAGCTGCGCCGAGAAATAGCCGAAAACGCACGGGGCGGGCGCCAGGAAATCCAGCAGACGCTGGCCACTTTTCAAGAAACGCTCACGCGCCAAGACGCCGAAGCCACCCGCACGCAAAACACCCAGCTCGACGCCTTTGCCCAGCAACTGCTGCAGTTGCGGGGCACGCTGGGCGACACGCTCACGGCGCAGCTGCAGGCGCTGGGCCTGGCCATGAACAGCCAGGCATCTGAGGCCACCCGCACGCAAAATGCCCAGATCGACGCTTTTGCCCAGCAGCTGGTGCAGCTGCGCGGCACGCTGGGCGACACGCTGACCCGCCAGCTGCAAGACATGAGCGAGGGCAACGCGCGCCGCCTCGCCGAGATTCGCACCACGCTCGACGGCCAGCTGGCCCAGCTGCAGCAAAGCAACGCGGCCAAGCTCGACGAAATGCGCGCCACCGTGGACGAAAAACTGCAGAGCACGCTGCAGGCCCGCCTGGGCGAGAGCTTCAAGCAAGTGGCCGACCGGTTGGAGCAGGTGCACAAAGGCCTGGGAGAAATGCAAACCTTGGCCCAGGGCGTGGGCGACCTCAAGCACCTGCTGACCAACGTCAAAACCCGTGGCATGTTCGGCGAGGCGCAACTGGCCGCGCTGCTGGAGCAGGTGTTTGCACCCGACCAGTACGCCACCCAGGTCACCACCAAGCCCGGCAGCCGCAACGTGGTGGACTTCGCCATCAAGCTGCCCGGCCGAGGCGACGACGGCGCGCCGTGCTGGCTGCCCATTGACGCGAAGTTTCCCAACGAAGACTACGAGCGCTTGCTGGATGCGCAGCAGCGGGCCGACGCCGAGGGCGCCGAGCTGGCCGCGCGCGGGCTGGAACAGCGGATCAAGCTCGAAGCCAAGAGCATGGCCGACAAGTACCTGGAGCCGCCGCACACCACCGACTTCGCCATTCTCTTTCTGCCCACCGAAGGCCTGTACGCCGAGGTGCTGCGCCGGCCTGGGCTCATGGAGGTGTTGCAGCGCGAATACCGCGTCACGCTGGCCGGGCCCACCACGCTCATGGCCATGCTCAACTCGTTGCAAATGGGCTTTCGCACGCTGGCGCTGGAAAAGCGCAGCAGCGAGGTGTGGCAGGTGCTGGGCGCGGTGAAGACCGAGTTTGGCAAGTTTGGCGATGTGCTGGCCAAGGTGAAGAGCCAGACCCAGACCGTGCTGAACACGCTGGACAGCGCCGAAACCCGCAGCCGCGCCATGGGCCGCGCGCTGAAGGCGGTGGAGGCGCTGCCGCAAGACAAAGCCAGCGCGCTGCTGCCGCTCGACCCTTCTGACGCCGCCGACGTGTGAACCCCACGTTGCGCGCTGGCCTGTCGCGGCTGATTGCGGCCCAGATCAGCCTGCACGCCTGCATGACCGGCTTTCGCATGGCCGCGCCGCTGATGGCGCTGCGCGAGGGTCACAGCCCGGTAGCGGTGGGCATGCTGCTGGCGCTGTTTGCGTTGGCGCAGGTGTTTTTGGCGCTGCCGGCCGGGCGCTACGCCGACCGCCGGGGGCTGAAAAAGCCGGTGGTGCTGGCCGTGGGCGTGGCCACCGCCGGTGCAGCGCTGGCGGTGGCGTTTCCAGTGTTTGGCGTGCTGTGCATCACCGCGCTCACCTGCGGCGCGGCCACGGGCCTGGCCATGATTGCGCTGCAGCGCCATGTGGGGCGCCTGGCCAGCAACCCGACCGAGCTCAAACAAGTGTTCAGCTGGATGGCCATCGGGCCGTCCATTTCCAATTTCATCGGCCCCTTTGCGGCGGGCTTGCTGATCGACGCCTATGGCTTTCGGGCCGCTTTTCTGCTGCTGGCGCTGTTGCCTTCGCTGGCCTGGTTCTGGGTGCGTGGCACGGTCGAGCTGGAGCCGGTGGCGCCCGAGCACCGCAACGCCAGCGGCTCGTCGTGGAACCTGCTGCGCGACGCCGGGTTTCGCCGCCTCATGCTCATCAACTGGATGCTGTCGTCGTGCTGGGATGTGCACACCTTTCTGGTGCCGGTGATCGGCCACGAGCGCGACCTGAGCGCCACGGTGATCGGCGCCATCCTGGGCGCCTTTGCGCTGGCGGCCACCGCCATTCGGCTGGCCATGCCGTGGCTGGCCGCGCACCTGCGCGAGTCGGTGGTGATCGGCACGGCCATGGTGTGCACCGCGCTGCTGTTTGCGGTGTACCCACTGGTGCAGGCGGCCTGGGCCATGGGGGTGCTGTCGGTGCTGCTGGGGCTGGCGCTGGGTTCGGTGCAGCCCATGATCATGAGCACGCTGCACCAGATCACACCGCGGCACCGGCACGGCGATGCGCTCGGTTTGCGGGCCATGGCCATCAACGGGTCAAGCGTCGTCATGCCGTTGCTGTTTGGCTCGGCGGGGGTGGTGGTGGGCGTTGCCGGTGTGTTTTGGGTGGTGGGCGCGGTGGTGGGACTGGGTTCACGCCTGGCCTGGACGCTGCGTGCCGAAGCAGCAGGTTCTCCCTGACGGTAGCTCAGCGATAAACAGGCACTCATTTCAGGGTATGCACCGAATGGCGTCCCACATCTTTTAGAATCCAGCCCAACTTGAAGGAAGCGCCGTGCTGTTATTGATCGTTTTACTTCCGCTCTTGCTGGGTACCGCCGCCACCTTCTGGCTCGGATCGAGGTCGCGTTTGCTCACCGCCCTGGCGGCTGGCGCCGTGACCGCGACGAGCCTGGGCCTGCTGCTGAGCCAGGCGCCAGCGGTGATGGCGGGCGACGTCATCATGAACGCCTGGGCCTGGGTGCCCGAGATCGGACTGAACCTCACCTTCAGGCTGGACGGCCTGTCCATGATGTTCGCTGGCCTGATCTTGTTCATCGGGTTGATGATTGTCATCTACGCGCACTTCTACCTGAGCCCCAAAGACTCGGTGGGTAAGTTCTACAGCGAGATGATGCTGTTCATGGCCGCCATGCTGGGCGTGGTGCTGTCCGACAACTTGTTGCTGCTGGTGGTGTTCTGGGAACTCACCAGCCTGTCTTCGTTCTTGCTGGTGGGCTACTGGAGCCACCGGCCCGATGCCCGCGCCGGCGCACGCCAGGCGTTGGCCGTGACCGGTGGCGGCGGCCTGGCCATGCTCGGTGGCTTTGTGCTGCTGGGGCAGATTGCGGGCACCTACGAACTCAGCGCCATGCTGGGCAACGTGGCCGCCATCCAGGCCGACCCGATGTTTGTGCCCGCCTTGTTGCTGATTCTGATCGGCGCCTTCACCAAGAGCGCGCAGTTTCCGTTCCATTTCTGGCTGCCCGACGCCATGGCCGCACCCACGCCGGTGTCGGCCTACCTGCACTCGGCCACCATGGTGAAAGCGGGCGTTTTCCTGCTCATGCGCATGTACCCGGTGCTGGCGGGATCGGGCTGGTTTGAGGTGATCGTGACCACCGTGGGCCTGATCACGGTGCTGTTCGCGGCCTTCATCGCCATCTTCAAACACGACCTGAAAGGCCTGCTCGCGTACTCCACCGTGAGCCACCTCGGGCTCATCACCTTTCTGGTGGGTCTAGGCTCGCCGCTGGCTGCTGTGGCGGCGGTGTTCCATGTGCTGAACCATGCCACCTTCAAGGCCTCGTTGTTTATGATCGCCGGCATCGTGGACCACGAAACCCACAGCCGCGACATGCGCAAGCTCGGTGGCTTGTGGGCGCTGATGCCGTGGACGGCCACCCTGTCCATGGTGGCGGCCGCTTCGATGGCCGGTGTGCCGCTGACCAACGGCTTCCTGTCCAAAGAGATGTTCTTCACCGAGGCGGTGGTGGGTACAGCGGGCGTCTGGGCCTGGCTGGTGCCGGCTGCCGTGACATTGGCCGGCATTTGCAGCGTGGCGTATTCGCTGCGCTTTGTGCACGACACGTATTTCAACGGGCCCCTGGGCGACGTGCCCAACACACACCCGCACGAGCCCCCGCTGGGCATGAAGCTGCCGGCCATGCTGCTGGTGGCCATGTGCATTGTGGTGGGCTTGCTCCCGGCCATCACCTTTGGCCCGCTGGTCGACGTGGCGGCCACGGCCCTGGCCGGCAAACCGCTGCCCGAATACCACCTGTCCATCTGGCATGGCTTCAACCTGCCGCTGCTCATGAGTGCCATCGCACTCGTGGCGGGCGTGGGCCTTTACCTGCTGCTGGCCAAGGGCAAGCGGCTGCACCGCATCGAGTCCGAAGCCTGGTTTGGCCCCGCCACCGGGCGGCAGATATTTGACGGTTTGATCGATGGCCTGTTTTCCATGGCCGGGCGCATTTCGCTGCGGCTGGAAAGCGGCTCTTTGCAGCACTACCTGGCCTGGACGGTGGGTGCTGCCATCGCCGTGGTGGCCGTGACCGTGCTGGGCAGCGGCTCGGCCATGGGCACCGGCCCGCGCGAGCTGTTGCCGGCTTCGCCCCTGGCCATGGCCATCTGGCTGCTGCTGGCGGCCACCACCGTGACCCTGGTGCTGACGCACCACCTGCGGTTCCAGTCGGTGGTGCTGGTGGGCGTGGTGGGTCTGGTCACCTCGCTGACCTTTGTGAGCCTGTCGGCTCCCGATCTGGCGCTGACCCAGTTGTCGGTGGAGGTGGTGTCCACCGTGCTGCTGCTGATGGGCCTGGCTTTGCTGCCCCAGCACTCGCCGCGCGAGTCCAGCAGCCTGCGCCGCGTGCGCGACGGCGCCCTGGCGCTGGCGGGTGGTGCGGGCATGTCGTGGCTGGCCTGGGTGCTGTTGACCCGCGACCACGACTCCATTTCCTGGTATTTCCTGGAAAAGTCCATGCCCGTGGGCGGCGGCACCAACGTCGTCAACGTGATCCTGGTGGACTTCCGGGGTTACGACACGTTCGGTGAAATCACCGTGCTGGGCATTGCCGCCATTGGCGTGCTGGCGCTCATGGAAGGCATGCGCACGCGCCGCCCTCTGGCCGACACCGATGGCCGCAGCTGGACCTTTGCCGAGCAGCCCCTGCTGTTGCGCGTGGCGGCCGCGGTGGTGCTGCCAGTGGCGCTGGTGTTCACCATCTACATCTTCATGCGTGGCCACAACCTGCCGGGCGGTGGTTTCATCGCCGGCCTGATCACGGCCGTGGCGCTGGTGCTGCAGTTCATGTCCATGGGGCAGGCCAAGGCCGAGTCGCTGCTGCGCGGCCAGGCCGGACGCCGGTTTGTGAAATGGATCGGTGCCGGCCTGGGCATTGCCGGGCTCACCGGTGTGGGCGCGTTTGTGTGGGGGCGTCCGTTCCTCACCAGCGCCCACGGCCACCCGCATGTGCCTTTGCTGGGCGACCTGCCGCTGGCGTCTGCCGCGCTGTTTGACTTGGGCGTCTACCTCGTGGTGGTGGGCGCCACGCTGCTGACCATCTCGGTGCTGGGCACCGTGAGCCGCGAAGGCGCTCAGCCCGCCAGCCCACGCCAGCCGGAGTCTGCCGCATGAACGACGCCATCCGACGGTATTCACCATTCCCTTGCACGGCCGTGAGACACACCAAGGAACCCACATGAGCATGGAATTTTTGCTGGCCACCGGCATCGGCTTTGTCACCGCCTGCGCCATTTACCTGATGTTGCGCGGCCGCACCTTTCCCGTGGTGCTGGGCTTGTCGCTGTTTGGCTACGCGGTGAACGTGTTCATTTTCGCCATGGGCCGCCTGTGGTCCAACGCGCAGCCCATCTTGGTGGGCGAAGGGCCGGTGGCCGACCCGTTGCCGCAAGCCCTGGTGCTCACCGCCATCGTGATCGGCTTTGCCACCACCGGTTTTGTGATCGAGCTGGCCCTGCGCAGCCGCCATGAAAGTGGCAGCGACCATGTGGACGGGCACGAGCCTGGCCACGCGCCGGGCTACCGTGGTTCGACGCCGGCACCGGCCTCCAAGCGCGGAGGTCAGTCCTGATGTTTGACGTGATTTCTGCTTTCTGGCTGCAGCACGCCCCCGTGCTGTCGGTGTTGCTGCCGGTGTTCATGGCTGTGGCCCTGTTGTTGCTCGGCGATCCGGCTGGCACTGGCGGCAGCGAGGCGAACAGCCGCCAACGCTGGGGCCGCAGGCTGGCCATGGCGTCCGTGCTGCTGGGCCTGTTCATGGCGATCAACCTGGTGCGCCACGCCAGCGGCGGCGAGCTGCTGGTGTACCAGCTGGGCGAATGGCCGGCGCCGTTTGGCATCGTGCTTGTACTGGACCGCCTCTCAGCGCTCATGGTGCTGCTGACCTACCTGGTGGCCGTACCGGTGCTTTGGTACGCCACGGGCGGTTGGGACACCCGGGGTCGGCACTTTCACGCGCTGTTCCAGTTCCAGCTGATGGGGCTGTGTGGCGCCTTCCTGACGGGTGACCTGTTCAACCTGTTTGTGTTTTTCGAGGTGCTGCTGATCGCCTCTTATGTGCTGCTGGTGCACGGCCAGGGGCGCGAGCGGTTTCGCATGGGTATTCACTACGTGGTGCTCAACCTGGCGGCTTCGGGGCTGTTTTTGATCGGGCTGGCCCTGGTGTACGCCGTGACCGGCACGCTCAACATGGCCGACGTGGCCCTGCGTGTGGGCCAGCTCACGGGCGAAAACGCCGTGCTGGCGCGGGCCGCAGCGTTGATTCTGCTGGTGGTGTTTGGCCTGAAAGCGGCGCTGGTGCCGCTGTACTTCTGGTTGCCTGGCACCTACGCATCGGCCAGCGCGCCGGTGGCGGCGCTGTTTGCCATCATGACCAAGGTGGGGGTGTACAGCATCATCCGCGTGCACTGGAGTATTTTTGGTGCCGAAGCCGGCGAGGCTGCCTTTGCCGCTGAAGCCTGGCTGCTGCCGCTGGCCCTGACCACCAGCGTGCTGGGTGTGCTGGGCGCGCTGGCCGCGCACAGCATGGGCCGTCTGGTGGCTTACCTCACCGTTTCATCGGTGGGCACCATCCTGGCGGGTGTGGGTTTGTATTCGACCGAAACCCTCTCAGCTGCGCTGTACTACACGCTTCACAGCACGGTGGTGATCGCCGGCCTGTTCCTCTTGGTTGAGCTCATGGCTGCCCAGCGCGGTGACGCGCTGGACAAGTTGCGGCCCGCCGCAGCCGTGCGTGAGCCGGTGTTGCTGGGGCTGATGATGATTTTTGGCGCCGCGTCGGTTGCAGGCCTGCCACCTTTGCCGGGCTTCCTGGGCAAGCTGATGATTCTGGAAAGCACCTCGGGCCTGCCTGCGCAGGCCTGGGTCTGGACGGTGGTGCTCACGGTCGGTTTCTTCACCATTGTGGGTTTGGCGCGCGCCGGGGTCATTGTGTTCTGGCATGTGCAGCCCGACGAAGGCACGGGCAACCCCAGCTCTGGCTCCAGCCTGAAGCTGCTGTCGGCCGTGTGGGCCTTCATGGCGCTGACGCTGGCCATGGCGGTGCTGGCTTCACCCGTGAAGCGCTACACCGACGCAGCCGCCAGCCAGCTGGTCGACCAGGCCGCTTACGCCCGCGCGGTGCTGGGCGTGACCGACGGTGCGCCCGCGTCCACCACCCGGCCTTATGACGGCACCCGCTCGCCCGCCGCTGTGCCCGCGCCCGCTGAAACCACCCCCGGCACCGAGGAGACCCGATGAACCCGAACCCCTCGTCACCCCACGCACCCCGGCGCAAGCCCGGCTGGTTGAGCCATCCCTTGCTCTCGTTGCTGCTGGGCGCCAGCTGGCTCGCGCTCTCGCACAGCCTGGAGCCGGTGCACCTGCTGTCGGCCTTGCTGATTGCCCTCATCGTGCCGCGCCTGTTGCACCCTTTCCTGGATGAACACGCCCGGATCGACTGGTGGGCTGCGGTGCGGCTCACCGCAGTGGTGCTCAAGGACATCGTGTTGTCGAACATCACCGTGGCCAAGCTGGTGCTCGGCCCCTTGCCCCGCATGCAGCCCGCCTGGCTGCCGGTGCCGCTGGCCTGCGACCACCCGCGCGTGAATGCGCTGTTGGCCACCATCATCACGACCACGCCCGGCACCGTGTCGTGTGTGGTGGACGAGCAGCGGCGGGAAATCCTGGTGCACGCACTGACCTGTGACGACGCCCAGGCCATGATCGACGACATGAAAACGCGTTACGAAGCGCCTTTGCTTCAAATATTTGGCCAGAAGCCCCGCGACGCAGGGCAGGGCGCAGGTACCAACGCCGGGAGAGCCGCATGAACGTACTGGACATTGCACTGAACATTGGCGTGGCGGCGGTGACCGTGGCCGTGGTGTTGTGTGGCTGGCGCCTGTTGCGCGGGCCCGAAATGACCGACCGCCTGCTGGCACTGGACACGCTGTACATGAATGCGGTGGCGCTGATTGTGATGCTGGGTATTCGCTGGAACACCGCGCTGCTGTTTGAAGCGGCCTTGCTGGTGGCCATGTTGGGCTTTGCCTCTACCGTGGCGCTGGCGCGCTACCTGAGCCGCGGCGACGTGGTGGAATGAAGGAGTGAACATGCATCCCCTGATCGAATGGACTGCGGCTGTGCTGATTGTGATCGCGGCGTTCTTCCTGTTGGTGGGCTCCATCGGGCTGGCCCGCTTGCCCGACTTTTTTATGCGTTTGCATGCGCCCACCAAAGCATCCACGCTGGGTGTGGGCGGTGTGCTGATTGCGTCCATGATCATGGCTTTCAGCCAGGGCCGGCCCGGCATCGCCGAGCTGTTGATCACGCTGTTTGTGTTCGTCACGGCACCCGTTTCGGCCAACCTCATGGCCCAGGCGGCGCTTCACCTCAAGCTGGCATCGCGGGCGCCGGTGCCGAAAGACGCGGTGCCAGAGCGCCGTCCAGGCTGAAGCCCAGCCCCCGCAGGTAGGTATCGATGGCCTGCTGGCCAAAGACCACGAGGTCAAAGGCCTGCGGGTCCAGCAACCAGTTCTGGATCAGACCGTCTACCAACACATGCAGCCCCAGCGCTGCGCTGTGCAGCGGCACGGCCAGAGTTAGGCGGGCTTGCAGGCCGGCCTGTTCCAGGGCTTGCTGGGTCATGGCCATGCAGGTGTTGCGCACCAGCAGGTGGCGGTTGCGCACCGCTTGCATCTCGGCCACGTATTCCACTTTGTGCGTGGCGACTTCAAACACCCGGCGTGTTTGTTCGTCGTGGGCGGTTTTTTCGAGTGCGTTCACCAGCGAATTGCGCAGAGCGCCCAGCGAGTTGGGTTGTGCCTGGTGGGTCCGTGCGCTGCAGGCCAGGGTTTCTTCGATCGGCAGCGACACGCGTTCCATCATGGCGTTGAACAGATCGGCCTTGTCCTTGAAGTGCCAGTAGATGGCGCCCCGCGTGGTGCCTGCGGCGGTGGCGATGTCGTTGAGCGACGTGCGTGAAACCCCCTGAGCCTGAAACAGGTGCTCGGCGGCATCCAGCAGGCTGCTGCGCGTGGCCTGCGCGTCGGCTTTGGTGCGGCGAACCATGGTCTATCTCCTGTGTGGGCATCGGGTCAACAGCATGAACTATACATACATTCAAGGATGTATGTATACTGCGCAGCTTCGCGTTTTGTGAAACATGGTTTCCCCTCGTTGTCCACTGCGTGCACCCCCCATTTTTCTCCGTCCAAGGAATCCCATGTCCGCCTTGAGCCCCATTGCGTTGGCCGCCGACGCACCTTCCGTTTCAACCGTGCGCGCAGGCGCACATTCTCTGTGGCGTCTTTCTGCGGTTGCGGTGGTGGCTCTAACGCTGCTGGCCGCATGCGGCAAGAGCACGCCGCCCGCGGGCCCGGGTGCACCCGGAGGCGGCATGCCGCCGGCCGAAGTGGGGGTGGTCACCGTGGCACCGGGCGACGTGGGCCTGGTGACCGAGTTGCCCGGCCGACTGGAGGCCTCACGCGTGGCGCAGGTCCGGGCACGGGCGGCCGGCATTTTGCAGCAGCGCCTGTTCAGCGAAGGCAGCGATGTGAAGGCCGGTCAGTCGCTGTTTCGCATTGACGCCGCGCCCTACCAGGCCACGCTGCAAAGCGCCCAGGCCAGCCAGGCCCGGGCCCAGGCCAACCTGGCCCAGGCCACGGCGCTGGCCGAGCGCTACAAGCCGCTGATGGCTGAAAACGCCATCAGCCAGCAGGAATATGCCAACGCGGTGGCGGCCCAAAAAGCGGCTGAAGCCGATGTGGCGGTGGCGAAAGCGGCCGTGCAGACGGCCAGCATCAACGTGAACTACGCCAATGTGACCGCGCCCATTTCAGGCCGCATTGGCCGGGCGCTGGTGACCGAGGGCGCACTGGTGGGGCAGGGCGAAGCCACCCAGCTCGCGGTGATCCAGCAGGTGGACCCGATGTACGTGAACTTCACCCAGTCGGCGGCCGAGGCCATGAAGCTCAAGCGCGCACTGGAAAGCGGTCAGCTCAAAGGCGCTGGCGCCGGTGCAGCCAGTGTCAAGGTGGTGCTGGACGACGGCAGCGAATACGCACGCGCGGGCCGCCTGCTGTTTTCCGACCTGACCGTGGACGCCACCACCGGCCAGGTGACGCTGCGCGCCGAGGTGCCCAACCCCACCGGCATGCTGTTGCCCGGTTTGTATGTGCGCGTGCGCCTGGAGCAGGCCACAGCCGGCAACGCACTCACCCTGCCGCAGCAAGCGGTCACGCGGTCCGCCCAGGGCGACTCGGTGATGGTGGTGGGCGCCGATGGCAAGGTGAGCCCGCGCCCGGTCAAGGTGAGCGGCCAGCAGGGCGGCCAGTGGGTCGTGCTGGACGGTTTGCAAGCCGGTGAGCAGGTGATGGTGGACGGTTTCCAGAAGCTGCGCGGCGATGCGCCGGTGAAGGCTGTGCCGTGGGTGGCGCCCGGCAGTGCCGTGGCAGCGCCAGCCGCTCCAGCCAAATGAGGAGCGCCCAATGATCGCGCCCCCACGTTCACTTTGTTCACTGCCCCCCATGGGGGCTTCAGCGGCCTTGCGGCGGCTCGGCGGAAACTGACATGGCCAAATTTTTTATTGACCGACCCATCTTTGCTTGGGTCATTGCACTCTTCATCATGGTGTTGGGCGCGGTGTCCATCACCCAGCTGCCCATTGCGCAGTACCCGCCGGTGGCGCCGCCCGCCATCGTCATCAACGCGTCCTACCCCGGCGCATCGGCCAAAACGCTGGAAGACAGCGTGTTGTCCGTGATCGAACAGGAAATGAACGGCTCGCCCGGTCTGATCTACATGGAAGCCGTGGCCCAGGCCAACGGCACCGGTGCGATCACGCTGAGTTTTGAGGCTGGCACCAACGCCGACCTGGCACAGGTGGACGTGCAAAACCGCCTCTCGCGTGCCACACCGCGCCTGCCCTCGGCGGTGACGCAGCAGGGCGTGCGGGTGGACAAGGCGCGCAGCAACTTCCTGCTGTTCGCCATTTTGTCCAGCGACGACCCGGCCTGGGACCCCGTGGCCCTGGGCGACTACGCTTCGCGCAGCGTACTGCCTGAGCTGCAACGCCTGCCCGGCGTGGGCCAGGCCCAGCTGTTTGGCACCGAGCGCGCCATGCGCGTCTGGATCGATCCCACCAAACTGCTCGGTTTCAACCTCAGTGCTGCCGACGTGACCGCGGCCATTCGCGCGCAAAACGCGCAGGTGTCCGCCGGTGAAATCGGGGCGCTGCCCAATGTGGCGGGGCAGGGCATTGCGGCCACCGTGGTGGTCAATGGCCAGCTGGGCACGGTGGAGCAGTTTGGCAACGTGGTGCTGCGTGCCAATGCCGACGGTTCTCAGGTGCGGCTGAAAGACGTGGCCCGCATCGAGCTGGGCGCACAGGCCTACGCCACCTCGGCGCGCCTCAACGGCAAGCCGTCCACCGGTATCGGCGTGCAGCTCTCGCCCAGCGGCAACGCGCTGGCCACAGCCGACGCGGTGCGCGCCAAGATGACCGAGCTGGAACGCTTCTTTCCCCAAGGCATGAGCTGGGCCATTCCTTACGACAGTTCGCGCTTCGTCAAGATTTCCATCGAGAAGGTGGTCATCACCCTGGCCGAAGCCGTGCTGCTGGTGTTCCTGGTGATGTTCCTGTTTTTGCAGAACTTCCGTTACACCATCATTCCCACCATCGTGGTGCCGGTGGCGCTGTTGGGCACGTTTGCGGTGCTGCTCGCGCTGGGTTTTTCCATCAACGTGCTGACCATGTTCGGCATGGTGCTGGTGATCGGCATCGTGGTGGACGACGCCATTGTGGTGGTGGAAAACGTCGAGCGCATCATGAGCGAAGAAGGTTTGCCGCCACTGGAGGCCACGCGCAAGGCCATGGGGCAGATTTCGGGCGCCATCATTGGCGTGACGGTGGTGCTGATTTCGGTGTTTGTGCCACTGGCGTTTTTCAGCGGCTCGGTGGGCAACATCTACCGACAGTTCGCCACCGTCATGGGCGTGTCGATTGCGTTTTCGGCCTTCATGGCGCTGTCGCTCACGCCGGCCTTGTGCGCCACCTTGCTCAAGCCGGTGCAAGCGGGCCACCACCACGAGAAAAAGGGTTTCTTTGGCTGGTTCAACCGCGCCTTTGCGCGCACCGCCAAGGGCTATGAAGGCGGCGTGGCCAAGCTGCTGCCGCGCGCTGGGCGCACCCTGGTCATTTACCTGGCCATCGTGGCCGCCGCTGTGGTGGTCTACATGCGCCTGCCCACGTCCTTTTTGCCCGGTGAAGACCAAGGCACGATGCTGGTGAACGTGCAGTTGCCACCCGGCGCCACGCGCGAGCGCACGCTCGACGTGATGCAGCAGGTGGAAGGGTTCATGCTCAAGCAGCCCGAAGTGCAGAGCATGGTCAGCGTGCTGGGCTTCAGCTTCTCGGGCCAAGGCCAAAACGCCGCGCTGGCGTTCGTCACGCTGAAAGACTGGTCCGAGCGCACCGGCCCGGGCAGTTCGGCCGAAGCCCTGGCGGGCCGCGCCTTTGGCGGCCTGGCTGGTATCCGCGACGCGTTCATCTTCCCGCTCAGTCCGCCGCCCATTCCCGAACTGGGGTCGTCGTCGGGTTTCAGCTTCCGCCTGCAAGACCGCGCCGGTTTGGGCCGCGACGCTTTGGTGGCCGCGCGCGGCCAGCTGCTGGGTATGGCCTCGCAAAGCAAGGTGCTGGCCCAGGTGCGCCCGGAAGGGCTGGAAGACGCGCCGCAGCTGCAGCTGGACATTGACCGCGACAAGGCCAATGCGCTGGGGGTGGGCTTTGACGCCATCAGCAGCGCCATTGGCACCTCGCTGGGGTCGAGCTATGTGAACGACTTTCCCAATGCTGGACGCCTGCAGCGCGTGGTGGTGCAGGCCGACGCGCCCGCCCGCATGCAGCCCGACGACTTGCTGCGCCTGACGGTGCTGAACAACCGCGCACAGGCCGTTCCCCTGTCGGCCTTTGCCACCACCCGCTGGGTGACCGGACCCATGCAAACCGTGCGCTACAACGGCTACCCGTCCATGCGCATCAGCGGCAGCGCCGCCCCCGGTTTCAGCACCGGCGCGGCCATTGCCGAAATGGAAAAGCTGGCGGCCCAGCTGCCCCAGGGCTTTGGCTACGAGTGGACCGGTCAGTCGCGCGAAGAAAAGCTGGCGGGTTCGCAGGCCATCATCTTGTACGCGTTCGCCATCCTGGCGGTGTTCCTGTGCCTCGCGGCGCTCTACGAGAGCTGGACGATACCGCTCTCGGTCATTCTGGTGGTGCCGCTGGGCGTGCTGGGTGTGCTGCTGGCCACGCTGCTGCGCGGGTATTCGAACGACGTGTATTTCCAGGTCGGGCTGATCACGATCATCGGGCTCTCGGCGAAAAACGCGATCCTGATCATCGAGTTCGCCAAAGACCTGCAAGCCCAGGGCAAGAGCGTGGTGGAAGCGGCGCTGGCTGCGGCCCACCTGCGTTTTCGCCCCATCGTCATGACCTCGATGGCGTTCACGCTGGGCGTGCTGCCGCTGGCCCTGGCCAGTGGCGCCGGTTCCGCCAGCCAGCGTGCCATCGGCACCGGGGTGATCGGCGGCATGCTGACCGGCACGGTGCTGGCGGTGGTGTTTGTGCCCATCTTCTTCGTGGTGGTGCGAACGATCTTCAAAGACAGTGAACGGCAGCGCCGCATACACGCGGAACAGGCGGCCCACATGGGAGTGCATACCGATGACCGATAACAAAACCCCGAGCCGCACCCGCCCGGCGAGCCTGCTGACAGCGCTGGCTGCGGCCGCTGTGCTGGCCGGTTGCTCACTGATGCCGGTCTACGAGCGACCGGCCGCGCCGGTGGCCACCGACTGGCCCGGCGCAGCCCCCGGGGCTGCGGCTGCCACCCCGTTGGCGTGGGCCGACTTCGTGACCGACCCGCGCCTGCGCGAGCTGATCGCGATGGCCTTGCAAAACAACCGCGACCTGCGCATGGCCACGCTGAACATCGACCAGGTGCGCGCCCAGTACCAGATACGCCAGGCCGACCAGGTGCCCAACCTCAACCTGGCCGCCGGTGGCAACCGCCAGCCAGCCAGCGGTGGTGGCATCAGCAGCAGCTACAGCGTGGGCCTGGCCATGAGCAGCTGGGAAATTGACTTTTTTGGGCGCATCGCCAGCCTGAAAGAAGCGGCGCTGGCGCAATACCTGGCCAGCGAAGCCGCCCGGGACGCGGCCCAAACCAGCCTGGTGGCCGCGGTGGCCAGCACCTGGCTCAGCCTGCAGGCCAACGACGAGTTGCTGGTGCTGACACAGCGCACGCTGGCCACGCGCAGCGACTCGTTGCGGCTCACACAGCTGCGGTTTGACAACGGCGCTACGTCGGCGCTGGACCTGCGCCAGGCCGAGTCGCTGACCGCCGCTGCGCAGGCCGCGCTGGCCCAGCAATCGCGCCAGCGTGCGCTCGACCTCAATGCCCTCACGCTGCTGGTGGGGCAAGCGCTGCCCACGGCGCTGGTTGCGCCCGCTGCCAGAGAAGTGACCACCCGGCCGCTGTTTCGCGACGTGCCCGCCGGCCTCCCTTCAGACCTGCTCACCCGCCGGGCCGACATTCGCCAGGCCGAGCAGCAACTGATGGCGGCCAACGCCAGCATTGGCGCGGCGCGCGCTGCGTTTTTCCCGCGCATCGCCCTCACGGCCAGCGTGGGCACCGCCAGCAGCGACCTGTCGGGCCTGTTCAAAGACGGCTCTTGGGGCTTTACGCTGTCGCCGCAGGCGCTACTGCCCATTTTTGATGCGGGGCGCAACCAGGCGGGTCTGGACGGCGCCAATGCTGCCCGTGCGGTGGCCGTGGCGCAGTACGAAAAAGCCATTCAGAGCGCGTTCCGCGAAGTGGCCGACGCACTGGCGGGCCGCGCCACGCTGGGCGAGCAGTTGCGCGCCCAGCAAGCCCAGGCCACCGCCGAAGCCGAGCGTTTCCGGCTGGCCGAGCTGCGTTACCGCAATGGTGTGTCGAGTTTTCTCGACGTGCTGGATGCCCAGCGGTCTTTGTTTGTCACCCAGCAAGGCCTGACCCAGACCCGCCTGGCCCAACAGCAAAACCAGGTGGCGCTCTACAAGGCGCTGGGCGGTGGCTGGAGCGATTGACTGTCCGCTCTGGGTGTTGGGACGCGGTGTCAGACCTGGGGCAGATCGTAGAACTTCATGATGTGTTCCCAGGCCAATTGCGGGTCGTCCAGAAACACGAACAGCTTCAGGTCTTCTTCAGAAATCGTGCCTTCCTCGACCAGCAGATCGAGGTTGAGCAGGCGCTTCCAGTAGTCGGTGCCAAACAGCACGATGGGCACTGGCTTGGCTTTTTTGCACTGCACCAGGGTGATCACCTCAAACAGTTCGTCCAGCGTGCCAAAGCCGCCAGGGAAGGCCACCAGCGCTTTGGCGCGCATCATGAAATGCATTTTGCGCAGCGCGAAGTAGTGAAACTTGAAGCTCAGCTCGGGTGAGATGTACGGGTTGGCCGATTGCTCGTGGGGCAGGGCGATGTTCAGGCCCACGTTGAGCGCGCCCTCGTCGTGCGCCCCGCGGTTGGCCGCTTCCATGATGCCCGGGCCGCCGCCGGTGCAGATGAACAAACGGTCTTCGGGCACACCCGCCTTTTCACAGCGGGCGCTGTATCGCGCCACGGTACGCGCGAATTCACGGGCTTGGTCGTAGTAGGGCGCATTGCGCAGCAACTTCTTGGCGCGGTCAATGGCCAGGGCATCGCCCGAAGCCTCCGCCTGGTCCAGCAAGGCTTGTGCTTCGCTGGTTTCCCGAAATCGGGCGCTGCCAAACACCACGATCGTGTTTTCAATGCCCAGCTCTTGCTGCGCCAGATCGGGCTTGAGCATTTCCAGCTGAAAGCGCAGTCCGCGTGTTTCGCGGCGCAGCAAAAATTCGGGGTCGGCAAAGGCCAGGCGGTAGGCGTCGGCTTGTAGAGTCGTGCCGTTGTTGGCCTGTGCTTGCAGTTCGGCCCAGGCGTCGGCCAGGCGGCGTTCGGTTAGGTTTTGGGTATTTTCCATGCGAGGTCCTTGTGGGTTCACGCAGCAAAGCCGGGTGAACGGGTGTTGAAAAAATGCAAAAAGGCTCCCAAGGGAGCCTTTTTAACGGATCGCAGAAAACCGCAATGGGATCAGACGCGCTTGCGGTATTCACCGGTGCGGGTGTCGATCTCGATTTTGTCGTCTTGTGCCACAAACAGCGGCACAGCCACTTCAAAACCGGTAGCGATCTTGGCGGGCTTGAGCACCTTGCCGGACGTGTCGCCTTTGACAGCGGGTTCGGTCCAGGTGACCACGCGCTCAACGCTGGTGGGCAGTTCGACCGAGATGGCCTTGCCGTCGTAGAACACCACTTCAACGGTCATGCCGTCTTCCAGGTAGTTCAGCGCGTCGCCCATGTTTTCGGCTTCGACTTCGTACTGGTTGTAGTCAGCATCCATGCACACATACATTGGATCGGCGAAGTAAGAGTAGGTGCACTCCTTCTTGTCCAGAATGATCTGGTCCATCTTGTCGTCGGCGCGGCACACCACTTCGGTGGCCATGTTGTTCAGCAAGGCCTTGAGCTTCAGGCGCACGGTGGCTGCACCGCGGCCGCCGCGGGCGTATTCGGTTTTCAGAACGATCATCGGGTCCTTGCCGTGCATGATGACGTTGCCGGCGCGGAGTTCTTGAGCGATTTTCATAAGGTTTCCAACAGTTGGGCCGCGTGTTCCTTGTATGGGCTCAAACCCGGGAACTGTGCTGATAGGGGCGATCTGTGCGGCTAAGCAGATGGCAGTCAGAAAGCGGGCGCCGGGGTCTGGCGCTCCAGTTTTCTGCAAAGCCTTGAATTTTATCGCTTTTCGGCCACGAATTCGAGCAACTGGCTGGTGAGGTCGGGCTGAGCCAGCAGCCGAGCGCGCGCAGCCAGCACGCAGGGGCGCCAGCTGTCCACCACTTCCCAGCCCGGCCACACGCTGTGCGCTGGGGTCATGCCGTTCCAGATGCGGTGCAAGGCGCGCAGCGAATCGGGTGCTTGCAGCCAGTCCAAAAACGCTTCCAGCTTGGCGTGGTGGGCGTCGTCGTGTTGCGGGTAGATGTGCCACACAAAGGGCTGGCCAGCCCACAGGGCGCGCACCAGCGAGTCTTCGCCGCGCACGAAATTCAGATCGCAGGCCCAGAGCAGGTGGTCAAAGTCGCGCTGGGTCAGGCGTGGCAAGTGGTGCAGGGCGGCGTGCCCCGTGTCCAGGCCTGTTGCCAGCGCGGCGCTCACGGCTTCGGTGGCGCGCCCGGTGGTCACCAGCCAGTCGCTGGCGGTGTCTTGGCCGGCTTGTTGCAGCAGCACGGGCAGGGCCGCGGGTTCGTAGCAAAACAGGCTGGCGCGGCGTTGCTTGCCAGGCGCCAGGCCCTGGGCCGCCAGCCACTGAGGGGCTCTGAAAGCAGTTTGCCGCGTGGCCAGGTCGGCCTCGCGCAGCAAGCCACCGGTGGCCGCCGTGAAACCGGGGTAGAAAAACCACTGGCTCACGCCACGCAGCGGCCCGCTGGAGACCATGGACGGCAGGCGGTGCGAGCGCTCCACATAGGCCTCGGCACTCAGGTATTCGAGGTTGATCCACACCGGCGCGCAGCCACCAGCAGCCATGGCGGCAGCCCGGTGCGCCTGGGCTTCGGGTGGCGGGCGGCAGCCGAAGGTTTCTACCCAGACGTCTGCCAGCGGCAAAGCGGGCAGCAGTTCCGGCGCCAGTGGGTCTGTCCAGTGCAGTACCCGCACGCCCTGGACGCGACCCTGCATTGCGCCGGGGGCCATCCAGCGCAGGGCGTCGGGCGCGTCGATCCAAAGCCGCACGGTTTGCCCGCGTGCGGCCAGGTCGGCGCACAAGCGCCAGCACACGCCGATGTCACCGAGGTTGTCCACGACGTGGCAAAACACGTCCCAGTTCAGCGCGTTCGCAGGGCGCTGGGCTGTGACCTCGTTGGTGGGTGCGTTGTTGGCTGGGGGCATGGTGTTGCGGTGCTGAAACCGTTAATATAACAACCGTTACAACGCAGGGGTTTCACCATGACCACACTCAAACTCACCCAGATCGGCAACTCGGTTGGCCTGATCTTGCCCAAGGAACTGCTGGCGCGGCTCAAGCTGGAAAAGGGCGACACGGTGTTTGTGACCGAAGCGGCTCACGGGGTCAACCTGTCGCCGTACAACGCTGATTTTGAAACCCAGATGGATGCCGCGCGAAAAATCATGAAGGAGCGTCGGCAAGTATTGCGCGAGCTGGCCAAATGACCGAGCACTGGATCTGGCTGGATCGCCTGGCGATGCTGGCTGTGCATGAGGAGCAGCTCGCCGAGCACGGTGGCGCCCCTGGCGTCCGGGACGAAGGCCTGTTCGATTCAGCGCTGAGCCGACCGCACAACCTGGCATCGTATGGCGAGCCCGATGTGGCGGCCCTGGCGGCGTCTTATGGCTACGGTTTGGCCCGCAACCACCCGTTTGTGGATGGCAACAAACGCACCGCGTTCGTGGCGGTTGAGTTGTTTCTCTGGCTCAACGGACACCAGCTCGTGGCGGATGACGCCGATTGCGTGTTGACCACGCTCGCCCTGGCCGCCGGCGACCTGTCGGAAGATGCCTTTGCCCAATGGCTGCGCGAACGCCTGCAGCCGCGCCCAACCTGAACCCCGCATGACCGAAGACCACACGCCCGCCGCGCCCGACGCGGCCCCGGGCCACGCCCCATCGCCCCACAGCGCCGCCCTGCTGTCCGAAGTGGCGGCCTTGCCGGGCTTGCCCGGCGTGTACCGCTATTTCGACGCGCAGGGCCAGTTGCTCTATGTGGGCAAGGCGCGCAACCTGAAGAAGCGCGTCAGCAGCTACTTTCAGAAAAACCATGACGGCACGCGCATTGGCCACATGGTCAGCAAGATCGTGCGCATGGAAACCACGGTGGTGCGTTCCGAGGCCGAGGCGCTGCTGCTGGAAAACAACCTCATCAAGACGTTGAACCCCAAGTTCAACATCCTGTTTCGCGACGACAAAAGCTACCCTTATTTGAAGATCACCGGCACGCGCGAAACCTTTCGCACGGCAGGCCGTTTGCCCGTGCCCTCGCTGGCGTTCCCGCGCATGGCCTATTACCGCGGCGTGGTGGACAAGCGCCACAGCTATTACGGCCCATACCCCAGCGCCTGGGCGGTGAAGGAGTCCATCACGCTGTTGCAAAAGGTGTTTCGCTTGCGCACCTGCGAAGACACCGTGTTTGCCAACCGCACGCGGCCGTGTTTGCTGTACCAGATCAAGCGCTGCACCGGCCCTTGTGTGGACCTGATCGACATGGAAGCCTATGGCCGCGACGTGACCGATGCCGAGCGCTTTTTGCGCGGCGAAACCCAGGCCGTGCTGGACGCGCTGGAGCAACGGATGATGGCGCACGCTGAGAAACTGGAGTTTGAGCAGGCCGCCGAGATTCGCAACCAGATGGCGGCCTTATCGCGCGTGCTGCACCAGCAGGCGGTGGACAACGTGTCGGACAAAGACGTGGATGTGCTCGCGGTCAAGGTGCTGGGCGGGCGCGCCTGTGTGAACCTGGCCATGATCCGTGGCGGCCGCCACCTCGGTGACCGGCCGTATTTCCCGGCCCATGTGGAAGACGCCACCCAGATCGAGCGTCTGATGTCGGAAGACACACCGGCCAGTGACGCGGCAACCGACCCAGCCGAGCGCGTGGCGGTGCAGGTGCTCGAAGCCTTCATTGCCCAGCACTACCTGGGCACGGCCATGCCGCACATTCTGGTGACCAGCCACCCGGTGGGCAAGCCGCTGCTGGACGCGCTGACCGAACAGACCGGCGCCAAGATCAACGCGGTGCACCACCCGCGTGAGCACCGCCGAATCTGGCTCGACATGGCACAAACCAACGCCGACATTGCTTTGGCGCGCTTGCTGGCCGAAGAGGGCTCGCAGCAGGCCCGCACCCGTGCGTTGGCCGAGGCCCTGGGCTTGCCCGACGACGATCTGGGCGCGCTGCGCGTCGAGTGTTTTGACATTTCGCACACGGCCGGCGAGTCCACACAGGCGTCCTGCGTGGTGTTTGAAGACCACAAGATGCAGAACAGCCAGTACCGGCGCTACAAGATCGAAGGCATCACCGGTGGCGACGACTACGCCGCCATGCGCCAGGTGCTGCTGCGCCGCTACGGCAAGATTTCCGAGGCGTTGCGCGAAGAAGCTGCCGCAGCAGGCGGCGCGGCCCAGGCCCCGGCGCTGGCCGAAGGTGTGGTCGACGCCGACGAAACCGCAACGCCACCCGATGCCCAGACTGGCCTGCCCACCGGCCCGCGCATGCCCGACCTGGTGCTGATTGATGGCGGCAAAGGCCAGGTGAGCATGGCGCGCGAGGTGTTCCAGCAGCTCGGCCTGGACCTGTCGCTCATCGTCGGCGTGGAGAAAGGCGAGGGCCGCAAGGTGGGCCTCGAAGAACTGGTGTTTGCCGACGGCCGCGACAAGGTCTATCTGGGTTTTGACTCTGCCGCGCTCATGCTGGTGGCGCAGATTCGCGATGAAGCACACCGTTTTGCCATCACCGGCATGCGCGCCCAGCGCGCCAAGGTGCGCACCGGCGGCAGCAAGCTTGAAGACATACCCGGTGTGGGCCCCAAGAAACGCGCCCGCCTGTTGCAGCGTTTTGGCGGTGTGCGCGGGGTGGCTTCGGCCAGCGTGGAAGACCTGTGCACGGTCGAAGGTATTTCCAGCGAACTGGCCGACACCATTTACCGGGCGCTGCACTGAGCGGCTGCAAGGCTTGCGCATTCAAAGCTCCCCCATAATCACGCCATGTTTTTCAACCTTCCCACCCTGCTGACCTGGGCGCGCATTGTCGCCATACCACTCATCGTCGGGGTGTTCTACCTGGAAGGGGTGAGCACGGCGCAGCAAAACCTGATCGCCACGGTGCTGTTTGTGGTGTTTGCCGCCACCGACTGGGCCGACGGTTACCTGGCCCGCAAGCTCAACCAGACCTCGGCCTTTGGCGCGTTTCTGGACCCGGTGGCCGACAAGTTTCTGGTTTGCGCCAGCCTGCTGGTGCTGGTGCACCTGGACCGCGCCGACGTGTTTGTGGCGCTCATTATCATCGGCCGCGAGATCGCCATTTCGTCGCTGCGCGAATGGATGGCCATCATCGGCGCCACCAAAAGTGTGGCTGTGCACATGGTGGGCAAGCTCAAGACCGCGGTGCAGATGACGGCGATTCCCTTTTTGCTGTTTGACGGCCATCTGCTGGGCTTCATCGACACCCATGTCTGGGGCACCTGGCTGATCTGGATTTCGGCCGTGCTGACCGTCTGGTCCATGGTGTACTACCTGCAAAAAGCCTTGCCCGAGATCCGCGCCCGGTCGCGCTGATGCGCTGCACCCGGCTCGGCTGCGCCTCACCGCTTCAAACATGACCGTTCCCGCCAAAGACAACGCCTGGCTGCGCGCCATGCCCTGGGTGTTTGTGCTGATCTGGAGCACCGGTTTCATCGTCGCCCGCTACGGCATGCCGCACGCACCGCCCATGAAATTTCTGGCCGTGCGCTACGCGCTGTCCATCCTGTGTTTCCTGCCCTGGATCTGGTTTTCAGGCGTGAAGTGGCCCGTGAACCGCACACAGTGGATGCACCTGGCCGTGACCGGTGTGCTGATGCACGCGGGTTATCTGGGTGGCGTCTGGGCGGCAGTCAAGGCGGGCATGGGTTCTGGGCTGTCGGCGCTCATTGTTGGCATCCAGCCGGTGCTCACCGCCATCTGGCTCTCGGGTACCGGATCCAAGGTGTCGCGGCGGCAGTGGCTGGGGCTGTTGCTGGGCTTTGCGGGCCTTGTGCTGGTGGTTTCCCGCAAGTTTGGCGCAGGTGGCCCGGGTGACCAGGCCAGCTGGCTCAATCTGTCCTTCGCGGTGATGGCTTTGTTTGCCATCACCGTGGGCGCGCTGTACCAAAAGCGCTTTGTGACTACCTGCGACGTGCGCACCGCCAATGCCGTGCAGCTGCTGGCCGCGCTGCTGGTCACCTTGCCGCTGGCGCTGCTGGAGCTGGAGGCCATGCGCTGGATGGATGCCTCTGCGGGGTTGAACTGGCAACTCACCGGCGCCATGGCCTGGTCTGTGCTGGGGCTCACGGTGGGTGGCAGCTCGTTGCTCTACATGCTGATCCAGCGCGGTGCGGCAGCCTCGGTCACCAGCCTTATGTATCTGGTGCCGCCCTGCACAGCGTTGATCGCCTGGGGCCTGTTTGACGAACCCATCACCGCCGTCACGGTGGCGGGCATCGCTCTCACGGCCTTCGGCGTCAGCCTGGTGGTTCGGCCGGCCAAGCCGGCTTGAGCTTCCAGGGCTCACGGCTGAAGTTGTCGGCCAAAAAGTCCACCAGCAGCCGGATGCGCCGCGGCACCTGCGCCCGGTAAGGCGCGAGCCAGTGGATGTCGGCGTCGGGCATGGCGTAGGCGGGCAGCACCCGGACCAGCGCACCGCTTTGCAGCTGGGGCGCAATGTCCCACAGGCTGCGCAGCATGATGCCGTGGCCTGCCAGGCACCAGTCGCGCACCATTTCACCCGAATTGCTGGACAGCGGCCCGCGCACCAGCGTGTGGTGCACCACGGCTTCGCCCTCGCGCTGTAGCCGCCAGTGGTCAAACCGCTGCCCCGGCGCACCACCGTTTTCGCGCACCAGCAAGCAAGCGTGGCGGCTCAGGTCTTGCAGCGATCGGGGTGTGCCGTGGGCGTTCAGGTAGCGGGGCGCAGCCACCAGCACCCGCTGGTTGAAGGCGAGCCGACGCGAAACCCACTCGGCTGCCCGGTCACCCGGCGCGTTCCACAGCCAGATGGCGCCATCAAAACCCTCCACCGCGAGATCGGGCAATTGCTCGGTCAGTTGCAGCTGCAGGTCCACCGCCGGGTACCTGGCCTGAAAATGTGCCAGGGCAGGGCCCAACCACAAGCGGCCAAAGCCAAACGTGGCGGCGAGCCGAATCGGGCCGGCCGGTTCGGTCTGTCGTTCACGCAACTCGGCTTCCACCGCTTCGAAGCCGCGCAGCAAATCGGCTGCGCGCTCACACAGCGTTTCCCCTTCGGCGGTCGGGCTGACGCGGCGCGTGGTGCGCTGGAACAGGCGCAGGCCGAGTTGGGCTTCCAACGCGGCCAGGCGTTTGGTCACGGCCGAGGGCGCCACTTGCAACACCTTGGCCGCAGCGGCCAGGCTGCCATGCTGGCGCACGGCGATCACCAGTTCGAGGTCAGGGCGGTCCAATTGTTCTCTTTTTGGAATGAATCAATTGCTGGATTATTGCCTCAGTGCGGCTTAAGCTCGTGCTCACCGCCTCGCACCGGTTTGTGCAGGCTTCCCCGTTTGATTGACAGGACATCCCCATGAGCACCCCCCACCGCATCGCAGTCATCGCCGGAGACGGCATCGGCACCGAAGTCATGCCCGAGGGCCTTCGTGTGCTGGAGGCCGCCGCGTCCAAATTCAACATCGCACTGCAGTTCGATCATTTTGATTTTTCGAGCTGCGACTACTACGAGAAGCACGGCAAGATGCTGCCGGACGACTGGAAGGCACAAATCGGCGGGCACGACGCCATTTACTTCGGCGCCGTGGGCTGGCCCGACAAGGTGCCCGACCACATTTCGCTTTGGGGCTCCCTGCTGCTGTTTCGCCGCGAGTTTGACCAATACGTCAACATCCGCCCCGCCAAGCTCATGCCCGGCGTGACCGCGCCGGTGGTGCGCCGCGACGGCAGCCCTCGCCAGGCCGGCGAGATCGACATGGTGATCGTGCGCGAAAACACCGAGGGCGAGTACTCCAGCATCGGCGGGCGCATGTACCCCGGCACCGAACGCGAGATCGTGGTGCAGGAAACGGTGATGTCGCGCATTGGGGTGGACCGCGTGCTGCGCTACGCGTTTGAAGTCGCCCGTTCGCGCCCGAAGAAACACCTTACCAGCGCCACCAAGAGCAATGGCATTGCCATCACCATGCCCTACTGGGACGAACGCGTCGCTGAGATGGCCAAGGAATACCCGGACGTGACGGTGGACAAGTTCCACATCGACATCCTGACCGCCCACTTTGTGCAGCGCCCCGATTTCTTTGACGTGGTGGTGGGCAGCAACCTGTTTGGTGACATCTTGTCGGACCTGGGTCCTGCCTGCACCGGCACCATTGGCATTGCGCCCAGCGCCAACCTGAACCCGACGCGAAAGTACCCGTCGCTGTTTGAGCCGGTGCACGGCTCGGCGCCCGACATTGCCGGCAAAGGCATTGCCAACCCGATTGGCCAGATCTGGTGTGGTGCCATGATGCTTGATTACCTCGGCTACCGCAGCGCGCACGATGCGGTGATGCAGGCGATTGAGTCGGTCTTGCAGCCCGCCTCGGGTGGGCCACGCACGCCTGACCTGGGTGGCACCGCCAGCACCGCCGACGTTGGCCGCGCCATCGCCGAAGCCTTGCTGGCTTGACCGTGATGCGTGCGCTCTTGGGCGCACACGCAGGCGCCGGTCTTGCTCAGGTTTCGCGGCATATTTCACGCTGCGCGACAGGTCCGAGGTTCAAATACGTCTAGAATCTCGCCTTCCGCGCTGACAGCCGTTTCCATTGCCCAAGGCATATTGACAGGGCTCTTGGCCCATGGGTCTAATCGCTAGACGTTTGTTGCAGTCGGTGTGCTGCAGCAACGCGGCAGAAACGACCTGGTTTGAGCCTTCGGCCACCGCGCCGCTCTTCGCCAGCCAGCCGTTCACACGGATTTTTCATTCATTTCAAGAGGGGCTTTTTGTGAATAAAACAGAACTCGTCGAGCACATCGCCAAGCATGCCGATATATCCAAGGCGGCTGCCACGCGTGCACTGGACTCCACCATCACCGCAATCCGTACCACGCTGAAAAAAGGCGGTACCGTTTCTCTGGTGGGTTTTGGTTCTTTTGCTGTCACAAAACGTCCCGCTCGCAAGGGTCGCAATCCCCGCACCGGCGAAGAGATTAAAATCAAGGCCGCCAAAGTCCCGAAGTTTCGTCCGGGCAAGGCATTGAAGGACGCGCTGAACTGAAGCGCGTCCCCCGTTTTCGGTGGGGTGCTTAGCTCAGTTGGCAGAGCGGCTCCTTTACACGGAGTAGGTCGGCGGTTCGACCCCGTCAGCACCCACCACACCATCGAAAAGGCGAACCCGGGTTCGCCTTTTTTTTTGCGGTTCAGCGCACCAAGGCTGCCGTCTGTTTGTTGTTTCAGGGTTTCAAGGCATGTTCGATACCATCCGCACCCACAAAAAGTACCTCATGGGCTTTTTGTTGATTCTGATCATTCCTTCGTTCATCTTGTTCGGTGTCCAGGGCTTCAACGAATCGGATCAACGCGGTGCCGTGGTGGCCACGGTGGATGGTGAAGAAATCACCCAGCTGGAGTGGGACCAGGCCCACCAGGCCGAGTCGCAGCGGCTGCGCGAAGCCATGCCCACGCTGGACGCCAAACTGCTGGACAGCGAGGAAGCGCGCTACGCGACGCTGGAGCGCTTGGTGCGCCAGCGCGTTCTGGCTGTGGCCGCTCAAAAGCTCAACCTGTACACCAGCGACCAGCGCCTGGCCCGCGACCTTCAGGACAACGAAGTCATCGCATCCCTGCGCCGTCCCGACGGTACGCTCGATGTTGAAGCCTACCGGCAGCTGGTGGGCCGCCAAGGCATGACGCCCGAGATGTTCGAAGCCCAGGTGCGTGCCGACCTCTCCCAGCGCCAGGTCGCCCAGGGCATTCAGGGCTCGGGCTTTGCCCCCCAGGGCCTGGCCAAAGTGGCGCTAGACGCCTTTTTCGAACAGCGCGAGGTCCAGGTGGCGCGGTTTGCCCCCAGCGACTTTGCCGCACGTGTCGAATTGTCCGATGCCGACATTGAGACCTTCTACAACGCCAACCCCGCCTTGTTCCAGTCACAAGAGCAGGCCGATGTGGAATACCTCGTGCTGGACACCGCCACGCTGCAAAAGAACGTCGCGCTCGCCGAGGCGGAGGTGCGTGCGTACTACGACCAAAACGCCTCGCGGTTGTCGGGCAACGAAGAGCGCCGTGCCAGCCACATTCTGTTGACCTTGGCGCCCGGCACCTCTGCAGCGGACAAAGCCGCCGTGCGTGAGAAAGCCGCAGCCCTGCTGGCACAGGTGAAGGCCGCACCCCAAACCTTCGCCGACGTGGCCAAGGCCAACTCGCAAGACCCAGGCTCTGCCGTCAACGGTGGCGATCTGGATTTCTTTGCCCGCGGTTCGATGGTCAAGGCCTTTGAAGATGCTGCCTTTGCGCTACAAAAAGGCGCCATTTCAGACCTGGTGGAAACCGAGTTCGGGTTCCACATCATCCAGCTGACCGACATCAAAGCGCCACCGCAGCGCAGCTTTGAAAGCATGCGCGCTGAAATTGAAGCCGATTTGAAAAAGCAGCAGGCCCAGAAGCTCTTTGCCGACAGCGCCGAAGCATTCAGCAACTTCGTTTACGAGCAAGGCGACAACCTGACCGCTGCGGCTGAGCGTTTCAAGCTCGACCTGCAAACCGTTAAGGGTCTGACCCGCCAGCCTCAAGGCGGCGCTGGTCCGTGGACCAACGAACGTTTGATCAACGCCGTGTTTGCAGCCGACTCGATCGAGAAAAAACGCAACACCGAAGCCATCGAGACGGCGTCCGGTCAGCTGGTTTCGGCCCGCATGGTTAACTACACACCCGCTCGCACACGGCCGCTGGCCGAAGTGAGCGAAGGCGTGCGCCAGCGCCTGCTGGCCCAGCGCTCAGCCGAACTGGCTCGCGAAACCGGTGCAAAACAGCTGGAAGCCTGGAAAACCGGTACGGACGCTGCAGGCCTGTCCGCTGCCCTGGTGGTGTCGCGCGACAACGCCCAAGGCCTTGCTGGCCCCGTGTTGAACGCCGCCCTTAGTGCCGACCCCAAGCAGCTGCCCGCCTGGGTTGGCGTCGGCTTGGGTGAGCAAGGCTATGCCGTTGTCAAGGTGGACAAAGTGCTGCCGCGCCAACCGCGTGATGCACAAGCCTTGGTGCAAGAAACGGAGCAATACAGCCAGTGGTGGTCTTCTGCTGAAAGCCTGGCTTACTACGACACGTTGAAAGAGCGGTTCAAGGTGCAAATCAAGGTGCCAGCACCCAAACCGGCAGAAGCGCCAGCCCGTTGAGCAAGGAATCTGCGAGGAGAGCCCAAAATCCGGTTTTCTTCACGCTATAATTCAAGGCTTGCGGTGGCTGTAGCTCAGTTGGTAGAGTCCAGGATTGTGATTCCTGTTGTCGTGGGTTCGAGCCCCATCAGCCACCCCAAATCATTCAAGTAAAAAGCCCGGTTCCATGCCGGGCTTTTTCGTTTCTGGGGGTTTTGTAGAACATCCCCAGTCCACCACCGCCATGTGCTGCCGCTTACAGCCGCAGGATCTCGGCTGTTCCACCCAGCAGGGGTTTGCACAGGATCTTGTAGCCGTCGGCATCAAAAGCGGTGGCCACACGGTCCAGGGCTGCGGCTTGTCCTGCGTCGGTCACGCTGCCCAGGTAGCACCAGTTTCGGATGACGTGGATCTGGACCATTGCCTCATGGCGCTCCACCAGGCCAATAGCGCCGGGGTAAGGCCAGCAGGCCACGCGCAGGCCGTCTAGGCTGGTGAACAAACGGGCACGGTGTGCTTCGGGGCTTTCGTCGCCTCGGCAGACGCCCGCGCACTGATGCAGCATGGCGCGGAAGCAGGCGCGGCCAGCCGCCAGCTTTTCCAGACCGAGGGCGCCGTAGCACAGCTGGTGCTGATCGGCCAACGCTCGCAGGCTTTCCAGCGCGGCGTGGCGGCTGGCGTACAGGCCGTAGAGTTGGGTCTCAGTCGCGAAATTCAGATCTTTTGAGTAAACCACCTCCGGCTTGCCTTCTACGATGCGCAGTGAGCACAGCTGGCGGTTTCGTCGCAGCTTCTGGTTCAACAGCGGTTGCTGCTGTTTGATGAGGCTCGCTTCCAGCAGCAGCGCGCCAATTTCGCCGGCCGTGCGTGTGTGGCTGATGCGCTGTGTCTGGCGCAGCAGACGGTCTTCGTCGGGGTTGCGCAAGTGGGACAGGACGCGCTGGCGCAGGTTGACGCTCTTGCCGATGTAAAGCGGCAGGTCGTTTTCGTGGCCGTGAAACACGTACACACCCGGGGCTGCGGGCAGGTCGCTGATGGCTGAGCGCAGGTGGTCGGGGTATTCGTAGGTTCGCGCTTGTTCGAATTTTGGGCGGCGGCGTGCGGGCAGGTGCATAAAGCGGTCAGGCTGCGACGCAAATCAGCGGCTCAGTTTGAGCCGGCTTCGAACTGGGTGGCGTTTTTGCCCTTGAAGGGCGCATAAAAGGCTTTGATGGCGGCCATGTCGGCTTCCATGTTGCCGGTGGGTTGGAAGAGTGGGCCCAAGCCGCTGCGCTTGGTGCTGTAGTCCATGTAGGCCATCACGATGGGCACCTGTGCGCCCAGGGCGATGTAATAAAAGCCCGTCTTCCAATAGCGGGTTTTGCTGCGCGTTCCCTCCGGTGGCACGATGAGTTGCACCGGTCCGTCCGCTGCGCGGATGGCGTCGGCCGAGGCAGCCACCAGGTTGTTGGACTGCTCCCGGTTGACCGGGATGCCACCCAGCCATTGCATGATGCCGCCAAAGGGCGCCTTGAAAATGCTGTGCTTGCCCATCCAATACGGGTTGAGGCGCAGTGCAAAGGCCACCATGAGCGTGTAGGGCAGGTCCCAGTTGCTGGTGTGCGGCGCGGCAATGAACACGCTTTTGGCAGCCTCGGGGGGCAGGGCACCCTCGACTTTCCACCCGGTGAGCCTGAGAAACGCGACCGAGAAGCCGCGCAGCAATGTGTTGACAACTGGTGTGGTGAAGATGGTGCGGTGCATGGCTTGCGAGTATCGCTGAAGCGCCCGAGGTGACTGCCAATACCTTGCCCCCGTGCCCATGCGCGCTACCATCGCCGGCACCCCCGCACACCTGGAACCCCCACCATGCAAGACCGCCGCACCATACAAGGCCTGGACGTGACCATTGAGGGCACCGGCCCCACGGTGGTGATGCTGCACGGCTGGCCCGACACGCCGGCGCTGTGGGACGTCACCGTAGCCAGTTTGCGCGACGGCTACCGCTGCGTGCGCTTTGCCCTGCCTGGGTTCGACCTGAGCCAGCCGCCGCGCCCGGTGTCGGTGGACGAAATGTGTGCGCTGGTGGGCGCTGTGGTGGATGCGGTGAGCCCCAACGAGCCGGTGACGCTGCTACTGCACGATTGGGGCTGTTTCTTTGGCTATGAATACGCCGCGCGCCACACCAGCCGGGTGGCGCGGGTGGTGGGGGTGGACATTGGCGACACCAATTCGGGCGCTTATTTGAAGTCGCTCAAATGGAAAGAAAAACTCATGATTGCGGGCTACCAGCTGTGGCTGGCGCTGGCCTGGAAGCTGGGCGGGCTGTTGCCGGGTGTGGCCGATCGCATGACGCGCTTCATGGCGCGCACCATCGGCTGCCGCACAGCGCCCGAGCGCATGGGCTGGCAGATGAACTACCCTTATGCGATGCAGTGGTTTGGCTCTTTTGGCGGCTTGCGCGGTGTGGCGCGGGTAGGGCAGGTGCTGGGGCCGAAATTGCCCACGCTGTTTTTCTTTGGCAAGCGCAAGCCGTTCATGTTCCATTCACCACGCTGGCTGGCGGCCCTGGGCACCACGCCCGGCTGTGGCGTGCAGGGTTTTGACGCAGGCCACTGGCTGATGCGCCAGAAGCCCGCGCTGTTCAACGCCAGTGTGCGCAACTGGCTGGACCAGGCCACGGCCCACAAGGCGCAGGGCGCGCCATGAAACCCGAAGACCTGGAACGGCTGCTGACGGTGGAAATGCCGTTTGGAAAACACAAGGGCACGCCCATTGCCGACCTGCCCGGCAACTACCTGAACTGGTTTGCCCGCGAGGGTTTTCCCAAAAGCGAGGTGGGCCGTCTGCTGCAACTGATGCACGAGATTGACCACAACGGCTTGAGCGATCTGCTCACGCCACTGCGGCGGCGCTGAAGCTCTGTTCAGCCCGGCAGACCCAGCGCTTGGAACACCCGAGCGGCCGCGTAGGCGTCGTTGGCGGCGTAAATCAACTGGCCTTCGCTCAGTTGCGGGTTGGCCCAGTTGGACGTGGCGGCTTTTTTGGACTTGATGAAGCGCTGGTTGAACAGCACCGCCACCGCGCCTTTGACCCCCATGTCTTTGCGATAGCCGCGTTCGCGAAACACATGGTTGAGTTCCAGCACCGCTGCGGGTGCCACGGCCAGCTTGGCCACAATGCGCTTGGTGTCATCGCCCAGCCCAAACCCCGCCTTGGTGTGGCCGGGGTGCGCCAGCAGTTTGGCCACTTGCTCGCGGCAGCCGGGGTCTGTCAGCTGAAACACCCAGGCGTGGTGCAGCGTGGACAGCTGCACGATGTGCGGCCCATCAGACACCTGTTCCTTCAAAAAAGTCGGTTTGGACTCGGTGTCAAAACCCCAGATCGGGTGGTCGCGCAGCGCAGCAGCGGCCTCTGCGGCCTGCCGAGCCGTGTCTACCAGTGTGATGCGGTCCAGGCCCAGGCGGCCAAATTCGGGCAACAGGGCAATCTCGTCTTTGCTGGGCGTGGGGCGGGTGGTGTTCATGGGTTGGGGCGGCATCGATAATGAACCCATTGTGCAACGCGCCCGCCGGGCCACCTTGGGCTCCATGACCTACACCCTCAAACTCTTCGTGTCGGATGACACCTCGCCCCAGCAGTGCCAGGCGGCCGAGCGGCTGTTTCGCCAAGCGCTGGAAACCACGCTGGGCGACGCGGCCCTGGTGGCGCCTGTGTATGCGGCCTACCAGCGCATTGCAGCCTTGTACGGCGAAACCCCCGACGTGGAGGCGCTCACGGTGGACGAGCGCATGCTGTTTGAGCACTGGCAACTGGCCGAGGCTGCCGCGTTGGCGGCGGTTTGGGGCCCTTACCGCAGCCTGGACGAAGGCAGTTACGAGATCGTGCTGCCAGACTGAGTAGGCGGCATGTTGGCAAGGCCTTGATTCACCGATAATCGAAGGTTGATTTCGTCCTCCCAGGGCGCTCATTCCCTTTGAAGGACCTTTCCATGAGAAAAACATTCCCCTTGCGCGCCGAGGGCAAACACCCGGACCGCGTGCTCGAAGCCGTCAAGCACGAGATTCGCAAATACATCAAGCGCGAGCGTCGCCGCGACTTGCCCGAAGGCGCCGATTTCTGGGACTTTGACTGCAAGTTCGGCCCGGACAAAGACACCGCGGCCACCCTTGCGCCGGCCACGCTCACCGCCGCGCTGGATGCTCTCGCCCAGGCCGGTGGCGAACAGTGCTACGTGGAATTGCTGGCCAAGCCCGCCGTGTGGGAGCGCCGCGCTGCCGGCCAGGGCCCTGCCAACGATGTGGCTCAACAACCGGCACCCGCTGCCGACGAACCCGACACCCATGCCCCTGACGCCGACCACGCCGCTGGAGGGTGAGTTCCAGCGGTTCCCTGGCTCGCCCTTTGAGCTGTTTTCGCCGTACCCACCCGCGGGCGACCAGCCCGAGGCCATTCGCCAGCTGGTGGAAGGCGTGAACGACGGCGAGGTGTTTCAAACCCTGCTGGGCGTGACCGGCTCGGGCAAGACCTTCACCATGGCCAACGTGATCGCCCGCCTGGGGCGCCCGGCCATTGTGTTTGCGCCCAACAAGACGCTGGCCGCGCAGCTCTACAGCGAGTTCCGCGAGTTCTTTCCCAAAAACGCGGTGGAGTACTTCGTCAGTTACTACGACTACTACCAGCCCGAGGCCTACGTGCCGCAGCGCGACCTGTTCATTGAAAAGGACAGCGCGATCAACGAGCACATCGAGCAGATGCGGCTGAGTTGCACCAAGAGCATCCTGGAGCGGCGCGACGTGGTCGTGGTGGCCACGGTGTCGGCCATCTACGGCATCGGCAAGCCCGAGAGTTACCACCAGATGGTGATGCTGCTGCGGGTGGGTGACAAGATGGGCCAGCGCGACCTGATCGCCCAACTGGTGCGCATGCAATACGCCCGCAACGAGGCCGATTTTTCGCGCGGCAAGTTCCGCGTGCGTGGCGACACCATCGATGTGTTCCCGGCCGAACACTCTGAGATGGCGATCCGCATCGAGCTTTTTGACGATGAGATCGAAACCCTTCAGTTATTCGATCCGCTCACCGGCAAAGTGCGGCAGAAAATCCCGCGTTTCACGGTGTACCCGAGCAGCCACTATGTGACGCCGCGCGAGCAGGTGCTCAGCGCGGTGGAGGCCATCAAGGAAGAGCTGCGCGACCGGGTGAAAGAGCTGGTGGGCATGGGCAAGCTGGTGGAAGCCCAGCGGCTGGAGCAGCGAACCCGGTTTGACCTGGAAATGCTGGCCGAGGTGGGCCACTGCAAAGGCATTGAAAATTACTCGCGCCACCTCTCGGGCAGCGCGCCCGGCGAGCCCCCAAGCACGCTCACCGACTACCTGCCCAAAGACGCCATGATGTTCTTGGACGAGAGCCATGTGCTGATCGGCCAGTTTGGCGGCATGTACAACGGCGACCGCGCCCGCAAGACCACGCTGGTCGAATACGGCTTTCGTCTGCCCAGCGCGCTGGACAACCGTCCGCTCAAATTTGACGAGTTCGAGCAGCGCATGCGCCAGGTGGTGTTTGTGTCGGCCACGCCGGCCGACTACGAAAAAACCCACGCCGGCCAGGTGGTGGAGCAGCTGGTGCGCCCCACCGGGCTGGTAGACCCCGAACTGGAAGTGCGACCCGCCACCCACCAGGTGGACGATGTGTTGCAGGAAATCCGCATCCGGGTGGAGAAAAACGAGCGGGTGCTCATCACCACGCTGACCAAGCGCATGGCCGAGCAGCTGACCGACTACCTGACCGAAAACGGCGTCAAGGTGCGCTATGTGCACAGCGATGTGGACACGGTGGAACGGGTGGAAATCTTGCGCGACCTGCGCCTGGGCGCGTTTGACGTGTTGGTGGGCATCAACCTGCTGCGTGAGGGTATTGACATTCCCGAGGTGTCGCTGGTGGCCATTTTGGACGCTGACAAGGAAGGCTTTCTGCGCTCTGAGCGCAGCCTGATCCAGACCATTGGCCGCGCCGCGCGCAACCTCAACGGGCGCGCGATTCTCTACGCCGACCGCGTGACCGAGTCGATGCGCAAGGCGATGGACGAAACCAACCGGCGCCGTGCCAAACAGATCGCGCACAACCTGGCCATGGGCATCACACCCAAGGCGCTCAACAAGCGCATCAAAGACCTGATTGACGGCGTGTACAGCGAAAAGGCGGGCAAAGAAGCGGACCGCCTGGCCGCCGAGAGCGCCCACCGGGCCAGCATAGAAGACATGAGCGAGAAAGACGTGGCGCGGGAAATCAAGCGGCTGGAAAAGCTCATGCTGGAGCATGCGCGCAACCTCGAATTTGAAAAAGCTGCCACCGTGCGCGACCAGTTGAGCCGGCTGAAGACGCAGTTGTTTGGCGCCGCAGGCATGGACAACGTGGCTTGAGAGGCTTTTGCCCAAGCCCGCCCAAAAAGTCTGAGCGATCAAGCCCTGATCCTATGGAAACCGACACGTCCCCGCCCCAGCGTGTGAGCCAGGCAGACGACACGCGCATTTACCTGATCGAAGACGACCCGACGATCCTGCAGTTTGTGCGTCAAACGTTGCTGCAGCGGCCATCGTGGCGGCTGTTGGGGCATTCGGCCAGTCTGGCCCACGCATGCGGGCACGCGCTCTCGTCCAGCGCCAACGTGTTTTTGGTCGACCTGGGTCTACCCGATGGCCGCGGCGAAGAAGTGCTGCGGCTGCTGGCACGCTACAAGCCCGATGCCGAGTTGCTGGTGTTCACTGTGTTTGGCGAAGAATCCCGGTTGGTGGGCGCGCTGGAGGCAGGTGCGACGGGCTACGTGCTCAAGGGTTGCACGCCTGAAGAACTGGTATTGGCGATTGAGCAAATCCGTGAAGGGGGTGCGCCCATTTCACCGCTGCTGGCCCGCATGCTGTTGAAGCAATTTCGCTCGGTGCAGGCGGCGTTGCCAGAGGCGCCTTCCGCGCTACAGGTTGACGCCGTGCTGCTGTCCGAGCGTGAGAGCGACGTGCTCAAGCTGCTGGCCCAGGGGTACGTGAACAAGGAAATTGCGTCGAAATTGGCCATTGCCCCGGCCACGGTGGGCACCCACGTTAAAAATCTGTATCGCAAGCTGGCCGCCCACAGCCGCGTGCAAGTGGTGCGCATTGCGCAGGAGCGGGGCCTGCTGTGAAGCCCCCGCGCTGGCTCGCGCAGTTGGTGCTGGGTATTCCGCCTTATGGGTGGGCGGCGGTGTTGATGACCCTCTTGCTGGTGGGACTGGCCCTGGTGACGCGTGTGAGCGGTGTGCCCGGTGCCCAAGCCATCAAGCAGGCGCAGGTGGTGCTGGCTGGAGAAGCCTGGGATACCGCAAAAACGGTGCAGCTGCCCCATGTGTGGGACGACGCGCAGCGCCGCTGGGCAGGCGAAGCGCACTACCGACTGGCGCTGCCCGAGTCGCTCAAAAACGTGGCCGGTGCTGAAACCCAGGGCTTGGGCTTGCTGCTGCCGCGCGTGGGTGTGCGCTTTCGGGTGTTGTTCAACGGGGAAGAGGTGGCCTCCCAGGCCTGGACCCGTGGCGAAGGCTATGTCGACACCGGCGTCCAGGCCCATTTCATCGCCTTGCGGCCCAACATGATGGCCGCCGATGGGGCGGACAACCGCCTGGAAATTCAGTTGAAGGGGCAAGCCTTGCGCATCAGTGGCCTGTCGCCCGTGTGGGTGGGGCCTCGTGACGCGCTGTGGCAGCGCCACCAATGGCTGCACTGGTGGCAGGTGAGCCTGACCTGGATGGTGGCGGCTTCGGCCTTCATGTTGGGCTTGCTGTCGTTGCTGATATGGACCAAGTCTGCAGAGCGCTTGTTTGGCCTGCTGGCGGGCGGCCTGCTGGTGTTGGCGGTTCGGTTGTGGCTGTCCACGCCGGTGTTTTTGCCGGGTCCTTTTTTGTGGTGGGACTATGCGCACAAGCTGACCTTCACGCTCTATTGCGGCTTCACCTATTTGTTCATGTCAGAGTTGTTCAATTTCCGCCAGAGCATGGTGCGCAAGCTGGTGGTGCTGATGATGATGCTGGGCCCGGCCTGGCTGGGTGTGCTGGCCTGGACGCAGAACTACCAGCTGTACCGGCTCTGGACGGGCGTGATTGTGCTGGTCTGCGTGTTGTCTTTGCTCATGGTGATACACCGCGCGCGCTGGGGTATGGACGTGCAACAGCGCCTGATGGTGGTGGTGGGGCTGGCCACCATGGTGACCGGCTTGCGCGACTTTTTGGTGGTGCAGATGGGGCTGCCCGGGGACGTGGACATTCGCTGGATGACCCCCGGCAGCCTGGTCATGATGTTTGCCATGGGCAGTGTCTTGTTGCAACGCACCGCGCTGTCGATGGAAAACGTGGGGCGCCAGAACGCAGAGCTGGCGCGGCAGGTGGGCGAGCGGGAGCAAGAGTTTCATGCGGTTTTTGAGCGCCTGCGTACGGTGGAAAACCAGCGGGTGCTGGAGGCCGAGCGCCGGCGCCTGACGCGCGACATGCACGATGGCCTGGGTAGCCAGCTCGTTCAAACACTCAATCTGGTGCGCAGCAGCGGTGAAAACATCGACAGCGCGTCGGTGGCGGCCATGCTCAACCACGCCCTTGAAGAGCTGCGCATGACCCTCGATTCCCTGGAGCCCATGGACGGTGATTTGCCCACCATTCTGGGCACGCTGCGCCAGCGCATCGGACCCGCGCTGCAGGCCGCACACATCGAGCTGGTCTGGCAGGTGGAGGAAGTGCCGGCCGTACCGGGGCTGGAGGCGCGTGGCGTGATGCATCTGTTTCGCTGCCTGCAAGAGGTGTTTGCCAACGTGGTGAAGCATGCCCGTGCCAGCCGCGTGACCGTGCGCACCTGGTCTGCTGGGGGGCGCGTTCACCTGAGCGTGACCGACAACGGTGTGGGCCTGGGGGATACGCCCGACCACGCGTTTTCATCGGGTGGGCGGGGCATCAGCAACATTCGGTTGCGTGCTTCCGAAATTGGCGCCGACGTGACGTTTTCATGGGCATGGCCGGGCACCTGCGTGGCCTTCAGTTTCGCGGCCGGCACAGAGCCCGAGCCATCGGCCAGCCGCTGAATCGCTGGCTGTGGGGCTCCGCGCTGGTTGGACAAGTTGGCCTAGACAAACCAATTTTGTCTTGGACAAACTGCGTCAGTGCGTTACAATGTCGATCAAATCACTAGGTTTTACTGTATACTCGACGAAAACAGTCGGGAAAGCCTTCGATGTATCGGCCCAGAGCATGGGCAGTGTGGGCGGAGCAGAGGTTCACGGGGCGTTCTTCCCGTGAATCAACCAACGACGGTCAAGCCAACATTTAAGGAGCTTGAAAATGCGCCTCACGACAAAAGGCCGCTTTGCGGTCACCGCGATGATTGACCTGGCTCTGCGCCAGAACAATGGTCCTGTCACGCTGGCGGCTATCAGCCAGCGCCAGCAAATTTCGCTGTCCTACCTGGAGCAGCTGTTCGGCAAACTGCGCCGACACGAGCTGGTCGAGTCCACGCGTGGTCCGGGCGGCGGCTACACACTGGGCCGCAAGGCAGCAGAAATCACCGTGGCCGACATCATTGTGTCGGTGGACGAGCCGATTGACGCCACCCAGTGCGGTGGCAAAGAAAACTGCCTTGGTGAAGGCAACCGCTGCATGACGCACGAGCTGTGGGCCGCTTTGAATTCGAAGATGGTCGACTTTCTCGACTCGGTGTCGCTGCAATCCCTGGTGGACGATCAGCTGGCCAAGGGTCTGGTGGTTGAAAACATCCCCATGATCAAGCGGGCCATTTCCAGCCCGTCGGTGGTCAAGCCGATCCGGGTCAATGCACCCAATTCCGTGTTTGCCCTCGGCGCAGCTTTTTCGAAGTAAGCACCTGGGCTGTTGGCAGGCAACCGGATGACCCGAGCGGTCAGCCGAGTGCCCGACATTGCCAAAGCCAAAGCGCCGGACCTATTCACAACGCCAGCCATTTCACAGAGCCAGCCATGACTACGCCACACTTTCCCATTTACATGGACTACAGCGCGACCAACCCCTGCGACCCGCGGGTGGTGGATGCCATGATTCCCTGGTTGCGCGAGCACTTCGGCAACCCGGCTTCGCGCAGCCACGCCTGGGGCTGGGAAGCTGAAAAGGCGGTAGAAACCGCCCGCGATCAGGTCGCCGACCTGATCGGTGCCGATCCCCGCGAAATCGTCTGGACCAGTGGTGCCACCGAGTCCAACAACCTGGCTTTGAAGGGCGCAGCGCACTTCTACAAGACCAAGGGCAAGCACATCATCACGGTGAAAACCGAGCACAAGGCTGTGCTCGACACCTGCCGTGAGCTGGAGCGCCAGGGTTTTGAGGTGACGTATCTGGACGTGCAAGCCGATGGCCTGGTGAACATGGATACGTTCAAAGCCGCGATCCGCCCTGACACCATTCTCGCTTCCGTCATGTTCGTGAACAACGAAATTGGCGTGATTCAAGACATCGCTGCGCTGGGTGCTGTTTGCCGCGAAAAAGGCGTGATCTTTCACACCGACGCCGCGCAGGCCACGGGCCGTGTGGACATTGACATCAAGAACCTGCCGGTGGATTTGATGAGCTTGACCAGCCACAAAACCTACGGGCCCAAGGGCATTGGCGCGCTGTTTGTGCGCCGCAAACCCCGCGTGCGCATTGAGGCGCAAATGCACGGCGGTGGCCACGAGCGCGGCATGCGTTCGGGTACGTTGCCAACCCACCAGTGTGTGGGCATGGGCGAGGCCTACCGCATCGCCAAGGAAGAAATGCATGCGGAAAACCAGCGCATCCGTGCTCTGCACGACCGCATGGTGGCCGGGCTCAAGGACATCGAAGAGGTGTTCATCAACGGCCACGAAACCCAGCGCGTGCCACACAACCTGAACATGAGCTTCAACTATGTCGAAGGCGAGTCGCTGATCATGGGCATCAAGGGTCTGGCTGTGTCGTCGGGTTCGGCCTGCACCTCAGCCAGTCTGGAGCCCAGCTACGTGCTGCGTGCCCTGGGCCGCAGCGACGAGTTGGCCCACAGCAGCTTGCGCATGACGATTGGTCGCTGGACCACCGAAGAAGAAATTGACTACGCGATCGCCACCATCAAGGAAAACGTGGCCAAGCTTCGCGAGTTGTCCCCCCTGTGGGAAATGTTCAAAGACGGCGTTGACTTGTCCACCATCCAGTGGGCAGCACATTGAAGGAGAAATACCATGGCATATTCAGAAAAAGTTGTTGACCACTACGAAAACCCGCGCAACGTGGGCTCGTTCGACAAGGGCGACGAATCGGTGGGCACGGGCATGGTCGGCGCACCAGCTTGTGGCGACGTGATGAAGCTGCAGATCAAGGTGAACCCAAGCACGGGTGTCATTGAGGACGCCAGGTTCAAAACCTACGGCTGTGGTTCAGCCATTGCCTCTTCGTCGCTGGTGACCGAGTGGGTCAAAGGCAAAACGCTGGACCAGGCCGCTGCGCTGAAAAACAGCGAAATCGCCGAAGAACTGGCGCTGCCGCCTGTCAAGATTCACTGCTCGATCCTGGCCGAAGACGCCATCAAGGCGGCGGTGGACGACTACCGCAAGAAGCACCTCGTTTGAGGTCGGGCGCGCGGGCGGGTGTGTGGCGTGTTGACGCGCACCACCTCGCCCGAACGCCACCGTTCCAGTCACGCACAACGCTGAACGCCCACCCAAGGCGCAACCCACATGTCCATATCGATTTCTGAAGCTGCTGCAAGGCACGTCACCCGCTACATAACCAAGCGCGGCAAAGGCGTTGGCGTGCGCCTGGGCGTCAAAACCACCGGCTGTTCTGGCTTGGCTTACAAGCTGGAATACGCCGACGAAATCGCGCCGGAAGATGTGGTGTTTGAGGACAACGGCGTCAAGGTGTTGGTGGATCCAAAAAGCCTGGCCTATATCGATGGCACCCAGCTCGATTTTGTGCGCGAAGGCTTGAATGAAGGTTTCCGTTTCAACAACCCCAATGAGCGTGACCGCTGCGGCTGCGGCGAGAGCTTCCGGATTTGATCCGTTTCGCAAGCCCCCTCAAGCCGCCTGCGCCGTGTGCGCCGGCGGCTTTTCGCTTTGCGGCCCGCCGCGAAGCGGTTCCACCCCGTTTTTCGCCATGCCATGAACCTGTTGTCCAACGATTTTGAGATTTTTGGCGTGCCGGTGCAGTTTGCACAGGACAGTGCTACGCTGGATGCGCGTTGGAAAGATCTGCAACGCGAAGCACATCCGGACCGATTCACCACCGCCGATGCGCTGGCACAGCGCCAGGCGATGCAGTGGTCGGTGCGTATCAACGAGGCCTACCAGCGGCTCAAGGATCCGCTCAAACGAGCGGCCTATCTGTGCGAAATGAATGGCGCGCCGATACAGGCCGAAAACAACACGGCCATGCCCGCTGCGTTTTTGATGCAGCAAATGCAATGGCGCGAAGACCTGGACGAGGCGAGCGGCGTTGACGATCTGGAGCGCATGGCCGATGACGTGGCACAGGCGCGCCGGGAGATGCTGCTGGGTTTGCAGCGCACCGCAGATGAAAAGCGCAACTTTCTTGAACTGGCCCAGCAGGTCAGAGCCCTTATGTTTGTTGAGCGCTTTACGCGCGACGTCGAGAACCGGCTCGATCAACTGGGACAATAGACCCCGCTGATGCTGGCGCTATGCCCAGCATGCCAGTCCCGATTTTCAGTACCTACAAGAACACGATCCCATGGCGCTTTTGCAGATTTCAGAACCCGGCCAGTCCCTCGACCCGCACCAGCGCCGTGTGGCGGTGGGCATTGACCTGGGCACCACGCATTCGCTGGTGGCCGCGGTGCGCCATGGTGTGTCCGAGTGTTTGCCAGACGCCCAGGGCCAGGTCATTTTGCCCAGCGTGGTGCGTTACCTCGACCCGGCCCAGGGTGGCTCGGGCCGACAAATTGGTTTTGATGCCCTGGCCGCGCAGGTGGCTGACCCGGCCAACACCATCAGTTCGGTGAAACGGCTTATGGGCCGCACCCGCGCGCAGGTGGTGGACGCAGACAAACTGCCCTACACCGTGGTGGACGATCAGGGCATGGCGGTTGTGCAAACCACAGCAGGCCGCAAAACGCCCATGGAAGTCAGCGCCGAAATTTTGGCCACGCTGCGCTTCCGTGCCGAAGACAGCTTTGATGACGAGCTGTACGGCGCCGTCATCACCGTGCCCGCCTACTTTGACGACGCCCAGCGGCAGGCCACGAAAGACGCCGCCCAGCTCGCCGGCATCAACGTGCTGCGCCTCATCAACGAACCCACGGCCGCCGCCATTGCGTACGGCCTGGACAACGCGTCTGAAGGCATCTACGCCATCTACGATCTCGGCGGGGGCACCTTCGACATTTCCATTCTGCGGCTGACGCAAGGGGTGTTTCAGGTCATGGCCACCGGCGGTGACTCGGCACTGGGTGGCGACGACTACGACCAGGCACTGGCCACCTGGGTGCTGGAACAGCAAGGCGTGGAGGGTGCGCTGACAGCGTCCGAACGCGCTGCACTGCATGCCGAGGCCCGTCGATGCAAAGAAGCGCTTTCAGCGGTGGAGCCCGCCGGCAGTGTGGCGTTCACCGCGCACATTGCGGGCCAGCCGCTGCACCAGTCGGTGACGAAGGCGCAGTTTGAGGCCTGCACGGCACCGCTTACGGCCCGCACCATGGCGGCGGTGCGCAAGGTGCTGCGCGACGCGGGTATCACCAAAGACGACGTCAAGGGCGTCGTCATGGTGGGTGGTTCCACCCGCATGCCGGTGATTCGCAACGCGGTGGGGGCGTTCTTTGGCCAAGAGCCGCTGACCAACCTGAATCCCGATGAGGTGGTGGCGCTGGGTGCAGCCATACAGGCCAACGCGCTGGCCGGCAACAGCCGCGATGGCGACCTGCTGTTACTCGACGTGATCCCACTCTCGCTCGGCATCGAGACCATGGGCGGGTTGGTCGAGCGCATCGTGCCGCGCAACAGCCCCATTCCGACCGCGCTGGCGCAAGACTTCACCACCTACCAGGACGGTCAGACCGCACTGGCCTTGCACGTGGTGCAGGGCGAACGCGACCTGGTGGCCGACTGCCGCAGCCTGGCACGTTTTGTCCTGCGCGGTATTCCGCCCATGGCCGCTGGTGCGGCCCGCATTCGCGTCAGTTTCACCGTCGATGCGGACGGCTTGCTGTCGGTGGCTGCGAAAGAGCAGGGCAGTGGCGTGGAGGCGCGGGTCGATGTGAAGCCCGCCTACGGCCTGTCCGACGAACAGATCGCCGCCATGTTGCAAGACAGCTTTGCGACCGCCCAGCAAGACATTGCGGCGCGTGCCCTGGTCGAAGCCCGTGTGGACGCCGACCGCATGATCGTCGCCACCCGCAGCGCATTGGCGGCCGACGCCGATCTGCTGGAACCCTCCGAACGCAAAGCCATCGATTCGCTCATGGATCAACTCGCCCAGAGCCTGACCAGCACCGAGGCTGCCGTGATTGAAGCCGCCACCGACGCGCTGGCCAAAGGCACCGAGGCCTTTGCTGCCATGCGCATGAACCGGGGTATTCAGCAAGCCCTGGCCGGCAAAAAACTCGAAGAAGTCTGAACCGCGCCCAAGCGCCGACGCACAGGAAAACCCATGCCGATCATCAAAATACTGCCCCATCCCGAATACTGTCCTCAGGGCGCGCAAGTCAGCGCCCCAGCCGGCACCTCCATTTGCGAAGCCCTGCTGGACAACCACATCAACATCGAACACGCCTGCGACATGGTGTGTGCTTGCACCACCTGCCACGTGATCGTTCGCGACGGTTTCAACAGCCTCAACGAACTGGATGAGAACGAAGAAGACTTGCTCGATCGCGCCTGGGGTCTGGAGCCGCAGTCCCGGCTGTCTTGCCAAGCCATTCTGGCGCAGCAAGATGTGACGATTGAGATTCCCAAGTACTCAATCAACCACGCCAAAGAAGGTCATTGACCTGCTTTCGGTCTGATTCACACGAGAAAAGCCCATGCGCCAAATCGTCCTTGACACCGAAACCACGGGCCTGTCTGCCGAAAACGGCGACCGGATCATTGAAATCGGTTGTGTGGAGCTGTTCAACCGCAAGCTCACCGGCAACAACTTGCACTTTTACGTCAACCCGGAGCGCGACAGCCATGAAGACGCGCTCAAGGTGCACGGCATCAGCAACGAATTTTTGCGCGACAAGCCCAAGTTTGGACAAATCGTCGATGAGTTGCTGGAGTACCTGCGCGACGCAGAGCTGATCATCCACAACGCACCGTTCGACATCAGCTTTTTGAACAAAGAGCTGGACCGACTGGGTCGACCGCCGCTGAAAACCGTCATTGGCCAGGTGACCGACAGCTTGGTCATGGCCAAGGAAATGTTCCCTGGCAAACGCAACGGACTGGATGCCTTGTGTGACCGCCTCGAGGTGGACAACTCCGGTCGTACTTTGCACGGCGCCTTGCTGGACGCCGAGCTGCTGGCGGATGTCTACATCAACATGACCCGCGGGCAGGACGCCCTGTTGATGGATCTGGAGAAGCCGGACACCGAGGGTGGTGAGATCGTTCTGATCGACCTGAGCTGCATTGTGTTGCCTGTGATCCAGGCCAGCGAACAAGAAGCGCAGGCGCATGAAGCGGTGCTGCTTGATCTGGACAAGGCATGCAAGGGGAAAACGGTGTGGCGACAGTCGCACGCCGCCTGAGCCTGCGCGATAGAGACCAACTTTTTCTTAAAAAGTTTTCCAGCTTTCAGAATCGACAAAAAACCACGCTATAATTTGAGGCTTCCGAGAGATCGGATTCATCATTCGGGCGGTTAGCTCAGTGGTAGAGCACTGCCTTCACACGGCAGGGGTCGCAGGTTCGAACCCTGCACCGCCCACCAAGACCAAACCCCGCTAAGTCCTTGACTTTGCGGGGTTTTTTCTTGCCCGCAGGTTCCCGGCGAATCCCATGACGACCCGCTTGGACCGAGCCCTTGAGGTTTCGCGCCAATTTCGCGCCAATGAACTCCATCACCGCCGAAAGGCATGTTCCTGGAGTTCATTCATGGCCAGTTTTTCCAAACGTACCCTCAAAGCGCGGGCCCAGCGCGCCGTGGCTGCGCCCATCAAAGCGAAACTGCGGCCTGGTCGGCTCATCTGGTCCTTGGCCAGCTTCGCCATTGAGACCGCCATGGGACGGGGCGAGATGCTCAAGCTGCAGTGGTGGCACACAAATTTGGCCGATGGTTACCTCGATCTGCCTCGCAGCATCACCAAGAACCGAAAATCCTGTTTGGTGCCGCTGTCGGGGGTGATCTCAGATTCGGTGCAAATGACCCGGTTAGGATGCGAGGGTAAACCCGTGGCTTCCTAAGCAGCGAGCGCCATCTTGTCCGATGATCTCCCCCATGGTTGCCAAGGAAAACTTCTCTTCTCACCGTTCAGAGGCCGTTGCCACCGACCACCGGGCACGCCAATTCCGCGACATCAGCGAAGCAAGGCTGTCCGTGCGCTTGTCGCGCAGCTTGTAAAGGGCTTCAATCAGCTGCTCCACCACCTGGTCCTCGCTGCAAGCCTTGGGAGGCGCGATGCCGTTGCAGTTGAGCAACTGAGCCCGGACCATCTTGCTCCGCCAACTCACGGGCGGTCGGATCGAGTTTCAGGCTGGGATAGGCCGTCTCATGGAGTGTTGTCATTTGCGGGGACTACCCCGCCAGGCTGCCTGTCTGCCCATCGCCTCAGTCCCAGTGTGAATCGGTGGCGGGTTCGTGAAACGAGGTCTCCAACAGGCACTGGTTGTCCTCGGCGATGCGGTACATATCATCCAGCAGCGTGGCGATCACCTCATCCAGCACGTCGCGGGACAGGTAGGGAATCGCCAGTTCGTAGCGTGTGCCCTTCGCGTTCAGGCGCTGCATGGCGAAACGCTCAAAGCAGGTCTGCTCGATCAGCCGGTGGCCCAGCGCCAAGCCGCGCGACTGCTTGCTGAAGCGGGTCAGCACCATCGTGACACGCAAGACTGCCACAGGCGTCGTTCCTGCGGCCGGCAGGCGCAGAGCGTCGGCCTGTTCTGTCAACAACAAAGGCGGCGCTGGCTGCAGAGTTGCCGGCGCCAGGGCTGTCAGGCCTTGCTCGAACCGGGCTTGCAGGCTGGAATCCGACGCATCGAGGTAGCGCATGGCCGACTTGACATCCTTCCAGCCGACGTATTCCATCAGCTCCTTGATGTCCCAGCCGCTGGCACGTGCCCAGCCGGCAAAGCCGCGGCGCATGGAGTGGCTGCTGTATTCCTCGGGCGACTCGACGCCGGCTTCAGCGAACAGGCTGCGCAGCAAGGGGATCAGGCTGTTGGCATGCAGGCTTTCATCGGCGACATGGCCCCAGCGGTCGATCTTGCGGAACACCGGGCCCTCGGTCAAACCGGCCAAGTCGACCCAGACATTGAAGGCGGTCACGGGACACAGGCGGGACAAGGCCGGGCATCTGAAAACGCGGCCCTGCAACTGCCTGTCGCCTTTGCTGCGGCCCAGGAAGCAGGCCATGCCCTGGCCGGGGGTGACCTCGGTGTTCTCAACGCGCAGGTTGACCAGTTCGTCGGAGCGGAATCCGCGCCAGAACCCCAGCAGCATCAGACTGCGGTTGCGCGCGTGGCGAAGCAAAGCCGGCTGGTCACCGGAGCGCTGGGCATTGCTGATGGCAGCGTCGAGCCACTGATCGATCTGCTGGAGCACCGCCAGTTCCAGCGGGCGCGCGCGCTTTTCTGGCGCGGAGTGGACGGAGCGGATGCCTTTGAGTACCTGGCGTACCAGCGGCGACTTCGTGGGGTCGGGGAAACCTTGATCGGTATGCCAGCGGGACAGCGCGGCCAGCCGCTGGCGCAGCGTGTTGATGGCCAGGGTCGCCGCATGGTCGGCCAAGTAGCGGGAGATGGCGTCGGCCGTGGAAGGCAGTAGGCCCTTCCACTCGATCTCGAAATGGCGAATTGCGGAGGCGTAACTCCTGCGCGTGTTGTCGCGCTCGGCGGCCTCGATGTATTGGGCAACACGGGTCATGTGACGGTCGTCAGGCTGCTTTCCCGTCAGGAGGATTGGCGTCGACCGATGTTATGACGGCAGCGGCCATCGCATCGGGCACCGCCGACGCCAACAGCAGCTCACCGGTCCACATGCGAGCAACAGCTGACAGGCAAGCGTGTCGCAAATTGGGTTGAGCCTGATGCTGCGGGGCGAGCTCAGGCAAACTGCAACTCGATCTTGCCGGCGCGGCGGCGCACCGGGCCGACCACGATCTTCACATCGTGACCCAGCCTGGCCACCAGTTCCAGCAGCTTGGCTTCGCTGACGCCGCGGAATTGGCCGCGTGTGATGCGCGAGACCTTGGATTGATCGATGCCCAGCAGCGTCGCAGCATCCTCTTGCGTCAGGCGGCGTGCCTTGATCGCGCGCGCGATCTCACCGGCCAGCTGGGATTTGCGCGCCATCTCGGCCGCGTCGGTGTAACCCAGGTCGGCGTAGACATTCGTGCCACCTTCTTCAATGGTGATGTCGTTGTGTGCATTCATTTGCGTACTCCTTGCTGTGCCAACCATACCTCGAAATCTTGCTTTGCGGCCTTCAGGCGGATATTGATCAGGTCCATATCTGGCTTGGGCGTTGCGATGCCGCTTTTGGATTTCTTCTGGAAGCAGTGCAGAACATAGACCCAGCCGGCGAACTTGACGGTGTAGACAGCCCGGTAGGTGTCTCCCTGGTGGTCCTCGACCACCTCCAGCACACCGGCCGAGCCGAAACCCGTCATGGCCTTGGCATCCTGGTGCTTGCCGCCGGCTTGCGCCAAGTCGATGGCATGGCCGAAGACGTCTTTGACATCCTCTGGCATGGCATCCAGATCGCGCTTGGCGGAGCTGACCCATTTGATGGGTTTGCGCGCTTGCTTCAACATCGCCTCAATTATGTCCGTTTAGGCATACCGCCGTCAACTCGCCGAAAGCCAAACCTCGGGCAATTCACGCATGCACCGGCCGTGCCCGCCGACGCCGAATGATCAGCATTTCCCCAGGCCGATTCTCCGTCCCTGACGTGTATTGGAGTTGACCCACTTCAGTGGACGGTTACTGGTTTGATTCTCAAAAGTTTGGGGTGGTTGCTCGGCGTGCTCGGTGGTGGAGAAGAACGTGCAGGACATCATCATCCCCGCCAAGAGGTGAAGGGCGTTCGAACTACGGATGATCCCTCTAGCCCCTGCTCTAAAAGGGCGTTGGTGAACGATAAACCTTCACTGGACCCGCGCCTTCGTACACCATCTCACCGTTGACAATCACGATCACAATCCACCAGTCGTGCACCTCGATGACGTGGTATTCGTGAGGCTCCAGCGGTAGGGGCGTCTCGCGGTAGCTGTTCACGCCATCAGGTTTGGGATGCCACAGTAACGTCGGATGTTCAGTCATCAAAATGGCGCTTCGGATACGAAAACATCAACCGGACCCGGACCTTGGTAAACGGCTTCACCGGTGACCACGACCCTCACAATCCACCAGTCGTCTCGCTGCTCCACTTCATAGGCTACCGCAGGCAGTTCGAGCACGGTCTCCACCGGGAATGGAATCCCATCCGGCACTGGGTGTCGTAGCAGCGTCGGATGCCCTGGAGGAAAGTTCACGGTGGGCGTCATACGGGTTGGGGTATGCGAATTGTCCTTGATCACGCCCTCGCCACCGGCACATCCTCAAGCCTCGTTGTGTACTGAGGGGTTCGGCGTTCCTGCTTCATCCCCATCCATGAGCCGCATTCCGATCATGAATTTCTACTCGGAACTCGGAAGCTCGCGCGACAGTTCGATGCTCAGAGTGCCGTGATGTCGGTCCGCACCGGCCAACGCAGCGCGCCGGTGGTGGACCTTTGCGCCGTCGCCTCGAACTCGTGTTGCAGCACCAGCGTGTAGCGACCCGGGCGCGGCGTGCACAGGCGGTAGCCGTCGTGCATCGCATCGAGCGTGATGCCGCCGCTTTGCGGCGTGTGCAGGCGCCAGGCGTCGACCTCGGGAGCGCTCATGCGCAAGGTGACGCAGAAGCCGCGCTTCATGTTGGACACCACCACCAGCCGCTGCTGGGCGCTCCAGTCACCATCGGCATCGGCGTCCAGCACCACGGGGTGGCTGTTTTCCAGCACGCGTATGAACTGAGGGATGATGATGCGGAGTTCTAACTCGGTGCTGGACTTTTCCAAGCTGACCAGCACGCTCTCGCTGCTGCTGGTCGAGGGGGGCAGCAGCAGTGCACAGGCGGTCAGTACGGGGATGAGGGGGCGCGTGCAAGCAACCATGACCCACTATAGGCCTCAGATCAAGAAACATGACCCCCATAGGAGGTCAAGCCGGCATACGGCCAGTTTTAGCTCATAAGCGTCAAAGTCACTAAGGATGGCTTACTTTATGCGGGCATTCAGTCGGCCACGCGGAGTCGG
>NZ_JBVPZC010000019.1:0-63307 GCF_055702805.1 Hydrogenophaga sp. LT287 | reverse complement strand
GTTGGCACGCTCAGCACCGAAAACCGCACCCAGAATCCGCCACCAGAAATGAACACCGGATTACGTCACCAAATTCCGTCACCACTTACCGCCGCCAGATTTACGCGGGTTTAGACCGCCGCTAACAATTGCCGACCACCGATGTGTTCGCGTAATCTAGATTTACAAACATAAAGTCGTTGAGGTCGTTGCCATGCGCTGGTTCAAACCCGGTATTCGAAACAGCATTTCTGCCCTGCTGGGGTCTGAAGTGCGCAAAGACTCGCCAGAAGCCCTTGAGCCGATACGAAGGGCCATGCTGGCTGCTTTAGGCGAAGAAGGTGCCCTGATCAGCCCGCAGCTGACACGCCGCTTGAACTACCTGGGCGATGCACACGGGCTCTGGTTTGCGCGATCAGAAATGATGGCGGTGCTGAGCCAGTTGCATGGTGAAGCCAAAGCCGTCGACACGGTACAGAGCCTCTCGCCTGTGTTTCGCGGCTTGCTTCCCAAAAGCCTGATCGATTCCTGCCGCCTGCGCCGCTGATCACGCATGCTGGCGCGTTGGCGGCCAACGTGACCAAGCGGTCATCCCCAATACAACAGGGCGTCACGCCCTTGAACCATCAGTTCCACCTGCTGCCCCACGGGCAGCATCACTTTGGTGGGCACATGCCCGAAAGGCAAGCCCGTGAACACGGGTGTCTTGGTTTTTGAGCGCAGCCAATTGACCACCGTCTGACGCTTGAACCCTTTGTCATGAGGGCTCGGCTGGTAGCGGTTGAACGACCCCAACAACACCGCTTTTTGTTGCCCAATGATGCCCGCGTGCAGCAATTGGGTGAGCTGTCGCTCAATGCGGTAGGGGTGTTCGTTCACATCTTCCAGAAACAAAACCCCACCTTTGGTGGCAGGTAAAAACGGCGTGCCAACCAGTGAGCACAGCACGGTCAGGTTGCCGCCCCACAGCGTGGCTTTGCGCACACGCAATTCAGGTCCATCTTGGGCAACGGTTTTGCCCTGTTGTTGCTGCAGTGCTGCCAACGCTGGGACGTCGCTGCTGGGCAATCGCCAGCCAGAGCCCTCGCCGTGGCCGCACAACAGATCGTCAAAGCAGGCTTCCATGATGTCGTCCGTGCCCACCTCAGCGCCGAAGTCTTCCCCCAAGGCGGGGCCCGCCCAGGTAATGGCGCCAGTTTTCGCATACAGCGCGCATTGCAATGCCGTGAAATCACTCAAGCCCACAAATTGGGTGCCTCTTTCAATGGCCTTGGCCAGCGGCTTGTAGGGCAGCGCATCGAGCAGCCGCGTGAGGCCATAGCCGCCCCGTGAGATCAGCGCCACGTCAGCAGCGCTGGTCGCCGCACGGCCGATAGCGGCCAGGCGCGTCTCGTCGTCGCCAGCGAACCGCTGATGGCTGCTCAGCGCAGCTTCATCAATTTCAACATCGTGCCCGAGCGCTCGGAGCCGGGCCACCCCCCGGCGAAAAGCAGCCTTGTCTCGCACGGCACTGGAGGGTGAATAGATGTAGATGTGGCTCATGGGATCGGGCGGCAGGCAAAGACCGCCATTATCCCGGAAAGGCCAGCTTGGCCGGATGTCAGCGCTCGAAGTGGGCTGTGGCCATCTGGGCAATGGTTTCGCCGTGTTCTGGCACGAAATGTCCGGCCTGGGGCAGTAGCACGGGTTCTGGACAATGGCGAATGAGGCGATGCAGCTCGCGCATCACAGACTCGCCCAACACCGGGTCTTGCTGGCCAATCACCATGAGGCTTCGACCTTGCCAGTCGCTTTGCCAGAATGAACGGGCACGCCTTGACAGGCTGGCCCCGTCGTCTTGCGGGTGCTCAGGAACCAGACCCGGAAAAGCCCGCAAGGCGGCTCGGTGCCCCTGGTCCGGAAACGGTGCGCTGTAGGCGGCGCATTCTGCGGCGCTCAGGTGCGGGTTGCCACGTGCAAAAAGACTGGCGACATCAAAGGCGGGTTTGTCGTTGCACATCTTGCGCCACGCCAAGAATCCGGGCGACAAGAGCGTGTCACCCGTGGCCAGCATGGTGTTCATTACCAGCAAGCCAGTGAAACGCCCTGGCGCATCCATCGGCAACGTCAACCCCAGCAAGCCACCCCAATCTTGCGCCACCAGCACCCCGTTGCGCAGGTCCAGTCGTTCGATCAACTCCAGCAGCACCTGGCGGTGCCAACTGAAGCTGTGGTTGGCGGCCTTCTTGGGTTTGTCACTCTTGCCAAAGCCGATCAAATCGGGCGCGATCACCCGGTCACCTGCAGCTGTAAAAACCGGAAGCATCTTGCGGTACAGGTAGCTCCAGGCTGGGTTGCCGTGCAGGCAAAGCCAGGTGCGCGCGGCATCGCGCGGGCCTTCGTCCAGGTAGTGCAGCCGCAAGCCGGCGAGTGAAGGCAGATCGCTCAGGTAGTTTGGAGCCCACGGGTAGTCTGGCAACGCTGCAAATCGCTCATCCGGTGTGCGCAGTGCATCTTCACGCAGCGGGTGGCTTTCGCGCTTGCTGACTTCGCGCCGCGTCCTAAAAAAACCGCTCAACAACTCCCCGCACGCTCGCGCCAGAACACCGCCCTGCACCGCTGTCTGGTGATTGAGCCGACGCTCGCTAAACAGATTAAGCACCGAACCCGCTGCGCCGGTTTTGGGGTCGGCTGCACCAAACACCACCCGTCGCAACCGGGCATGCAACATCGCTCCGCTGCACATGGCGCAGGGTTCCAGTGTCACGTAAAGATCGCAATCGTCCAAGCGGTAGTTGCCCAGCGCTTGTGCCGCCATCCTCAGCGCCACAATTTCGGCGTGTGCGGTCGGGTCGTGGGTGGCCAGCGGGTTGTTGCGCCCGCGCGCGATGATTTCACCGGCTCGCACCACCACGGCGCCAACCGGCACTTCGCCGTTTTCGGCCGCTTCTCGCGCCTCCGCGAGCGCTGCGCGCATGAAAATTTCGTCGCTGGCACTCATGTCTCAGCGTCCGGACTCGACGTCGCCGTCCAGTTTGCGCTGGTTCTGCTTCATCGCTTCATCCAGGGCATCTTGGTACCGCTGCTGGATCTGCTGTGGCGCCTGTGCTGGCGCTTTGGCAGGCCCTTCAGAAGTTGGCGTTACACCGCTCAACTGGCGCTGCACCAAGGTCATCACGAGCCACAAACTCAGCAACAACGCAAGGACGCTCAGCAAAGCTCGCACAATCAACAGCCTGGTTCTAGCCAACGGTAGCGGTCTGACTCATTCCCACTCAATGGTGGCCGGCGGTTTGCTGCTCACGTCGTAGGTCACGCGGTTGATGCCGCGTACCTCGTTGATGATGCGGCTGCTGACCTTTTTGAGCAACGCATAGGGCAGCTCGGCCCAGTCAGCGGTCATGAAGTCGCTGGTCTGCACCGCGCGCAGCGCCACCACATAGTCGTAGGTGCGGCCGTCGCCCATCACACCCACGCTCTTGACCGGCAGGAACACGGTGAAGGCCTGGCTGGTCAGGTCGTACCAGCTCTTGCCGCTGTTGTGGTCGATGGTGGAGCGCAGTTCTTCAATGAAGATCGCGTCAGCACGGCGCAGCAGGTCAGCAAATTCTTTTTTCACCTCGCCCAGAATGCGCACACCCAGGCCTGGGCCCGGGAACGGGTGGCGGTAGACCATGTCGTGCGGCAAACCCAGGGCCACGCCGAGTTCGCGTACCTCATCTTTGAACAGATCACGCAGCGGCTCTAGCAGTTTCAGGCCCAGTTGCTCGGGCAACCCGCCCACGTTGTGGTGACTCTTGATGGTGACGGCCTTCTTGCTCTTGGCACCACCCGACTCGATCACATCAGGATAAATAGTGCCTTGTGCCAACCACTTGGCACCTTTTGTTGATGCACCACTCGAAATCAGTTTGGCGGCTTCCGCCTTGAAAACCTCAACAAATTCGCGGCCGATGATCTTGCGTTTGGCCTCCGGCTCACTCACACCGGCCAGGTGGCCGAGGAACTGATCGGCCGCATCCACGCGGATCACCTTGGCGTGCAGCTTGCCGACGAACATGTCCATCACCATGTCGCCCTCGTTCAGGCGCAGCAGGCCGTGGTCGACAAACACGCAGGTGAGCTGGTCGCCGATGGCGCGGTGGATCAGCGCGGCGGCCACCGACGAATCAACGCCGCCGGACAGACCCAGGATGACCTCTTCGTCGCCGACTTGCTCGCGGATTTTTTGAACCGCTTCTTCAATGTGGTCGCGCATCACCCAATCGGCCCGGGTACCGCAAATGTCGAGCACGAAGCGTTCCAGCAGCGCCCTACCCTGCACCGTGTGGGTCACTTCGGGATGGAACTGCACCGCATAGTAGCCACGGTCCACATCGGCCATACCTGCAATGGGGCAGCTGTCGGTGCTGGCCATGAGCTTGAAGCCCGCCGGCATTTCGGTCACCTTGTCGCCGTGGCTCATCCAGACCTTGAGTATGCCGTGACCTTCTGGCGTGTGAAAGTCGGCGATATCTTTCAGCAACGGGGTATGGCCGCGTGCGCGCACTTCGGCGTAGCCAAACTCGCGTGTGGTGCCTGCTTCGACCTTGCCGCCCAACTGCTGCGCCATGGTCTGCATCCCGTAGCAGATGCCCAGCACCGGCACGCCCAGTTCGAACACCGCGTCAGGCGCCTTGTCGTCCACCTCGTACACGCTGGCGTGGCTGCCGGAAAGAATCACGCCCTTGAGCTGGCCGTCGGCCGCAAACTCGCGCACCCATTCGCTGCTCACATCGCAGGGGTGCACTTCGCAATACACATGCGCTTCGCGCACGCGGCGGGCGATGAGCTGGGTGACCTGGGAACCGAAATCGAGGATGAGGATTTTCTGGTGTTGCATGGCGTTGTCTGGCTGGGCTGTTCAGAAAGCAAAAAGGCCGTCCATCAGGACGGCCACTGGCGCATCGGCGCTTATTCCGCGCGGTAGTTGGGCGCTTCTTTGGTGATTTGGACGTCGTGAACGTGGCTTTCGCGAATGCCGGCCGACGTGATTTCAACAAACTCTGCCTTGTGGCGCATGTGCTCAATGCTGGGGCAACCGCAATAGCCCATGGAGGCGCGCAGACCGCCCGCCATCTGGAAGATGATGGAGACGACCGAGCCCTTGTAAGGCACACGCCCCTCAATACCTTCAGGCACCAGCTTGTCGGCATTCGGGTTGCCGGTGCTGGATTCCTGGAAGTAGCGGTCGGCACTGCCCTGTTGCATGGCACCAATGGAGCCCATACCGCGGTAGCTCTTGTAGCTGCGCCCTTGGTACAGCACGATTTCACCCGGCGCTTCTTCGGTGCCGGCAAACATGCCGCCCATCATCACCGTGTTGGCACCGGCTGCAATGGCTTTGGCAATGTCACCGCTGTAGCGGATACCGCCGTCGGCAATCATGGGCACGCCGGTGCCCTGCAAGGCGGTGGCAACACTGTCAATCGCCATGATCTGGGGCACACCCACCCCCGCCACGATGCGGGTGGTGCAAATGGAACCTGGGCCAATGCCCACCTTGACGGCGTCGGCACCCGCCTCGACCAGCGCCAGCGCAGCGCCACCCGTGGCGATATTGCCGCCAATGACCTCCACTTGCGGGTAGTTGTGCTTCACCCAGCGCACGCGGTCCAGTACACCTTTGCTGTGGCCGTGAGCGGTGTCCACCACGATGGCGTCTACACCGGCTTTGACCAGGGCTTCCACGCGCTCTTCGGTGCCCTCGCCCACGCCTACCGCCGCGCCCACGCGAAGCCGGCCGGCGGCATCGCGCGCAGCGTTGGGGAAATTGAGCTGCTTGGTGATGTCTTTCACCGTGATCAAGCCCTTGAGTTCGAAGGCGTCGTTGACCAACAGCAAGCGCTCCAGCTTGTGTTTGTTCAGCAGGGTCTTGGCCTCGGCCGGCGTAGTGCCGTCGGGCATGGTGATCAGGCGCTCGCGCGGCGTCATGATCTCGCTCACCGGGAGGTCGTAGCGCGTCTCAAAGCGCAAGTCGCGCCCGGTGACGATGCCAACCACTCGGCCAGCATCCACGACAGGGAAGCCAGATACGCCCAAGTCGTCAGACAGCTTCATGACTTGGCGGATGGTGGTCTGCGGCGTGATGACGACAGGGTCGCGCAGCACGCCCGACTCGTAGCGCTTGACCTTGGCCACCTGGGCGGCCTGCTCTTGCGCCGTGAGGTTTTTGTGAACGATGCCAATACCGCCTTCCTGTGCAATGGCGATCGCCAGGCGGGCTTCGGTCACGGTGTCCATGGCCGCTGAAACCAGCGGGAGGTTCAGCTTGATGTTGCGTGAAAACTGGGTGGCGAGGGAAGTGTCCTTGGGAAGGACTTGGGAGTACGCTGGCACCAACAAGACATCGTCGAAGGTGAGCGCTTTGCCGAGTAGGCGCATGGGTAAAGCTCCAAAAGCAATATTGTATCCGGCCACCATCAGGGCAAACCCGGGCGGCACGAGCGCCTTGCGGCAAATGATCAAACGGCGAAGATGTGCAACTTCTTCACTGCTGCGACACAAACACAGCCTCGCCCGGCCTCACCGGCGCTAAACTTCAAGCATGCTTTTCAAAAAGTCTTCTTTCCTGCCATGTCGCCAGTGGGCACTGGTTGTATTGGCCGCACTTGCCAGCAGCGCAGCGATGGCGCAATGGCAATGGGTTGATGGCACCGGCCGCAAAGTCTTCAGTGACACGCCACCGCCCAGCACGGTGCCCGAGAAGAGCATTCTCAAACGCCCTGGGTTGCGCACACCCGCGGTATCCGCGGCCACAACGCCGACGGGCACCGAGGTGGCCGCCTCTACCAGCACAGTAGCTGCACCCAAATTGAGTGGGCGCGACGAACAGCTGGAAGCGCGCAAGAAACAAGCAGAAGAGGCCGAACAGGCCAAAAAGAAGGCCGAAGAAGAACGCCAGGCCAAGGCACGTGCTGACAACTGCGAAAGAGCCAAGCGAGCCAAAGCCACGCTCGACTCGGGTATCCGCATTGCTACCACCAATGCCAAAGGAGAGCGGGAGATCATGGATGACAGTGGCCGAGCCGCAGAGGCCAAACGCCTGGACGATCTCATCCGTTCCGATTGCGCTGCCGGCGTGAACTGATCGCGACGCTGCCGGTTTGGCACCTTGCCCGCTGGTTTAGCGCATTGCAAACGCTGAGCGTTCGACGGCCTCAGTAACCCGCTTTAGACCCCGGTCGGCGGTGGGTAAAGAGGCCAGCGCCCCTTGCGCCCTGCCCCACAAACCTCTCCCTGCGTGCCACCTTGGGGTCGACCCGCAGCTCTCTGTAAACCTCGATCCGGTCACCGTCCCGTAGCGGTGTGTGGCCGCTGGCCTTTCGTCCCCACGAGCCCAGTGGCAAGCTCTGCTCATTGATTTCTGGAAAACGGACCAACCAGCCGGACTGCAGCAGTGCCTGCAAAACGGTGGTGCCAGGCGCGACATCGAGCACGGCTTCCTGCACCGTGCGCGGTGCATTGGCGTAGACCAGCAAAATGCGCAGGTTGCTGCTCATGAAAACCGATCAAACGCTGCCATAGACCTGGTCTGCGCGCTTAACAAAAGCATCTACCAAGCTGCCCGCGATTTTTTCAAAGACGGGCCCAACCAGCTTGGCCAGGGTCGCGCTGTTGAATCCATAGCTCAAGGTGAATTCCACCTTGCATGCCCGCTGGCTACCGTCTCCCAGCGGGGTGAACACCCAGCAACCGTCAAGGTGCGAAAACGGGCCGTCCACCAACTCCATGACCACCTTGCGGTCGGCCTCGTGCACATTGCGTGTGGTGAAACTGTGGCGCAGACCGCTGATGGCCATACCCACTTTGGCCACCATGGTGTGGTCTTCTTGCTCCAGCACCTCGCCGTGCTCGCACCAAGGCAAAAACTGGGGGTAATGTTCGATATCGGTCACCAGCGCAAACATTTCGTGTGCGCTGTGCCAAAGCAAAACAGATTTGTGAATGGTTTTCATACAATGGACCTGCGTGCAAGCGGGTGTGAAGCCCGCCGGTCAGCCGGTTGGTCTCAGGGCCGTCAATGCCATGTCGATGCGACATGCAACCAGCGCCTGAGCTCCGAACCCCATTGTATGGGCCTTGCATGTCCCACCATGCGGCCCCACCTGAACCCCCATGGCCACCAAATCCAGCAAATCAACCTCCGTCAAAGGCGCAGACAGCCGCATCGCTGACAACAAGAAAGCCTTCTTCAACTACGCCATTGAAGAGCGCTTTGAAGCGGGCATGGTGCTCGAAGGCTGGGAAGTCAAAGCCCTGCGCGAAGGCAAAGTCCAGCTTACCGATGGCTATGTGGTGATCCGGGAAGGCGAGTTGTTCTTGATCGGTTGCCAGATCAATCCGCTCAATACCGCATCCAGCCACATTTCGCCAGATGCCGTTCGCACCAAAAAACTGCTGCTGCACAAAGACCAGATCCGGCGGCTGATCGGAAAAATCGAGCAAAAAGGCTACACGCTGGTGCCGCTGAACCTGCACTGGAAAAATGGCAAGGTGAAATGCGACATGGCGCTGGCCAAAGGCAAGGCCGAGCACGACAAACGCGACACCATCAAGGACCGCGAAGGCAAGCGCGAGGTTGAGCGCGCCATGAAAAGCCGGCAGCGCTGAACCGCAGCCGCAGCGAAGCAGCCCAGCGGTGCGATCCGCTGGCGTTCGAACTCAGGCCAGTGTGCGCAGCGGGTGCGTGTGGTCTGGCCAGGGGCTTTCAAAGAATGCGCTCACCTGCTCCAGGGAGACATCCTCCACCCGAGCCGGGTTCCAGCGCGGCTGGTGATCTTTGTCCACTGCCAACGCGCGAATGCCCTCTACCGTTTCGCTGTCCGCTCCCGGACGCAACTGAAAGCAGCGCCGAACAAGGCCTCGCTCCAGCCGCAAATCGTCCGCCAGACCCATGCCGCGTGCACGCCGAATATGTTCCAGCACAACATGCAACATCAGTGGTGAGCGTTTGTTCAGCGTGGCCAGCGTGCTGCGTGCCCAGTCAGAATCGGTGGCCTCCAGCGCTGCCACGATCTCAGGCACGCTCGGAAGACTGAAAATGCGGTCAACCTCCGTGACGGGCCAGGTCCCGGGTGTCGTGGCGGTGTTCAGGTGGCTGGCGCACCAACGTTCAACCGATGCGCCGTTTTCAAACGGCGTCTGGGCCAGCGAACTCCACAAGCCAGGCAGTCGCCCCGAATCGATGAACCCGTCGGCAAGCCCTGCGGCCATCGCGTCGCGTCCACCCAGCACCACACCGGTGAGGGCCAGGTATTCGCCCAGGCGGCCGGCACAGCGGCTTAAAAAATATCCGCCACCCACGTCAGGAAACAAGCCGATGCCCGTTTCTGGCATGGCCAACTTGCTGCGCTCGGTCACAATGCGCAAGCTCGCGCCCTGACTGATGCCCATGCCTCCGCCCATGACGATGCCGTCCATCAACGCGATATAGGGCTTGGCGTAGGTGTGGATCAGATGGTTGAGCGCGTATTCCTCGGTGAAGAAGTCTTCCAGCTCGGGGTTCCCGCTCAAGGCCGCCTGATGAAAGAACCGAATGTCGCCGCCCGCGCAAAAAGCGCCAAACGGTCCGTCCTTGTTGACACCGCGCACCACCACCGCCAGCACCTGCTCGTCGTCGCGCCAGTCCAACAGGGCTTGCGTGAGGGTGCGAATCATCCCCAGCGACAGGGCATTGAGCGCCTGCGGGCGGTTCAGGGTGATGCAACCCACCCGGCCGCGCAGTTCAGCGACAACGTGATTTTCGGCAGAGAGCGTGGTCATGGTGAAGGTCCTATGTCTAGGGTGGACGAGGCCAGGTCATTGCCTGGGCTGATTAACGGTCTGAATGCGGGGTGTGCCGGTGCGTGAGCGCCAGCCCAACAACTCGTTGACGAGCAAGGCGCCAATGACCAGGCTTCCACCCAACAGCACCTCGGCTGCCGGCTTTTCGTGGGCCCATACCCACGCCAGCAAAATACCAAATACGACTTCCAGCAACGCCAGCAGCGAGATTTCGGGTGCTTTCAGAACCCGTGCACACACGACCGACAGCGTGCAGGGGATAGCCAACTGAAAAAGACCGAGCAAAGCCAGCCAGCCCACGTCCGATACCGTGGCCGCGAATGGCAATGCCAGAGGCAGGGTGAGCAGCGCCGAGATCAGCGCACCCAGCAAAACCGAAGGCACGAGGTCAATCTTTTCGCCCTGAGACTGGCTGCGCTGTACCACCGTCCAATTGATGGCACCCGCCACGGGAACACACAGCGCCACCAGGGAGCCCAGCACCAGGGCCGAAGCTTCTGTCGATTCCCCCTGGAAAGCCGCGAGCATCTGGCTGCCGTACATGTACACAATGCCAGCACCCGCGGCCACAATGGCCAGCCAGGTGCGCAGCGGCAGGCGTTGGCCAATGGTGAAACGGGCCACGAGGGCGGTAAACAAAGGCCCAGCAGCCAGAATGATCAGCACATTGGCCACGCTGGTGAAGGTCAAGGCCAACATGAAGGCCGTGAACATCACGCTCCAGCAAGCGCCTGACAGCCAAAACGCACGGGTTTCAGGCAGCACGCCCCAGTGGCGGTGCATGAATTGACCGACCACCGATCGTTCAGACAAAGGTTGAGCGAGGTGAGAGCCGCTGGCATGGCGCCAGATCGGGAGGATCACCACAAGCGACAGCGCTGTGAACGCGCTGCGCCAGAACGTGACTTCAAATCGGGCCGCAGACTCCAACTGGCGAGAGACCACACCAGCGATCGACCAGAGAAAGGCGACCAAAACCATCAACACCACGGCCTGCGTGTGGCTCAGCTGGCGAGAAGGGAACATGTCTTTGTTCTGGGAAAAACCGGCGCCTGCCAACAGGCGCCACTGGACACACCGCCCGAAGCAGGGCGGCGGTCCCCTGCGTTAATCACTTGTTGCGCTTGCGGTCGCCTTCTTTCAGGAAACGCTTGCGCAGACGGACCGACTTGGGCGTGATTTCCACCAGCTCGTCGTCTTCAATGAATTCCACACCGTATTCGAGGTTCAGGTCGATTGGCGGCGTGATCTTGATCGCGTCTTCCTTGCCCGATACGCGGAAGTTGGTCAGCTGCTTGGTGCGGGTGGCGTTCACGATCAGGTCGTTGTCGCGGCTGTGGATACCGACGATCATGCCCTCGTACACCGGATCACCAGCCTTCACAAACATGCGACCCCGGTCGTCCAGCTTGCCCAGTGCGTAAGTGAAAATTTCACCGTCGTCCATCGAAATCAGCACACCGTTCTTGCGACTGGCAATGTCACCTTTGTGCGGTTCGTAGCTGTCGAAGATGTTCGAGATCAGGCCGGAGCCGCGGGTCAAGTTCAGGAATTCGTTGGTAAAACCGATAAGACCGCGCGCTGGAATACGGTATTCCAGACGCACGCGGCCACGGCCGTCCGGCTCCATGTTGGCCAGCTCACCCTTGCGCTCGCCCAGGGCTTGCATCACGCCGCCTTGGTGCTGCTCTTCAATGTCGGCCGTCACCAGCTCGATGGGCTCGTGGCGCACGCCATCCACATCGCGGAACACCACGCGTGGCTTGGACACGGCCAGCTCGTAGCCTTCGCGGCGCATGTTTTCCAGCAAGATGGTCAGGTGCAATTCACCGCGGCCCATCACCTCGAAGATGCCCTCTTCGTCGGTTTCCTTGACGCGCAGCGCCACGTTGGACTGCAACTCTTTTTGCAGGCGGTCCCAGATTTGGCGGCTGGTGACAAACTTGCCCTCGCGGCCAGCCAGCGGGCTGGTGTTGACACAGAAGTTCATCGTCAGGGTGGGCTCATCCACCTTCAACATGGGCAGCGGTGCTGGCGTCAGCGGGTTGGTGATGGTCACACCGATGCCGATGTCAGCAATGCCGTTGATCAGCACGATTTCACCCGGTCCGGCTTCGGTGGCTTGCACGCGGTCCAGACCCTGGAACGTCAGGACCTGGTTGATGCGGCCTTTGATGGACTTGCCATCGGGGCCTTCCATCACCAGCACGTCCATGTTGGGCTTGATCGTGCCCTGGCTGATACGGCCCACGCCGATACGGCCCACGAAAGTCGAGAAGTCGAGCGCTGAAATTTGCAGCTGCAGGGGTGCTTCTGGATCGCCCGTCTGTGCAGGCACGTGGTTGAGCACCGTTTCAAACAGGGCGGACATGTCAGGCCCCCACTGTTCGCCAGGAGCGCCTTCCACCAGCGAAGACCAGCCATTGATGCCCGAGGCGTAAACGACCGGGAAGTCCAGCTGCTCGTCGGTTGCACCGAGCTTGTCGAACAGGTCGAAGGCAGCGTTGACCACCTTGTCGGGGTTCGCGCCGGGCTTGTCCACCTTGTTGACCACCACGATGGGCTTCAGACCCAAGGCCAGGGCCTTTTTGGTCACAAAGCGGGTCTGTGGCATGGGGCCTTCTTGCGCGTCGATCAGCAGCACCACACCGTCCACCATGGACAAAGCGCGCTCCACCTCGCCACCGAAGTCCGCGTGACCGGGGGTGTCCACGATGTTGATGTGGGTGCCCTTCCAGCTGACGGCACAGTTCTTGGCCAGAATCGTGATGCCGCGCTCTTTTTCAATGGCGTTGTTGTCCATCACCGTGTCCACGACTTTTTCGTGTTCGGCGAAGGTGCCCGACTGCCGAAGCAGCTGGTCCACCATGGTGGTTTTGCCATGGTCAACGTGGGCGATGATGGCGATGTTGCGGATTTGTTTGCTCATGATGTGAGTTCCGGTGAGGTTTCCAGGATTTGCTGTATTTCGATGGGGCTCAGCAGCCGCCCCGGGATCAATTCGCCGCCTTCGGTGTGGGCACTGCCCAGCAACACGCGGTCGGTTGTTGTTTCGTTAGAAGCGCCTGGGGCAGGTCCGAAAACCGCTACCCGCGCTTCGTTGGGCCAGGCGCCCCGGCGGCGCACACCGCTCAGAAAGCGCCCTGCACTTTCAGCTTCCAGCACAACCGGCGTGTAGCCTTCGAGCAAGGTCTTCACAGGCAGCAACCGGCCCAGACGTTGCTCTTCGGTGGCCGCTTCCAGCGCTTCGAGCGTGGTGCACTGGCTGGCGTCAAAGGGTCCGGTGGCTACCCGGCGCAGCATGGTCAGGTGACCGCCGCAGCCGAGGGCTTCGCCAATGTCTTCGCCCAGCGTGCGAATGTAAGTGCCTTTGCTGCAACGCACGAGCAAATGCAAACTGGGGTTGTCGCCCGTGAGCTGCATGTCCAGCAACTCCAGATCGTGAATGACCACCTGCCGGGCTTCGCGCTCCACCGTTTCACCGTCACGCGCGTACTCATAGAGCGCCTTGCCGTCTTTCTTGAGCGCACTGTACATCGGCGGCACTTGGGCAATGGGGCCCATGAAGCGGTCGAGCACTTCGACCACCTGGCCTGGCGAGCAGGTCACCGGGCGGGTTTCAATGACTTCGCCCTCGGCGTCGCCAGTGGCCGTTTTCTGCCCCAGGCGCACCGTGGTTTCGTAGGTTTTGTCGGCATCCAGATGGATTTGACTGAACTTGGTGGCCGCTCCAAAGCACAAGGGCAGCACGCCCGTGGCCAACGGATCGAGCGTTCCGGTATGGCCTGCTTTTTCAGCGCGCAGCAACCACTTGGCCTTTTGCAGAGCCTGGTTGCTGGAAAGACCCAGCGGTTTGTCGAGCAGCAACACCCCGTGCACAGGGCGCCGCTGCACCCGAGTGCGTGGCGCGTGCATGGTCAGTCCTCCTGGGCGCGAGAAGAAACGGCCTTGGCGATCAAGGCGTTCATGTCGGCCGCGCGCTCGGTGGTGCGATCAAACACAAAGTGCAAGGTCGGCACCGTGTGGATGTGCAAGCGCTTGAACAAGCCGCTGCGCAGAAAGCCCGCTGCGGTGTTCAATCCTTGCAAGGTCTCTTGTGGATCGCCTGTGAGCAGGCTGAAGAACACCTTGGCATGCGCGTAATCGGGCGTGACCTCGACCGCATTGATTGTGACCATGCCCACCCGCGGGTCTTTGAGTTCGCGCGCGATCAGCTCGGTCAGATCGCGCTGGATCTGATCGGCCACGCGAAAACCGCGGTTGGGGGTGGATGACTTCTTGCGGGTTGCCATGGTGCTTGTGTTGCCGGTGCGCGCTTACAGCGTGCGGGCCACTTCCTTGACTTCGAAGAACTCCAGCTGATCACCTTCTTTGATGTCGTTGTAGTTCTTGAGCTTGATACCGCACTCGAAGCCTTCTTTGACTTCGCGCACATCGTCCTTCAAACGCTTGAGGGTGTCGATTTCGCCGGTGTAGATCACCACGTTGTCGCGCAGCAAGCGGAAGTGTGCGTTGCGGTTGACCTGGCCCGACGTGACCATACAGCCCGCCACGGTACCAATCTTGGTGGCCACAAACACCGTGCGAATTTCGGCAGAACCGATGACTTCTTCGCGCTTTTCAGGTGCCAGCATGCCGGACATGGCCGCCTTCAACTCATCCACGGCGTCGTAAATGATGTTGTAGTAACGCAGATCCACGTCGTTGCCCTCAGCCAGCTTGCGTGCGCCCACATCGGCGCGCACGTTGAAGCCGATCACAACCGCCTTGGAGGCGATAGCCAGGTTGACGTCGCTCTCGCTGATGCCACCGACACCGGCAAACACCAGCTGAACCTTGACTTCGTCGGTCGACAGCTTGAGCAGCGAAGCGCCCAGCGCTTCTTGCGAACCCTGCACGTCGGCCTTGACGATGATGGGCAACACCTTGACTTCACCAGCAGAGATGTCGGTGAACATGTTTTCCAGCTTGGCGGCCTGTTGGCGCGCCAGCTTGGTGTTGCGGAACTTGCCGGCACGGTAGGTGGCGATCTCGCGAGCGCGGCGCTCGTCGGTCATCACCATGAAGTCGTCGCCAGCCTGAGGCACTTCAGACAGACCCTGGATTTCTACCGGGATCGAAGGACCAGCGGATTTGATGGGCTTGCCGTTCTCGTCCAGCATGGCGCGCACACGGCCCGAGGTCTGGCCAACCAGCACCACGTCACCGGTTTTGAGCGTACCGCTCTGCACCAGCACGGTGGCCACCGAGCCACGGCCTTTGTCCAGGCGGGCCTCAATCACCAAGCCCTTGGCCATGGCTTCCACAGGCGCCTTCAATTCCAGCACCTCAGCCTGGAGCAACACCTGCTCCAGCAGAGCGTCGATGCCTTCGCCGGTCTTGGCCGACACGCCCACAAAGGGCACGTCGCCGCCAAACTCCTCGGGTACCACCTCTTCGGCCACCAGCTCGGAACGCACGCGCTCCAGGTTGATGCCCGGCTTGTCGATCTTGGTCAGCGCGACCACGATCGGCACACCGGCCGCTTTCGCGTGCTTGATGGCTTCTTTGGTCTGGGGCATGACGCCGTCGTCCGCCGCACACACCAGAATGACGATGTCGGTGGCTTGCGCACCGCGGGCACGCATGGCGGTGAAGGCCTCGTGACCGGGAGTGTCAAGGAACGACACCATGCCGCGCGGGGTTTCGACGTGGTAGGCGCCAATGTGCTGCGTGATACCGCCGGCTTCGCCCGCGGCCACTTTTGCTCGACGGATGTAGTCCAGCAACGAGGTCTTGCCGTGGTCAACGTGACCCATCACGGTCACCACAGGCGCACGCGGCAGCAGTTCACCTTGCAGCTGGGTTGAATCGTCGTCGGTGAAGGCCTCTGGATCGTCCAGCGCCGCGACCAACGCCTTGTGACCCAGCTCTTCCACCACGATCATGGCGGTGTCTTGGTCCAGCGGCTGGTTGATGGTGACCATCTGACCCAGCTTCATCAATTGCTTGATGACCTCGGACGACTTCAAGCTCATCTTGTGCGCAAGCTCGGCGACCGTGATGGTCTCGGGCACATGCACCTCGATGATCTTGACTTCGGTCGGAGCCACAAAATTACCCTGACCATGGTCGCCGCGCGAATCGCGGTCGCCACGGCGGCCGCCGCCACCACGGGGGCCACCGCGCCAGTTGGAACGACCTGCGCTGGTGTCGCCGCGGGTCTTGATTTCCTTCTTCTTGGCAGCGTCGTCTTTCCAGGTGGAAGACAGGTTCTCAGACTTGACTTCCTTCTTGCCAGCGGTGGCTGGCGCAGCAGCACCCGCCGCGGCGGCCGGCTTGACAGGCGTGCCAGCAGGCTTGTGCAGCGTCCCTTTGATCCCGGCTTTGGGGTCTGGCGTGGGTTCTGGCTTTTTGGCCACCATCGTCTTGGCAGGAGCCGCCATCATGGCGCGAATATTCGCAGCTTCGGCCTCGGCTTTGCGGCGGCGCTCCACGAGATCTTGCGCACGCAGTTCTTCTGCACGCTTGACCTCGGCGTTCTTGTCTGCCAGCACACGCGCAGCGGACTCACGCTCAAGCGTGTCTGTTTTGACCTGAGCGCGCTTCGCGGCGTCAGCGGCCAGCGTTTCCTCAGTCGGGGCGCTCGGCGCTTCGGTGGCGGCTGCGACTTTCGCGGCAGCAGCGGCTTCGGCAGCAGCCGCCGCCTGTGCAGCTTCAGCGGCCGCGCGGGCTTTTTCAGCCTCGGCCTGCTTGCTTTCCTCAGCTTCACGGTCGCGCCGTTTTTGGGCCAACTCTTCTTCCTGGCGGCGCAGCAACTCGGCTTGACGGCGTGCGTCTTCCTCGCGCCGGGCCAGTTCAGCCGTGTCCACCACCGAGACGGGTTCCACCGCTTCGACGTGGTCCACAACCGCTTCAGGCACCACGACTTCGTCGTCCCGCTTGATGAACGTGCGCTTTTTGCGCACCTCCACCTGAATGGTGCGCGCACGTCCAGTGGCATCGGCCTGTTTGATCTCCGAGGTGGACTTCTTCACCAGGGTGATCTTTTTGCGCTCGGCACTGGCCGTGCCATGGCTGGCCTTGAGGTGACCCAGCAGCGTCTGCTTGTCCGCTTCCGAAAGCGGATCGGCTCCAGATGTCTTGGGTACCCCGGATGCGGAGAGTTGCTCCAGCAAAAGGGACGTGGGTTTGTTGAGCTCGGCAGCCAATTCGGCGACGGTGGTACTGGTCATAGGTTCTTTTCTCCGCTGGGGCCTCCGCTGGTCAGGTCGTGGGTTGCGCTTCGTCACCGGCGAACCAGTGAGCGCGGGCCAGCATGATCAGCGCGGTAGCCTCTTCAGGCGTTTGTCCGGTGATGTCGGTCAATTCGTCGGTGGCCAGGTCGGCCAACTCGTCGCGGGTGTGAATCCCGCCGTCAGCCAGTTTGGCCACCAGCTCCTGGGTGACGCCATCGAGATCGCGCAGGTCTTGCGAAACCTCTTCAACGCTTTCTTCCCGGACGAGTTCCATGGTGAGCAAGGCATCCTTTGCACGGGTGCGCAGTTCGTTGACGGTGTCCTCATCGAACGATTCAATTTCAAGCATTTCCTGGATCGGCACGTACGCCACCTCTTCGAGGCTGGTGAAACCTTCCTCGATCAGGATGTCGGCAATCTCTTGGTCCACATCCAGTTTGGCCATGAAAATCTTGCGAATGCCGTCGGCCTCTTCAGCCTGCTTTTGCGCCGACTCGTCGGCGGTCATGATGTTGATGCGCCAGCCAGTCAGCTCAGACGCCAGACGCACGTTTTGACCACCACGGCCAATGGCGATGGCCAGGTTTTCCTCGTCCACCACCACATCCATGGCGTGGCGCTCTTCGTCCACCACAATGGACTGGACGTTGGCAGGAGCCAAAGCACCAATCACAAACTGGGCGGGATCTTCGCTCCACAGCACGATGTCAACGCGCTCGCCAGCGAGCTCATTGGTGACACCGTTGACGCGCGAACCGCGGACACCCACACAGGTGCCAATCGGGTCAATGCGCTTGTCCAGGGTATGAACAGCGATCTTGGCGCGCGAACCAGGGTCGCGGGCACAGGTCTTGATCTCCAGCAGACCCTGCTCAATTTCAGGCACTTCCAGGCGGAACAGCTCGATCATGAACTCGGGGGCGGAACGCGACAGCAGGATGGGAGCGCCGCGCAGGGTCAGGTCCACTTCCATGATCATGGCGCGCACGCGGTCGCCCGTACGGAAGTTTTCCTTCGGGATCATTTCGCTGCGACGCAGGCGGCCTTCGACGCGACCGCTCTCGACAATGAGGTCGCCCTTGTCCATGCGCTTCACGGTGCCGACAAAAATCTTGTCGCCACGCGACATGAAATCGTTCAACAGCATTTCGCGCTCGGCATCGCGGATTTTTTGCAGGATCACCTGCTTGGCTGCCATGGCACCAATGCGGCCGATCGGCACGCTTTCCACGGGCTTCTCAATGAAATCACCCTCTTCGATGTCCGCGAGTTCGTCGCGGGCATCGGTCAGCAGCTCTTCAGCATCGGGGTTTTGCAGACCGGCTTCATCGGGCACGACCAACCAGCGGCGGAAGGTCTCGTAGGAGCCGTCGTCCGGGTTCATGGCCACGCGGATGTCCACGTCGCCTTTGTAGAGTTTCTTGGTGGCCGAGGCCAGCGCCAGCTCCACCGCACCGAGCACCACGTCGCGTTCGACGTTCTTCTCGCGGGAGATGGCATCAATCAGCATCAACATTTCGCGGTTCATTTACTCGCCCACCTTTCCGGATATCTTTTTCAGAATCAACACAATTATTCGCATTCGTTTGCGCGCGGCGCACCAGTCATTCGGCGTCAGCGACACCTGGAGCCTGTCGACCCTTGAAACTCACAATAGGCGCCAGCCGTGCCTGCTGGACATCGTCCAAGGTGAACACCAGCGCCTGCAGCGGTGGCGGTACACGCTTCTTGCTGACGCGCACACCCGGCTTCACCTCAGGGGCATCGCTCCAGACCACTTGCCACTGCACGCCGTCTTCAGCACGTTCGAGCGTGCCGCGAAATTTTTTCCGGTTGGCCGACACATCGGAGGCGGTAACGCCAATCGGCGCCTTCAAGGTGAGATCCACCACGTGACCTTCAAACCTGATGTAGTCGATTTCACGCTTGAGCGGTCGATCGATACCCGGCGAACCCACCTCAAGGCGGCGGTATTCCAGCCCCTCCACCTCCAGCAAGTACTGAAGCTGGCGGGTGATTTTTTCACAATCTTCCACGGTCACAAAGCGCTCCACCGGAGCGGCTTCACCAGCCTGCGGCGCTTGCCAAGGCCAATCAATAGTCACGCGCAATAAACCACTGCCAGAGCGATCAAGCTCCACCAGGTCAAAACCCAGTCCAGTGACGGTTTGCTCTACGGTTTCTTGCCAAGCCATTGTGTGTGGTGTCTGCCCTAAGGGTTTGCGTGGGGGTAAAAGCGTTCGGCCAAAAAAAATGGGCCGGTAGTAACCCGCCCATTTGGTCGTGAAGCTCGCATTATAACCCGGTTAAGGGGTGATTTGCAAGTTGCGCGGCGTTCAAACAGGGGGCACTTCGCTGAACCCTGAGGGACGCAGCAGCGAGGCATGTTCCGCTACATGCAACGGGCGGCGTCATGCAAGCCGGATAGGCAATCGGGCGCAGGCCAGCGCGAACCGATCAGATGCCCAAGACCCACTGAATGAGGTTCTTGGCCATGAATCCCAACATGCCAAACGAGAGCACCAGAAACAGAATGAAGGTGCCGAACTTGCCGGCTTTGGATTCCCGCGCCAGATTTAACACGATGAACAGCATGTACAAAATAAAGGCACCCACACCGAAGGTGAGGCCGAATTGGGCGATTTGCCCTTCCGTGTAACCAAACAGGGTCGTTTCCATGGCTCAGCCTCCGCCAGTCGACTCGATGCCGCTGGGCAGAGAAACGGGTCTCATCGTGAGGTCGCAGTAAGCGTGCCAACTGGCATGGGCAATCAGCGGAATGACCACAACCAAGCCCAACAGCGCGGTGAACATGCCCACGCCCACCAACAGCCCGATCAGCACAGCCCAAAACGCCATGGGTGCCGGGTGATTGGCCACGGCACGCCAGCTCTCGGCCACCGCCATGCTGACGGGGACCGATGTGTCAACCAGCATGGGGATGGCCACCACGCTGGATGCAAACACCGGTGCGGCCAGCAGGGCACCCAGCAGCAACCAGGCCTCAAACAGGCCGATGTCACGCACCAGCACCACATGGCGCAGGAAATCGATGGGTTTGTGGATGGGCTCGGGCGACCACAGCGTGATCAAACCTGCCGAGGTGAGCACCCAGCCGGTGCCGGCCAGCCCGAGCAACAAACCGAATCGAACCAGGCGACCGTCGCCGGAGCGCCAGAGGGCGATCACTTCGGGCATGCCCACGCAACGCCCGCTGTTGCACGCCCGGCTCACGTGGTAAAGGCCGGTGGCCAGAATCGGCGCCACGATCAGGAAACCCGAAAAAGCACCGGCCAGCAGCCAGAACTGGTCGCGCGCGCCCCACAGCAGCAGCCAGCCGCCAGCGGCCAGCAGCAAACCGTGCCACAGACCTGGAGCAGGGTTGCGGCGCAAATCGGCCCACCCCAGCGCCAGCCAGCGCAAGGGTGAGCCCAGGGAAACGGGGACGGGCATGTTGGGCGCAGAAGAGGGGTGGTCGTTCATTCGAATTTCCATGGGGCACGGCAGCCGGGCGGAACCCGCTTTTATAGTGGTTCGGCGCAAACTGGGGGTTGATAAAAGTCAAGTATGACCGCACGCCGACACAAGCCTTGCGCAAGCGAGGCAGCGCCTGAAGGCGAGCAAGAACAACGCAGACCCAAACGAGCGGATGCCAGCACGCGCACCCGGCAGCTCAAGCGGCGGCTTGAACCAGCGTACGTGTGTAGGGATGGGCGGGCTGCTGAAGAACCTGTTGCACCAAACCGTGCTCCACCACCTGGCCATCTTTCATGACGAGCACGTCATGGGCCATGGCGCGAATCACGTCCACGTCGTGCGTGATCAGCAAATAGCTCAGCCCGCGCTCGCGCTGCAGGCGCTGCAGCAGGGCGAGCACCTGTTTTTGCACCGTCACGTCCAACGCGCTGGTGGGTTCGTCCAGCACCAGCACTTGCGGGCCCACGATCAGCGCTCGGGCAATGGCCAACCGCTGGCGCTGCCCGCCTGAAAACTCGTGCGGGTAGCGCTGCAACCAGTCGCCGGCCTGGGTGGGGTCTTGCACCAGACCCACTTCGGCCAGTGCGGCCACCACGCGCTGGCGCCGCTGCTCTTGCCGCAGTTCCGGCTCGTGAACCAGCAGGCCTTCGCCCACGATCTGTTCGATGGTCATGCGGGGTGAGAGCGATGAAAACGGGTCTTGGAACACCACCTGGATGCGCTGGCGCAGCGACCGGCTTTGGCCTGTCCTCTGCGCCTCGGCCCAATCGGTACCCGTGACTTGCAGGCTGCCCTGGTGCGGCAGCAGGCCGAGTGCTGCCAGTGCCAGGGTGGATTTGCCCGAGCCAGACTCTCCCATGACGCCCAGCGTTTGACCCGGTGCCAAGTCCAGGTCAGCGCCCTGCACTGCCACATAGGCGCCTTTTTTGAACCAGCCTTTGATGCCCGGCAGCGGCACGGGATAGCTCACCCGCATCTGCCGGGCCTGCAACACCGGGGGTGCAGCAGATACGACGGCGGCTTCCACCACATCGCGTTCCGGCCTGCTGGCGAGCAACATCTGGGTGTAGGGGTGTTGCGGCGCGGCAAACACGTCGGCGACAGCGCCCTGCTCCACCAACAGCCCGCGCTCCATCACCGCCACCCGATCGGCAAAGCGCCGAACCAGGTTCAAGTCGTGCGTGATCAGCAGCACGGCCATGCCGTGCTGGCGCTGCAAGTCGGCCAACAGATCCAGAATCTGGCCGCGCAGGCTCACGTCGAGCGCCGTGGTGGGCTCGTCGGCCAGCAGCAGCTTGGGTTGGCTCGCCAGCGCCATGGCGATCATGGCGCGCTGGCGCTGGCCGCCGCTGAGCTGGTGGGGATAAGCGCCAGCGCGGCGAGCCGGTTCGGGAATGCCGGTGGAAGCCAGCAGTTCCACCGTGCCGGCCAACGCCTGGCGCGGCGTAAAACCTTTTTTAAGTTGCAGCACCTCGCCGATCTGGTCGCCCACGGTGTAAAGCGGGTTGAGCGCCGTCATGGGTTCCTGGAAGATGATGGCCACCTCGTCGCCACGCACACCGCGCAACTGGTGTTCACTCATCTGCAGCAGGTCGCGCCCCTGCAGCAAAGCAGAGCCGCTGACTTGCGCGTTGTGCACCAGGCGCAGAAGCGAAAGCGCCGACACGGTTTTGCCCGACCCAGACTCTCCCACCAAGGCCAGCTTTTCACCCGCCGCAATGGAAAAGTCGATGTTTCGCACCACCGCGTGTCCACCGAAGGCCACGCTCAAACCGGTGACCTGCAGCAGGGGCTCTTTGGCGGCCGGGCTTGAGCGCTCCGTCATTTATCGGCCTTTCGAGGGTCCAGTGCATCGCGCAGCGCATCGCCCATGAAGGTGAGCAGCAGCAGCGTGACCACCAACACGGCAAAGGTGGACATCGAAATCCACCAGGCATCGATGTTGTTTTTGCCTTGGCTCAACAGCTCGCCCAGGGAAGGCGTGCCCGGCGGCACGCCCAACCCCAGAAAGTCCAGCGAAGTGAGCGCCAGGATGGCCGCACTCATGCGAAACGGCAGAAACGTGACCACCGGCGTGAGGCTGTTGGGCAGCACATGGCGCCAGATGATCTGCCAGCTGGACAGACCCATGGCACGCGCTGCGCGCACGTAGTCCAGCTGGCGGTTGCGCAAAAATTCGGCGCGCACGTAGTCGCTCAGGCCCATCCAGCCAAACAGACTAAGCAAGATCAGCAGCAAGCTGATGCTGGGCGCAAACACGGCAGAAAAAATGATGAGCAGGTACAGCTCGGGCATGGAGCCCCAGATTTCAATGAAGCGCTGGAAAGCGAGGTCGGTCTTGCCCCCAAAAAAGCCCTGAATGGCGCCGGTGACAACGCCCAGCACCACGCCGATGAAGGTGAGCGCCAAGGCAAACAACACACTGACGCGAAAACCGTAGATCAGCTGCGCCAGCAGGTCGCGCCCCCGATCGTCGGTACCCAGCCAGTTGTCACTTGTGGGCGCTGACGGGTTGGGCTCTTTGGCAAAGTAATTGAGCGTCTTGGGGCCGTAGGGGTTGGGCGCGTACACGGCCCAGTTGTCACCCCGAGTGATTTGTTCACGGATATAGGGGTCCAGGTAGTCGGTGGCGGTTTCGAAATCGCCACCAAACGTGGTTTCCGGGTAACTCTGAGCGATGGGGAAATAGGTTTTTCCCTCGTAGCGCACCATCAGCGGCCGGTCGTTGGACAGCAGCTCGGCAAACAGGCTGGCGACCACCAGCACACAAAAGACCACCAAACTCCAATAGCCCAGGCGGTTGCGCTTGAAGCGCTGCCAGGCGCGACGAGAAGGCGATGCAGAACTTGTCGGGGCCATCAGTCGAACTTCACGCGGGGGTCGACCCAGACGTAGCAAAGGTCGGAGATCAGTTTCGTCACCAGCCCGATCAGTGTGAACAAAAACAGCGTGCCCAGCACCACGGGGTAATCGCGCCGTATCACGCTCTCAAAGCTCAACAGGCCCAGCCCGTCGAGCGAAAACAGGGTTTCGATCAGCAACGAGCCCGCAAAAAAAGCGCCGATGAACGCACTGGGAAAACCGGTGACGATGGGAATGAGCGCGTTGCGAAAAATGTGTTTCCACAGCACCTGGCGCTCGCTCAAGCCTTTGGCCCGCGCTGTCATCACGTATTGCTTGCGTATTTCTTCCAGAAAGGCATTTTTGGTCAGCATGGTGGTGACGGCAAAACTGCCCAGCACCATGGCGGTGATGGGCAGGGTGATGTGCCACAGGTAGTCCACAATGCGCGCCGCCCAGCTGAGCTCCTCCCAGTTGGACGAGGTGAGCCCGCGCAGCGGAAACCACTGCAGCTGGCCACCAAAAATCACCAGCAAAGCCACGCCAAGCACAAAGCCGGGAATGGCGTAACCAATCAGCACCAGCAGGGTGGTGACCAGATCAAACCGCGACCCCGCGCGCACCGCCTTGGCCACACCCAGGGGCACGGCAACCAGGTAACTGATAAAGAAAGTCCACAAGCCCAGGCTGATGGACACCGGGAGTTTTTCCACAATCAGCTCGGACACGGCCTTGTTTTGAAAAAAGCTGGTGCCCAAGTCAAACCGCGCAAACTGGCCGACCATCTGGAAAAAACGCTCGTGCGCCGGTTTGTCAAAGCCATACAGGGCTTTGACTTGCTCCAGCCGCTGCGGGTCAACGCCTTGGGCGCCGCGGTACACCGACCCGCCTTCGGCAGAACCGCCCTGCCCGGTTCGCGCTTCGGCCAGGTACTGCTCAACCGGGCCACCGGGCACAAACTGGATCACCACAAACGTGAGCAACAAAACCCCAAACAGCGTCGGGATCATGAGCAAAATGCGTTTGAGAATGTAGAACCACATAGAGGGGATGTTTTAACCGACAAGGCCAACAGCATGGAGAAGCCGCTGCCGACCCAGAACATCGCGCAACGGGCTTTGCCGGGCCGCCGATGTTGCCCCCTTGGAGATTGATGCGCACAGCGCAGAGCGAGGCCTCATTTGGCCCACCACGTGTCGATGGCCCAGGTTTCACCGGCTGCGTAGGGCGGCATCTCAGCGGGTCGGGCGAGCCGCCAGGCGTTGTACACCATGCGGTGGGTGGTGGCCGACCACTGCGGCACCAGGTAATGGCTGTGGCTGATGACGCGGTCCAGCGCTCGGCAGGCGGCCAAAAACTCGGGTTTCGATGGCGCATTCGACATGCGGGCAATGAGTGCGTCCACCGCCGGGCTGGCCACACCGGCGAAGTTGCCAGAGTCTTCCGTTTTGGCCGCTTGGCTGCCAAACAGATCGGCGTATTCCGCGCCTGGGTTGTGGGTGCCGCCGTAGGCGATCGAGATGATGTCGAAGTCAAACGTGCGCAAGCGCTGCTGGTACAGCGCAAAGTCGACCGGACGAAACTTGAGTTCAATGCCCAGCTTTTCCAGGTTGCGCGCCCAGGGCGTGACCACACGGGCGCCGGTTTCGTTGCTGTCCAGGTACTCAAGCACCATGGCCTCGCCCCGGGCGTTGCGCAGCTGACCGCCCTGCACCGTCCAGCCCGCTTCGCGCAGCAAGGCCTGCGCGCGCCGCAGATTGCCGCGCAGCGAGCTGGCGCCGTCGGTGCGCGGCGGCACCAGCATGGGTCCAAAAGCGGCCGGCGGCAGTTGACCGCGCCAGGGCGCCATCAGCGCCAGTTCGTCCGTGCCGGGCGTGTCCGTGGGCGAGCAGTCGGTGTTACCAAACAGGCCCTGCACACGCTGGTAAGCGTTGTAGAACATCTGGCGGTTCATCCACTCGTAGTCCATGGCCAGACCCAGCGCCTCGCGCACGCGGACATCGGTCAGCGGGGCACGGCGCGTGTTCAGCACATAGCTTTGAAAACCCGTGGGCAGGCGGTGTTTGAGCTCGGCCTTGACGAGCTCACCCGTATCAAACCGTTTGCCGTTGACACGGCGCGCCCAGTCTCCGGCTGAAAAGAAACGCATCAAGTCAAACTCGCCCGCCTTCAGCGCTTCCAGTTTGGCGGTGTTGTCTTTGTAAATTTTGACCAGGATGCGGTCGAAATTGGCGCTGCCACGGCGCACCGGCAGGTCGCGTGCCCAGTAGGCCGGGTCGCGCACATAGGTGATGTCTTTGCCAAACTGCACCGGGCCTATTTTGTAGGGCCCGCTGCCAATGGGTGGGTCCATCACCACCTGGTCAAAGGTCTTGCGCTGGCCCGTTTTGGGGTCGATGGCATTGCCCCAGGCCCGACTGAACACCGGCAGGCCGCCCACAGTCAGAGGCAGTTCGCGGTTGGGCTTTTTGAAACGGTAGCGCACGGTGCGCTCGTCGATCACGTCCAGCCCGGCCACGTCTTCCAGAATGGTTTTGAAAGCGGGCGACGTGTGCGGGCCCATGAGGGTGTCGAAACTGTGTTTCACGTCTGCGGCCAGCACCGGATCGCCGTTGTGAAAGCGCGCAGCGCTACGCAACCGGAACGTGACCGACAAGCCGTCTGGCGCCGCCGCCACATCTTCGGCCAGCAAGCCGTAACCGGCACCGGTTTCGTCCAGCGCCCCCACCAGCAGGGTGTCAAACATCAGGTTGGACAGGTAGGCCGGCGCGCTGCCCCGCAGGGTGAACGGGTTGTATTTATCGAAGGTGGACACCCGCAGGTTGCTCACCAGCTTCAGGTCACCGCCTTTGGGCGCAGCGGGGTTCACGTATTCAAAGTGGGAAAAACCGGCCGGATACTTCAGGTCGCCCCACAGTGCGTAGCCGTGGGCTGCCCATGCCGCAGGGCATGCCATGACCAGCCACGCAGCAACCGCCAAGGGGGTCCGGGAGCGAAGGAAGTGGCGGGTAATGCGCATGCGACAATTCTGCTGGAATTTTCTTTGGAGATTGAACAATGGGTTTTCTCGCAGGCAAAAAATTGCTGATCACGGGCGTACTGTCCAACCGCTCGATCGCCTATGGCATCGCCAAGGCCTGCCACCAGCAAGGCGCCGAACTGGCGTTCAGCTATGTGGGTGAGCGTTTCAAGGACCGCATTACCGAATTCGCTGCCGACTTCGATTCGAAACTGATCTTTGATTGCGACGTGGGTTCTGACGAGCAGATCGAAAAAATGTTCGCTGACCTCTCGCTGGTCTGGCCGCAATTTGACGGCTTTGTACACAGCATCGGTTTCGCACCGCGCGAAGCCATTGCCGGTGACTTCCTGGAAGGCCTGTCGCGCGAGAGCTTTCGCATTGCCCACGACATCAGTGCCTACAGCTTCCCGGCCATGGCCAAGGCTGCGCTGCCCATGCTGAACAACAAGTCGGCCCTGCTGACCCTGACGTACCTGGGCGCCCTGCGCACGGTGCCCAACTACAACACCATGGGCCTGGCCAAAGCGAGTCTGGAAGCGTCGGTGCGTTACCTGGCTGAGTCGCTCGGCCCCAGGGGCATGCGTGTCAACGGTATCAGCGCCGGCCCCATCAAAACCCTGGCTGCCAGCGGCATCAAAGACTTTGGCAAGCTGCTCGGCATGGTGGCCAGCGCGTCGCCGCTGCGCCGCAACGTGACGATTGAAGACGTGGGCAACGTGGCCGCGTTCCTGATGTCCGACCTGGCTGGCGGCGTCACGGCAGAAATCACCTACGTGGACGGTGGCTTCAGCCACACCGCAGGCGTGAGCCGAGACAGCGACGCTGTGGCCTGAACCCCACGTTGAACGCAGCCATCAACGTTCTCGTGGCTGCGCCAACCTCTTCCAGCAGGCGCCGCCTGCTGATCGCTGGGTTGGCACTGGGGCTTGGCTGGCCCCTGGCTGCGGCGTGGGCCAACCCCAACCAGCCGCCAGCGCTCATGCTCTCGGGCGTGTACCGGCTGGGCACCCCGCTTGAAGCCTACTGGCTCAGCGAAAAATACGACGGTCTTCGCGGCTACTGGGACGGCCAGCGCTTGCTGACCCGTGGCGGTCAGACCGTGCAGGCACCCAGCTGGTTCACCGCCGGGTGGCCCGCGGTTCCCATGGACGGCGAGCTGTGGGCTGGTCGCGGCCGGTTTGAACAAGCGCTGTCCACCGTGCGCCAGCAAACACCCAACGAAGAGGGTTGGCGCGGCATCCGATTCATGGTGTTTGACCTGCCTGCGCACACGGGCACCTTCACCCAGCGCATCAGCGCCTACCAGCAACTGGTGGGCCAGTTGTCACAGCCCTGGGTGCAAGCGGTGCAGCAAGAAAAAGTCAGCACCCACGCCGAGCTGATGAAACGGCTGGACCGCATGGTGCGCGACGGTGGCGAGGGCCTGATGCTTCACCGGGGCGACGCGCTGTACCGCGCGGTGCGCAGCGACGACTTGCTGAAAGTCAAGACCCACGAGGACGCAGAAGCGCGGGTGACGGGCCACCTGCCCGGCCAAGGCAAATACGCCAACAGCCTGGGTGCGCTGCAGGTGCAAACACCCGATGGCCGCCAGTTTCGGCTGGGGTCTGGCTTGACCGATGCACAGCGGCACAACCCGCCGGCAGTGGGTGCCTGGGTAACCTACCGTTTTCGCGGCCTGCACGCTAGCGGCCTGCCCCGTTTTGCCAGCTTCGTGCGCGTGCGCGACGACATGAACACACTCACACCCGAAATCGCCCCAACACCCCGCCAGCCGTGACGGCTGACCGCCCTCGCCCGCCGGCGCTGAAGACGAAAAAAAGCCCCTGAAGCGACCGGTGGGTCACGTCAGGGGCCTCGGGATCACGTCAACCAGCGTCAGGCACTCGCTTTGCGCAAGATCTCGTACAACTCGTCTTTGAGCAGCAGCTTTTCCTTCTTCAACTGCTCAATTTGAAACTGTGAACCAGCTTCAATACCAGCTTCCATGTTTTTGATGGTCTGGTCCAGCGCGTTGTGCTTGTCAAACAGGCGGGTGAAGTGGTGGTCGTGGCCCTTGAGTTGGGTGATCAGGTCGCGGTATTCAGGAAACATTCAAACTCCTTTCAGTGCAGGTAAGAATCTGACAGGTTACCCCGCTTTGACGCAATCGGCAAAGTAGCGTTTGCGGCCTTCTTCGTCCTTCACCTCGACCAGGCCGTGGATGTCGGTCTCGAAGCCAGGACACTGGGCGTTGAACTCCCGCGCAAACTTGAGGTAGTCCACGATCTTCTTGTTGAACACCTCGCCGGGGATCAACAACGGGATACCCGGCGGGTAAGGCGTGACCAGACTGGTGGTGATGCGACCTTCCAGTTCGTCGATCGGCACGCGCTCGGTGGTGCGCTGCGCAATGTGCGCAAACGCGTCGGTGGGCTTCATGGCTGGCGTCAAATCGCTCAGGTACATCTCGGTCGTGAGCCGCGCAATGTCGTACTTGGCGTACAGCGTGTGCACGTGCTGGCACAGATCGCGCAAACCCATCTGCTCGTAGCGCGGGTACTTCTGGCAGAACTCCGGCAGGATGCGCCACATGGGCTGGTTCTTGGCGTAGTCGTCCTTGAACTGCTGCAAGGCGGTCAGCAGCGTGTTCCAGCGGCCCTTGGTGATGCCGATGGTGAACAGGATGAAGAAGCTGTAGAGGCCTGTTTTCTCCACGACCACGCCGTGCTCGGCGAGAAATTTGGTCACGATGGAGGCCGGAATGCCGGTTTCAGCAAACTGGCCGTCCAGATTCAGACCTGGGGTAACGATGGTGGCCTTGATCGGGTCCAGCATGTTGAAGCCCGGCGCCATGTCGCCAAAACCGTGCCAGTCGTTGTCGGTCGGTTGCCAGTCGGGTTTGCGGTTGAGCACCCAGTCGCTGGCCTCGCCCATGCCCTCTTCTTCCAGCGTCTCAGGGCCCCACACCTGGAACCACCAGTCGTCTTCACCAAACTCAGCCTCCACCTTGCGCATGGCGCGGCGAAAGTTCAGCGCTTCCATGATGCTTTCTTCCACCAGGGCACGGCCACCGGGTGGCTCCATCATGGCGGCAGCCACGTCGCAGCTGGCGATGATGGCGTACTGCGGGCTGGTGCTGGTGTGCATCAGGTAAGCCTCGTTGAAGAGGTGGCGGTCCAGCTTCACGTTTTGTGAGTCTTGCACCAGCACATGGCTGGCCTGGCTGATGCCCGCCAGCAGCTTGTGAATGGACTGCGTGGCGTACACGACAGACTCTTTCGGACGCACCCGCTTTTTGCCCATGGCGTGGAAGTTGCCGTAAAACGGGTGAAACGCCGCGTGCGGCAGCCAGGCCTCATCAAAATGCAGGTTGGCCACATAGCCGTCCAGCATTTCCTTGATGGCCTCGGTGTTGTAAAGCACACCGTCGTAGGTGGACTGCGTCAGCGTGAGCACACGCGGCTTGACCGCGTCGGCATCCACACCGGCCAGCAGCGGGTTGGCGCGGATCTTGGCCTTGATCGAATCGATCTCGAACTCGCTCTGCGGGATCGGCCCGATGATGCCGTAGTGGTTGCGCGTGGGCTTCAAAAAGACGGGAATAGCGCCCGTCATGATGATGCTGTGCAGGATGGACTTGTGGCAATTTCGATCCACCACCACCACGTCACCTGGCGCCACCGTGTGGTGCCACACCATCTTGTTGCTGGTGCTGGTGCCGTTGGTCACGAAGAAGCAGTGGTCGGCATTGAAGATGCGCGCCGCATTGCGCTCGGAGGCGCCGATGGCGCCGTTGTGGTCGAGCAGCTGGCCGAGCTCTTCCACCGCGTTGCACACGTCGGCGCGCAACATGTTTTCACCAAAAAACTGGTGAAACATCTGGCCCACCGGGCTCTTCAAAAACGCGACGCCACCCGAGTGGCCAGGGCAGTGCCAGGAATACGAGCCGTCTTCGGCGTAGTCCAGCAGCGCTTTGAAGAACGGCGGCTGAATCCCTTCCAGGTAGCTCTTGGCTTCACGGATGATGTGGCGCGCCACAAACTCGGGCGTGTCCTCAAACATGTGGATGAATCCATGCAGTTCGCGCAAGATGTCGTTGGGCAGGTGGCGGCTGGTTTTGGTTTCGCCGTAGATGTAGATCGGCACGTCGGCGTTTTTCCAGCGCACCTCTTCAATAAACTTGCGCAAATTCAGCACCACCGGGTCTAGATCGGGGCCGTGGCTGAACTCCTCGTCGTCGATCGACAAAATAAACGCACTGGCGCGCGACTGCTGCTGGGCAAACTGGGAGAGGTCGCCGTAGCTGGTCACGCCCACCACCTCAAAACCCTCGGTTTCAATGGCTTGCGCGAGCGCCCGAATGCCCAGACCCGAGGTGTTTTCAGAGCGGAAGTCCTCGTCAATGATGACGATGGGGAAGCGAAATTTCATGGCAATCTCCAGCCTTGCTAGGGGCACTCAGGTGAGAAAAAAGGGCGGGCAAAAAACACAACGCAGCCAAAAGCGGCAAAGCAGGCGCGAAGTGTACGGAAATCAGCAGGCCGCTCCCGGTGCGGGCAGGCTTTTGTCGCAGAATGTGGCGCAAGCCTGACATATCAACCCATGGGGGTTTCTCGTGACGCCCGCTTATTTTCGTTCCATAGGAAGGCTGATGTATGTCTGATTCAACACTCTGGTGGCTGCTGGCTGGCTCGGCGGTGGCGCTGGAGCTTTTCACGGGCACGTTTTACCTGCTGATGCTGGCTGTGGGCATGGCCGCCGCCGCCCTGGCTGCCCATGCCGGCGCTGGCACGGCGGTGCAGCTGGTCTGCGCTGCTGTGGTGGGCTCAGCCGCGGTGGTCGGCTGGTACATCCGCAAAAAGCGCAACCCCGCAGACCCGTCGGTGCGCACCATGCGCAGCGTCAACCTGGATGTGGGTGAAATCATTCAGGTAGACGAATGGTTGGCCGATGGCACGGCCAGCGTGAAATACCGTGGCGCGCAGTGGAGCGTGGTCCAGCGCCCCGGCAACGCAAACGAGCCCGGCGCTCACCGCGTCATTGAACTGCTGGGGAACCGCCTGGTGGTCGAAAAAGTCTGACCCCCAACGCAGTTCCCACCCACAGTCACGAAACTCGACTACCCTGCCCTTTTACCAACCTCTAAAAAGAGCCCCCACACCATGGAACTTGCCGTTCTCCTGTTTGTTATTGCAGCGATCTTCATCACCCGATCCATCAAGGTCGTGCCCCAGCAAAACTCCTGGGTGATTGAGCGCCTGGGCAAGTACCACGGCTCACTGGCGCCCGGGCTCAATTTCCTTGTGCCCTTCATCGACAGGGTGGCCTACAAGCACAGCCTGAAGGAAATTCCGCTGGACGTGCCCAGTCAGGTTTGCATCACGCGCGACAACACCCAACTCCAGGTCGACGGCATTCTGTACTTTCAGGTCACAGACCCCATGCGCGCCAGCTACGGCTCGTCCAACTACATCATGGCGGTCACGCAACTGGCCCAAACGTCGCTGCGTTCCGTGATCGGCAAACTTGAACTCGACAAGACCTTCGAAGAGCGCGACATCATCAACGCACAAGTGGTGCAGGCGATTGACGAAGCCGCTCTGAACTGGGGTGTGAAGGTGCTCCGCTACGAAATCAAGGACCTGACCCCGCCCAAGGAAATCCTGCACGCCATGCAGGCCCAGATCACCGCCGAACGCGAAAAGCGCGCGCTGATCGCAGCTTCCGAAGGCCGCCGCCAAGAGCAGATCAACATCGCCACCGGCGAACGCGAGGCGTTCATTGCCCGATCTGAAGGTGAAAAACAGGCTGCCATCAACAACGCCCAAGGCGAAGCCGCCGCGATCACCGAAGTGGCCAATGCCACCGCCATGGCCATCGAACGGGTGGCGGCCGCCATTCGGCAACCGGGCGGCGAAATGGCCGTGCAACTCAAAGTGGCTGAACGCGCGGTGGACGCCTATGGCAAAGTGGCCGCGGATTCCAACACCACACTTATCGTGCCCAGCAACATGACCGAAGTCTCTGCCCTGATCACCTCGGCCATGAAGATGATTGGCACCGGAAAACCCAGCTGAATACCTGGCGCACTCGAACCATGAGCCGCAATGTTTTGGGCGAAGAGCTGCTGCCCTGCTCCTACGACCCACTGACCGGGTATTTTCGCGATGGCTGCTGCCGCACCGACGAAAGCGACCTGGGCACACACGTGGTGTGCGCCCGTGTCACCCAGGCCTTTCTGGATTATTCGCTCAGCCGAGGCAACGACCTGATGACGCCCCGGCCCGAGTGGCGCTTTTCTGGACTGAAGCCCGGCGACCGATGGTGCCTGTGCGTGCTGCGCTGGCTCGAAGCCCTCCAGGCAGGTGTGGCACCGCCGGTGGTTCTGAACAGCACCCACGAAAAGGCGCTGGAACATGTTGCGCTGGACGTGCTGCGGCAGCACGCATGGCAGAAGGCAGCCGACGGGCCCTCTGTGCACTGAAAACGATCATTTCTGGGTGGCACACAACCGAGCGCCTTAAAAATCAGCCGCGGCGCCTGCTATAATGCAGGGCTGCCTGGAGAGGTGGATGAGTGGTTTAAGTCGCACGCCTGGAAAGCGTGTGTGGGTTTATCCCCACCGCGGGTTCGAATCCCGCCCTCTCCGCCAAAAATGACGTAAGCCCTTGAATCTAAACGGATAGTTGCGATTCAAGGGCTTTTTCGTTTCTGAGTGGTACACCAGCCTGGTACACCATCGATAGACTGTCTCTCACGAAAGACGATGAGATGTTCAGACACTCCCCTGCACAGGCGCAGCGACATCTACTACTTCAGAGCCAAAGTCCCCGTCGATTTATTGCCTTGCTACCAGGGCGAGACCAGCGAGAGCCTTTCTGGGGTGTTTCCTTCAAACAGGGAGATCAGCGCAGACAGTAAAGAGCAGAGGTGTACGAAGTAGCGTCCTCCTGAGCTGCACCAGGACGGTCTTGTGCTCTACGATTCACCAATCGAGCAGAAAAAGAAATGCGGTAAGTCTTTAATTTGTTTCGGTCTTGGTAATCAGCTTCACATCACCCGACTAAATGCAAAAAACCACCCGAAGGTGGTTCTTGGCTGGCTGTCAGACCTTGCGGGGCTGACAGCACAAGGGCGGCAATCAGCGAATGACGGCCAATGTGGTGCGTGCACCGGCCTTATAGGTCATCAGCGTCAGGGCGCCGTTTTTGATGTCGCCTTTTTCGTCAAAAGCGATGTTGCCGGTCACGCCTTTGTAGTCCGTGGCTTTCAGGGCTGGCAGGTACTTGGCTGGGTCGGCAGAGTTGGCGGTCACCATGGCGTTGGCCATGACTTTCACAGCGTCATAAACGTAGGGTGCGTACACCTGAACGTCAGCGCCAAACTTGGCTTTGAAGTCTTCACGGAACTTGTCCATGCCGGCTTTCTGCTCGCCTTCCACACCACCGGCTTCAGCGCAGTACACCTGGTCGTCGGCCATGCCGTCGCCAGCCAGCTTGGGCAGCTCGCTGGAGCAGATGCCGTCGCCACCCATGAACTTGGCGTTGATGCCGAGCGCTTTCATTTGCTTGAGCATGGGGCCGGCCACAGCGTCCATACCGCCGAAGAACACGACGTCAGGCTTCTTGGCCTTCAGGGTGGTCAGGATGGCGTTGAAGTCGGTGGCTTTGTCGTTGGTGAATTCACGACCCACCACGGTGCCGCCCGCTGCGATCACGCCTTTTTCGAACTCGTCAGCCACGCCCTGGCCGTACGCGGTGCGGTCGTCGATGACGGCCACGGTTTTGGCGGTCAGCGTTTCCACAGCGTATTTACCCAGCGTGCCGCCCAGGTGCACGTCGTCAGCCACCATGCGGAACACGCCCGCATAACCCTGGCGGGTGTACTTGGGGTTGGTGGCCGAGGGGGAAATCTGGGGAATGCCAGCGTCGTTGTAGATCTGCGAAGCGGGAATGGTGGTACCCGAGTTCAGGTGACCAATCACGCCTGCGACCTTGGCATCGACCAGCTTGGTGGCGGCAGCGGTGCCCTGCTTGGGGTCGCCAGCGTCGTCTTCAGCCAGCAGCTCAAACGTGGTGGGCTTGCCGTCGATCATCAGGCCCGCTGCGTTCAGCTCTTCGATGGCCATCTTGGCGCCGTTTTCGTTGTCCTTGCCGAGGTGAGCAATGCCACCGCTGGTGGGACCGACGTGACCAATCTTAATGACTTGGGCTTCAACAGCGGCGGGTGCCGCAGCTGGAGCAGCAGCAGGTGCAGCCTCTTCTTTTTTACCGCAAGCGGCCAAAGCGACAGCCGCTGCGATCACGGCCAGTTTCATGTTCAGGTGCATAGTTATCCTCGGGAAGGAATGAAAGTTGGAATGCGGAGGGAACTTTTTTCTCCACATTCATAAAGATACTCTAAAAAATCACTTTATTGCAGCAACGACCAGGAACTGCGGGGGTGTTCAAGGGTTTGCCCGCAGGTCGATCACACCAAAGAATGCCTCATTAGCGCCACGCATGCCGTGCGAGACCTGTTCGATGCGCTACACACGCAGGCCAAGCCCGGTCTCCATCAGTCCTGCGGGGCCAGTTGCAGATCGTGCCGAACCGGTTCAATACCGCTCTGTTTGTAAGCTCGCCAACGTTCGCGAGCCTGCAAGCGGTCGTCCTCGTCCTGTGTCACCACCTCAATCACCCGCCCAAAGCGCGCGTACCCAGGTGGCAAGCTGGTGCTCAGATTCACCAAGACAGCGGACTCGATGCCCTCCAGGCTTTCAGGGAGTTCGCTGTACAGCTGAACGGGCGAGCGCTGGAGCACCATCGGCGGATCGCCTTCACAGCCATGCGGAATGAACTCACCCTGGGCAAAGGTCCATAAGGCGGTGTCCAGTGCAGACAGCGCCTGGGCATCGGTACGCACCACCAACCGGGCACCTTTCAGGTAGCCCTTGCGCAACAAGCGGCAAGCGTAGCTTTGCTTGTCAGGCGCATTGAAATGAAAAGCCACCTCGGTCATGTTGGATGTATCCAATGTCCCAGCCGCTCAGGCCTTGCGTGCGCGCTTGGTGGCTTTTTTCTTGGGCTCGTGGCTGGCTTCTGGCGCTGGCCGCGCCGCTTCGTCCAGCAGGTATTGCAACAGCAGCGGCACAGGTCGACCGGTGGAGCCTTTGGCGGCGCCACTTTTCCAGGCCGTGCCGGCAATGTCCAGGTGTGCCCAGGGCAGATCGGCTGTGAACTTCTGCAAAAATTTGGCGGCAGTGATGGAGCCGCCGGCGCGCCCGGCCACGTTGCCCATGTCGGCAAAATTGGACTTGAGACCTTCGGCGTACTCATCGTCCAGGGGCATGCGCCAGCAAGGGTCCAGCGCACTTTCACCGGCTTGTTGCAGGGCTGCAGCGATGTCGTCGTGCGCTGAGAACAGACCTGAGCGCACGGCGCCCAGGGCAATCACACAGGCGCCAGTCAGGGTGGCGATGTCCACCACGCTGCGGGGCTTGAAACGGGCCGCGTAGGTGAGCGCATCACACAAGATCAGCCGACCTTCGGCGTCGGTGTTGAGAATTTCAATGGTCTGCCCGCTCATGCTGGTCACCACATCGCCGGGCTTCACGGCCTGGCCGTCGGGCATGTTTTCGCAGCTGGGGATCAGTCCCACCACGTTGATGGCTGGTTGCAGCTCGGCCAGCGCGGCAAAAGTGCCGAGCACACTGGCCGCACCACCCATGTCGAACTTCATTTCGTCCATTTCGGCAGCGGGTTTGATGGAAATTCCGCCCGTGTCAAACGTGATGCCCTTGCCCACCAGCACCACCGGCGCGCTGGACTTTGCCGCACCGGTGTAGTGCATGACGATGAAGCGCAGGGGCTCCACCGAACCCCGGGCCACCGACATGAACGCACCCATGCCCAAAGCGGCCACCTCTTTGGGGCCCAGCACCTCGGTCTTCATGCCCGGCTTGCGCCCGATCTTGCGAGCGGCGTCGGCCAGCATGCTGGGCGTGGCGTGGTTGGCCGGGCGGTTGGCCCATTCTTTGGCGAACTCAACGCCAGTCACCATGGCCTTGCCGGCATCAAAAGCCGCTTGAACCGCCGACGCATCGGCCACCGCCACCACCACCTGTTGCAGCGCGCGCGCCTTGGCTGATGGCTTGGTGGTGGTGTAGGTGTAGCTGGCGTCTGCACAAGCTTGCACCGCCGCACGCACCGCACCGTTGTCGTTGTCCAGCAGGCTCAGCACGAGACCGAGTTTCTTGATGTTGGGCTGTTTGAGCGAAGCCAAACCGGCCGCGACGGCCTTGAGCACCGCAGCGGCTGAGCCGTTGCCCGCACGCACCAGCACCACGCGGCTCGCCTTGATGCCTGGCACACGGTAACAAGACAGCGTTTTGCCCAGGCCGGCTTCCAGGTCCCCCTTGCTGGCCGCTTCCGACGTGAGGGTGGCCAGAGCACCCGCCAGCGGCGTGGCCGACAGGGCATCGGGCACCAGCACCAGCAAGGCATCGGCAGCCATGGCGGCGGCTTGTTCGGGCGAGAGGGATTTAAGTTCGAAGTCCATAATTGCGTTTTCCTGTTGTCATTCAATGTTATTCCATTCTTCCATTCGCAAAGAGCTGGCCCGCAGCTTCGGGGCCACGCTGGTGGTGCTGTTCACCATCGTGCTGACCATGCTGCTGATTCGCACGCTGGGTCTGGCCTCGCGTGGCAGCGTCAACCCCGAAGAAATCATGCTGGTGCTGGGTTACACCGTGCTCGGGCGCATGCCCACCATCCTGACGCTGGCGCTGTTCATTGCCATCGTGTTCACGCTCTCGCGTATGTACCGCGACAGCGAAATGATCATCTGGTTTGCCAGCGGGCGTTCGCTGGGGGGGTTTATGGCCCCTGTGATGCGCTTCGCCTGGCCGATCTTGCTGGTCATTTCCTTGATGGTGTTTTTTGTATGGCCCTGGGCCAATCAGCAAACCGAGGAACTGCGCAGCCGTTTCCAGAAACGTGGCGACCTGGAACGCATTGCGCCCGGGCAGTTCCAGGAATCGTCCAGCGGTCGCCGCGTGTTCTTTATTGACAAAGACACCGCCGACGGCACCGAGGGCCGCAACATCTTCATTTCCAGCAAGGAAGATGACGGCCGCGAAACCATCACCTCGGCGCGCTCGGGTCGCATCGAATGGATTGACGAACAGCAGGTGCTGATGCTCAACAACGGGCAGCGACTTGAAATTGCTGCTGACCAAAGCAGTCTGCGCGTGAGCGAGTTTGAAGAATATGGCACCCTCGTGGGTGAAGGCGAGACGGTGGTCGGCAGCGCGCAAGGGCTGAAGGCGCGCCCCAGCTGGGAGCTGATTCGCAACCCCAGCCAGGCCAATCTGGGTGAGTTGGGGTGGCGTGTTGGCATGGCCTTGACGGCCTTCAATTTTGTGCTGATTGCACTCGCGACCACGGCGGGTAACCCCCGCGCGGGGCGCGGTGGCAACCTGTTCTTCACCTTGTTTGCGTTCGTGTTTTATTACAACCTGCTCAATCTGGGCCAAAGCTGGGTGTCCAAAGGTTTTGTCGGTTTGGGCCTATTCATGGTCATGCTGCATGGCGCAGTGTTTGTGCTGGCCCTCTTGTGGCTGGCCAAGCGGCACAACAACCTGACCCTGCGAGACTGGCTCCTCACCTGGCGAGACAAGGGTCAGCGTGCCCAGGAGGCTCGCGCATGAAGACCATTCGCCGCCTGATCTACGGAGAAATTTTTGTGGCTGTGGGCTTTGTGCTCCTGGCGTTTCTGTCGCTGTTCTTTTTCTTCGACTTTGTCGAAGAATTGCCCGCGCTGGGTCGTGTGTCTCCGCTGGACGCCAACCTGGTCTACGAAATTCGCCACGCCTTGCTTTACGTGCTGCTGCTGATGCCGAGCCGGGTCTACGAACTCATGCCCATTGCCGTGCTGATTGGCTCGGTTTTTGTGCTGGCGCGGCTGGCGCAGGGTTCGGAATACACCATTCTGCGCACCAGTGGCCTAGGCCCCTGGCGGGCGCTGCGCACCTTGCTGGGTCTGGGCACCATCTTTGTCGCCTTGACGTTTGCCATTGGCGACTACGTGGCGCCGTTGGCCGACAAAACGGCCCAGTTGCTCAAGGCCTCTTACCAGGGCCGCATCAGCCTGGGCCAAACCGGCGCCTGGCTGAAAGAGCGGCAGGCCTACAGCAATTTTTCGGTCAATGTGGGCTCGCTTTCGCCGCAAGGTGAATTGGGCGATGTGCGTATTTTCGAGTTCGACAACCAGGGCTTTCTGGTGTCCACCGTGCAGGCCAAGGCGGGACAAATCGAAACCGACGAGTCGTGGACACTGATGCAGGTGGAGCGGCGCGAATTCGACACCGCCGGGCTGGCTTCGGCGCGCATCACCCGCAGCAAGCTGGACACCTTCCGTTGGCCCAGCAGCATCAGCACCGAAATGGTGTCGGTGGCGCTGCTCAAACCCGAGCGCATGCGCACCGCCGACCTGTTTGCCTACATTCGCCACCTGGAAGCCAACAACCAGACCGCCCAGCGCTACGAAATCGAGTTCTGGCGCAAAGTGTTTTATCCCCTGAGTTGCCTAGTCATGGTGGTGTTGGCCCTGCCCTTTGCCTACCTGCATTTCCGCTCGGGCAGCATCACCGGCTATGTGTTTGGCGGTGTTTTGATCGGCATCAGTTTTTTCCTGCTCAACAACGTGTTCGGCTACATCGGCAACCTCAACCAGTGGCAACCCTGGCTGGCTGCGGCGTCGCCGTCCCTCATTTATTCGGTTTTTTCACTGGGCGCCTTTGGCTGGCTGGTGCTTCGACGATAGGTTCAACATGCTTGGTGTGATTGTTTTTGCCCATGGTTCGCGCGACCCGCTGTGGCGCTTGCCGGTGGAGTCGGTGGCGCAGCAAATTGAGCGCAGCGACCCCGCTGCCCGGGTGTCGTGCGCCTACCTGGAACTGTGCGAGCCCGACATGGCCACCGCTGCGCGCCAGATGGTGGCGCAAGGCGTGAGCCGTGTGCGCGTGCTGCCGCTGTTTTTTGGCATGGGCAAGCACGCCCGCGAAGACCTGCCAGTGCTCATGGCCGAGTTGGCCCAGGCCCACCCCGGCGTGCGGTTTGAACAACTGCCTGCCGCCGGCGAAGACCCGCGCCTGACTGCGCTGCTGGCCACCATAGCCCTTGAAGAGGCCACATGAACCTGCACCAGTTCCGTTTTGTGCAGGAAGCGGTGCGCCGCAACCTGAACCTGACCGAAGCGGCCAAAGCCCTGCACACCTCGCAGCCCGGGGTGTCCAAGGCCATCATCGAGCTGGAAGACGAACTGGGCATCGAGATCTTTGCCCGCCACGGCAAGCGCATCAAACGCGTCACCGAGCCTGGCGCGCAGGTGCTCAAAAGCATTGAAATCATCTTGCGCGAGGTGAACAACCTCAAGCGCATTGGCGAGCAGTATTCGGCCCAAGACAGTGGCACGCTGTCGATTGCCACCACCCACACGCAGGCCCGCTATGTGCTGCCCGGACCAGTGGCCGCGCTGCGCCAGGCTTACCCCAAGGTCGGTATCAGCCTGCACCAGGGCTCGCCCGACCAGGTGGCCAAAATGCTGATGGAAGAAGTGGCAGAAATCGGCGTGGCCACCGAGTCGCTGGTGAACTACCCCGAACTCGTAACCCTGCCCTGCTACGAATGGCAACACGTGCTGGTGTTCCCGTTTGACCACCCGCTGCTGGCGCGTGAGCGCATCACGCTGGAAGACCTGGCCCAGGTGCCGCTCATCACCTACCACCCCAGCTTCACCGGCCGCACCCGCATTGACCAGGCCTTTGCCTTGCGCCACCTGCAGCCCAACGTGGTGCTGGAAGCCATCGACTCGGACGTGATCAAGACCTATGTGAAGCTCGGCATGGGCGTGGGCATCGTGGCCGAAATGGCCATGAGCGGCGACAACCAGACGCCCGACCTGGTGGCGCGCCCCGCCGCGCAGTTGTTTGGCCACAACCTGGCGCGCGTGGCCTTCAAGCGCGGCACCTATTTGCGCCATTTCGTGCTGCGCTTTGCCGAGTTGTTGAGCAACCGCCTGACGCGTGATTCGATCTTGCGCGCCATGAGCGGCACACCCGATGACTATGAACTGTGACTCCCCCCGCGCCGGCCTGACGGCCTTCACCCCCCAGGGGGCAACACCTGCGGCCTGGCGAAGCCCGTTCGGCGGTGTTCTGGCTGGGGCTACCTTGATCTCCGGACATTGATATGCCATCTCCATTGCCCCACACCCCCGCCCTCACCTCGCGGCTGCCCAAAGTAGGCACCACCATCTTCACCGTCATGTCGGCGCTGGCGGCCGAAACCGGTGCGGTCAACCTGGGGCAGGGTTTCCCTGACTTTGACTGCGACCCGGCGCTGGTGAATGCTGTGACGCAGGCCATGCAGGCCGGCCATAACCAGTATCCGCCCATGCCCGGCGTGCCCGCCCTGCGCCAGGCCATGGCCGCCAAAATGCAGGCGCTTTACGGCTTGGCCTGTGACCCGAACACGGAAATCACCGTGACCGCAGGTGCCACCCAGGCCATCCTCACCACCATCTTGGCGGTGGTGCACCCGGGCGACGAGGTGATCGTGCTGGAGCCTTGCTACGACAGCTATGTGCCCAACATCGAGCTGGCCGGCGGCGTGGTGGTGCGTGTGCCGCTCACACCCGGCAGCTTCCGGCCCGACTTTGAACGTATCAGCGCGGCCATCACGCCGCGCACCCGCGCCATCCTCATCAACAGCCCGCACAACCCCAGCGGCCAGGTGTGGAGCGAGGCCGACATGCTCCAGCTGCAAGACCTGCTGGCGCCCACCGACATTTTGCTGATCAGCGACGAGGTGTACGAGCACATGGTGTTCGACGGCCAGCAGCACCAAAGCGCGGCGCGATTCCCCGGCCTGGCTGCGCGCGCATTCATCATCAGCAGCTTTGGCAAAACCTACCATGTGACCGGCTGGAAGGTGGGCACCGTGGTGGCGCCGGCCACACTCACCACCGAGTTTCGCAAGGTGCACCAGTTCAATGTGTTTACCGTGAACACGCCCATGCAACACGCGCTGGCCGCCTACATGGCCGACCCGGCGCCGTATTTGAACCTGCCGGCTTTCTACCAGCGCAAACGCGACCTGTTTCGCAGCGGGCTGGCCAGCACCCGCTTCAAGTTGCTACCGGGCGCCGGCACCTATTTCCAGTGCGTGGACATCTCTGGCCTGGCGGTGCCCGAGCGCGACCTGCCCGAGGCCGAGTTTTGCCAGTGGCTTACGCGTGAAATGGGTGTGGCGGCCATTCCGCTGTCGGCGTTTTACGGCAACGGTTTTGATCAAAAAGTGGTGCGCTTTTGCTTCGCCAAGCAGGACGACACGCTGCGCGAGGCGCTCAAGCGGCTCGCCCGCTTGTGAGCCACTGAACCCGCAGCTCAGCAGCGCACGGCGTTGCGGCAAAAACTGTCCAGCTCACGCACCATGCTGCGGCCCACCACCGCTTGTTTGGCGCGTGGGCCCGCTTCCAGGCTCAGTTTCATTTCGTACTTTTTGAAAAAGTCGTCAAACAGCTCACCACCCAAGGTGCCCGTGGCTGTGAGGGTGTCGGCCTTGGGGTCGTGTTCCAGCAGCACCGCACAGAGCGGCTGTTCTGCCGGGCCACCCAGCACCTGCGCACCACGCGCCGGGTCGTACTGGCTGTGGTCGGCGCAGCAATGAATCAAGTCACTGCCTTTGCTGGGTGTCTGGGGGTTGACCGCAGCACCTTTGCGAAAGCTGATGAAACTCAGGTCTTTGGTGGGATACACCAGCTTGTGCGCGCAAATGGCCGAAAACGCCACCAGGCTGCGCGCCGGGCCCACCCCACCAGGCCACTGGTAAGCCTGCTGCTCCCGCGTGCGCAGGCTGGTGGCCAGCGCCGGCTTGCCCAGGTCGAGCAAAAACACCGGCGTGGCTTCAAACGGGTAATGGAAAACATAGTTGGTCTGCGCCCGCAGGCGCGAGGCCTTGATGGGCTGGCCCATCTCATCGGTGAGCAACACCCGGCCATACGCGCGAGGCTTGGCGTCCGCCGCCCAGGCCTGCCCTGCCAGGGTGGCCGCCAGCGCGCCAGCGCCCAAAGCACAACTCTCCACAAAGTCACGACGGTCCATGCGTTGCTCCTCATTGATCGACAGCGGCCAAACCCAATGGCCTCCACAGTGAAACGCAAGCACTGGCGTGCTGTCAACCCAACTCAAAAATAGGACAGCGGCACGGCGGGGTAACCCCTGCCCACAACACCCTTTCCAGCCGCCAAGTGAGCAGATTGGTGACTTACTTCACTACAAACGCGATGAAAGCGGAGGATTCACGCCATTTGCCGTCAACCGCTGAATCCAACGATTGTCTCGGTGCGTACCTTCAATGTGGCCACAGGCTGCCGATAAACCGCCTGTCACTCCGTTTTTATTGAGGTACCGCATGTTCATCAACCCAAACAACCGCGCTTCTGTCACCGTTCGCCCCACTGTCCAGAGCACGAATGGGCTTCGAAAAAGCTGGATCGCCCGCGGCGCGTCGACACTGATCCTGGCCGCCATCGCCTGGGGTCTGGGTCAACCCAGCCATGCAGCGGCTGCCAACACGGTGGTGGAAGCGGTGCAACTGCCCGCCTGGGTGGAGCGCCAGGGCCAGCGCCGCCCGGCCCAGCCAGGCCAGCTGCTGCGGGACAACGACAAGGCCGTGACCGCAGACGGCGCACGCATGCTGCTGCGCCTGCCCGACCGCTCGGTGATCAAGCTGGGCGAGCAAACCCAGTTTCACATTGAAACCATGGTGGCCAAGCAACAGGGCACCGCCGGTCCGTCTGAAATCAAGTCCAGCTTGCGCTTGATCACCGGCGTGTTTCGATACGCAACCGACTACACCAGCAAGGCGCTGGGCCACAAGCGCGAGCTGAACCTGCAACTGGCCACCGCTACCGTGGGCATTCGCGGCACCGACTTCTGGAGCATGACCGACGCCGAACACGATGCCGTGTGTGTGTTTGACGGCAGCGTGGCCGTGGAGCGCGAGGCGAAACCCGACATCACCCTGGACAAGCCCGGTGCTTTCTGGGTGGTCTTCACCGGTCAGCCCGAAAAGCCCGCCGGCCAGGCCACGCCCGATCAGCTGGCGAAGTTCATTGGCCAGGCCGAAATGCAACCGGGCAGCGGCATCTTGCTGCAGGGTGGGCGCTGGCGCACGGTGGCAGGCTTGTCGTCCAGCGTGGCAGAGGCTGCCGCTTTGCGCGTGCGCCTGCAAACCGCTGGTTACCCCGCCGAGATGGTGGCCAAAAATGGTCGCCATGAAGTGCGCATCAACCAGCTGGCCACCCGGGAAGACGCAGAAGCCGTGCTGGCACGGCTGCAGGCCAACACCGACCTGAAGGTGACCCAGGGCCGCGTCGCGCTGGCGGCCGACTGAGCGTACCGAGCACCCTGAGGCGGCCCGCGCCGCTTCGTGGTGCGGACAAGCTGCGGGTCTAGCTGTTGAGCTGAGACCAGGCCTTGTCCAGCCGCTTCACGCTCACCGGCTGGGGCGTGCGCAGCTCTTGTGCAAAAAAGCTCACCCGCAGCTCCTCCAGCAGCCAGCGCAGTTCTTGCAGGCGCGCGTCTTGCACGCCTTTGCGCTCGGCCACCAAGCGCCAGAAGCGTTGGTCTTGCGGGCGCAACTCAGTCAGCTTGGCGGCGTCGCGCGCCGGGTCGGCGCGCAGCTTGTCCAGCCGCAGCTGCACCGCTTTCAGATAACGGGGAAAGTGCTGCAATTGCGCATAGGGCGTGGTCAGCAAAAAGCGCTTGGGCACCAGGCGCTGCAGCTGCTGGGCCACATCGGTGGCCACGTCGGCGGGCGGGCGGCTGTCTTTGAGCTTGCGCGCGGCGGCGGCGTATTCGGTCAAGATCAGCCCGGCGTTGCGCGCAATCTCGGTTGAAATCAGCGTGAGCCGGCCGCGGCCCTCGTCCACCCGTTTCTTGAAAGCCGCTTCGTCGGTGGGCAGCGGTTCGGCCAAAAAGGCGCGGTCCAACGCGAGTTCAATGATCTGGCTGCGCAGCTCTTCCAGCGTGCCGCCGCCCGATCCGCTCTCGGTTTTTCCCACCTGCATGTAGGCCGTGGCCATGGTCATCAGGCCGGGCAGGTTCTTTTCCAGGTATTTCAGCGCGTCCTTGATCTGCAGCGCAAACAGGCGGCGCAGGCCTTCCCGGTGCCGCGCCATCGCCACTTCAGGCTCGTCAAACACCTCAATCGCCACGGCGTCGCCCAGGTCCATGAGCGCCGGGAATCCGATCAGCGTCTGCCCGCCTTTGCGGATCTCCATGAGCTCGGGCAATTCACCAAAACTCCAGCTGGTGTAGCGCTGAGCCGCACTGGCGGCGGGCACGGCGGGCGCCTCTGCGGCCACACGGCGGGCGCCGCTGGCAGCGGCGGGTGCCGGGGCGGCCTTGGGCTCGGGCGGAGCCGGGCGCAAGCTCTCCAGCTTCAGCGAAGCCAGCGCCTGAAACGCCCCACGCGCCTGCCCGCCCAGCTCGGCCTTCAGCGCAGCCAAGCTGCGGCCCTGGCCCAGCTGGCGGCCGTGTTCGTCCACCACGCGCAGGTGCATGAAGTGGTGGGGCGTGAGCATGTCCACCTTGATGTCGTTGCGCGCAATGTCCAGCTGGGTGGCTTCGCGCACCAGCTTCAGCAGCGCATCCATCAGGTTGCCGGCGCCAAACACCGCGGGCTCGGTGAGCGCGGTGGCAAAACGTTCGGCCGTGGCCGGCAGGGGCACCAGGCGCGAGCGCGGGCGCTGGTGCAGGGTTTTCAGCAGCGCCAGCAGCTTGTCTTTCAGCATGCCGGGCACCAGCCAATCGCAGCGGTCTTCGCTCACCTGGTTGAGCGCAAAAATCGGCACCGCCACGCTCAGACCATCGCGCGCATCACCCGGTTCGTGCAGGTAGGTGCAGGCGCAGTCCACCCCACCCAAGCGCAGCGTTTTGGGAAACGCCTGCGTGGTGATACCGGCTGCCTCGTGGCGCATCAGCTCTTCTTTGGTCAGCAGCAACAGCTTGGGGTTGAGCCGCTGCGCGTCTTTGTACCAGCGCTCAAAACTGGCGCCGCTGCACACCTCGGCGGGAATCTGCGCGTCGTAAAACGCAAAAATCAGCTCGTCGTCCACCAGCACGTCCTGACGACGCGACTTGTGTTCCAGCTCGGCCACCTGCTTCACCAGCTTCTGGTTGGCGGCCAGAAACGGCAGGCGCGTCTCCCATTCACCAGCCACCAGCGCTTCGCGGATGAAAATCTCGCGCGCGCCCGCCGGGTCGACCCGGCCGTAGTCGGTGCGGCGGTTGTGGTACACCACCAGGCCGTACAGCGTGGCGCGCTCCAGTGCCGTGACCTGTGCGGCCTTCTTCTCCCAATGCGGGTCGAGCAGCTGCTTTTTGATCAGGTGCGGGCCGACCTGCTCCAGCCACTGCGGCTCAATGGACGCGATGCCACGCCCAAACAGGCGCGTGGTTTCCACCAGCTCGGCGCACACGATCCAGCGCCCGGGCTTCTTGCTCAGGTTGGCGCCCGGGTGGCGGTAAAACTTGATGCCGCGTGCGCCCAGGTACCAGTCCTCAGCCTCGTTCTTCTGGCCAATGTTGCCCAGCAGGCCCGACAGCATGGCCAGGTGCAGCTGCTCGTAGCTGGCCGGCTGGGTATTGAGGGACCACTTGTGTTCGGCCACCACGGTGTGCAGTTGGGTGTGGATGTCGCGCCATTCGCGCACCCGCCGCACGTTGATGAAGTTTTCGCGCAGCAGGTTTTCGTATTGCCGGTGGCTGAGCTTGTGGTCTTTGCCGTGGCCGCCCTTGCTGTCGTCCAGCCACTTCCAGAGCTTGAGCGTGCCGGTGAATTCGCTCTTTTCGTCGTCGAACTTGGCGTGCGCCTGGTCGGCCTGGGCCTGTTTGTCCATGGGCCGGTCGCGCACGTCTTGCACGCTGAGCGCAGAGGCGATCACCATCACCTCGTCGAGCGCACCGCGCTGCTGCGCCTCCAGAATCATGCGGCCCACGCGCGGGTCCAGCGGCAGGCGCGAGAGCGTCTGGCCGATGGCTGTGAGTTCGTTGGCCTCGTCCACCGCGCCCAGCTCGGAGAGCAGTTGGTAGCCGTCCACAATGGCGCGCTTTTGTGGCGGTTCAATGAACGCAAACTCTTCTACGGCGCCCAGGCGCAGCGCCTTCATGCGCAGAATCACACCGGCCAGCGAGCTGCGCAAAATTTCAGGGTCGGTGAAGGCCGGTCGTCCGTTGAAGCCGGCTTCGTCGTAGAGCCGGATACAAATACCGTCGGCGACGCGGCCGCAACGCCCGGCGCGTTGGTTGGCCGCCGCGCGGCTGATGGGTTCCACCATCAGCTGCTCCACCTTCTGGCGAAAGCTGTAGCGCTTCACGCGCGCGGTGCCCGCGTCGATCACGTAGCGGATACCCGGCACGGTGAGCGAGGTTTCGGCCACGTTGGTGGACAGCACGATGCGCCGCCCACTGTGGTCCTGAAAAATGCGGTCCTGCTCGGCTTGCGACAGGCGCGCAAACAGCGGCAGCACCTCGGCGTTGCGCAGCGTGGGGATGTGGCTGAGGTGCTTGCGCAGGTGGTCCGTGGCTTCGCGGATTTCGCGCTCACCGGGCAAGAATATCAGGATGTCGCCACCCTGCGGCCCGCGCCAAAGCTCGTCCACGCCGTCGGCAATGGCGTTGTTCAAATCGTAGTCGCGGCTTTCTTCAAACGGCCGGTAACGCACTTCCACCGGGAAGGTGCGGCCAGACACCTGGATCACCGGGGCGGGACCGCGTTTGGACGCGAAGTACTGCGCAAAGCGGTCGGCGTCGATGGTGGCCGAGGTCACCACCACCTTCAGGTCGGGCCGGCGCGGCAGCAGCTGGCGCAGGTAGCCCAGCAAAAAGTCGATGTTGAGGGAGCGCTCGTGCGCCTCGTCAATGATGATGGTGTCGTAGGCGCGCAGGTCGGGGTCGGTCTGCGTCTCGGCCAGCAAAATGCCGTCGGTCATGAGCTTGACGGATGCGTCTTTGCTCAGCCGGTCTTGAAACCGCACCTTGAAACCCACCACCTCGCCCAGTGGCGTCTTCAGCTCTTCGGCGATGCGCTTGGCCACGCTGCTGGCGGCAATGCGGCGAGGCTGGGTGTGGCCAATCATTTGCGGGCGCTGGCCCGGCTTGGCGTTGAGTTTGCCGCGCCCCATCTGCAGCGCGATCTTGGGCAGCTGCGTGGTTTTGCCAGACCCGGTTTCCCCGCAGACGATGACCACCTGGTGCTCGCGCATGGCCGCCTCAATCTCAACGCGACGCGCAGAGACCGGCAAGGACTCGGGAAATTCGATAAACAAAGGCGTAGAGGACAAGGGCACAACTTCAGTCAAAATCAGGCAACCGGTGATTATCCGCGCCCGCCCCATTCCCTGCCCGACAGCCTGCCCGATCTGCCCGCCCACATGTCCAACGTCTTCAATTTCACCTTTGTGCCCTGGTTTCGCTCGGTGGCGCCCTACATCCACAAATTGCGCGGCAGCACGGTGGTGGTGGGCGTGTCGGGTGAAGCCATCGCAGCGGGCAAGCTGCCCCTGATTGCGCAAGACCTGGCGCTGATCCAGAGCATGGGTGTGGAAATCGTGCTGGTGCACGGCTTCAGGCCGCAAGTGAACGAACAACTGCACGCCAAGGGCCACACGCCCAAATACTCACACGGCATGCGCATCACCGACTCGGTGGCGCTGGACTGCGCCCAGGAAGCTGCGGGCCAGCTGCGCTATGAAATTGAAGCGGCGTTCAGCCAGGGCCTGCCCAACACACCCATGGCGGGCGCCACGGTGCGGGTGATTTCAGGCAACTTCGTGACTGCGCGCCCCGTGGGCCTGATGGACGGCGTGGACTTTCAGCACTCGGGCCTGGTGCGCAAGATCGACACCGAAGGCATTCAGCGCACGCTGGACATGGGCGCGCTGGTGCTGCTGTCGCCCTTCGGCTTCTCGCCCACGGGCGAGGCCTTCAACCTGACCATGGAAGACGTGGCCACCTCGGTGGCCATGGCGCTGCAGGCCGACAAGCTGATGTTTTTGACCGAGGTGCCCGGCATCCGGCTCGACGCCAACGACCCGACCAGCGAGATCGACACCGAACTGCCGCTGGCCGCCGCCAAAACCATGCTAGCCGCCCTGCCCGCTGCCACCCAGCCCACCGACACCGCTTTTTACCTGCAGCACTGCATCAGGGCCTGCGAAGGTGGCGTGGACCGCAGCCACATCTTGCCGTTTGCGGTGGACGGTGCGCTGCTGCTGGAGATTTACACCCACGACGGTATTGGCACCATGGTGGTGGACGAGAAGCTGGAAAGCGTGCGCGAAGCCACCATGGACGACGTGAGCGGCATCGTGGCGCTGATCGAGCCGTTTGAAAAAGACGGCACGCTGGTCAAGCGCGACCGCACCGAGATCGAGCGCGACGCGGGCTACTACACCATCATCGAACACGACGGCGTGATCTTTGGCTGCGCCGCGCTCTACCCGTACCCGGAAGCGCGCACCGGCGAAATGGCGGCACTCACGGTGTCGCCCGACACGCAGAGCCAGGGCGACGGCGAACGCCTGCTCAAACGCATCGAAACCCGCGCGAAGGCACAAGGCTTGCAAAGCATCTTCGTGCTGACCACCCGCACCATGCACTGGTTCATCAAGCGCGGTTTTGTGCAGGTCAACCCGGACTGGCTGCCCGAAGCGCGCAAGCGCAAGTACAACTGGGACCGCAAGAGCCAGGTGTTGGTGAAGAAGCTGTCGTAAACCACATCACGCCACAGGGCCTGCTGCAGGGAGCATTGCAGCGCCGACTTGATAAAAATCAAACCGGTGCAACGCCCATTGTTGATACTGGTGTGTTGTGTGACAGAAGGATGAACAAGCCATGACGGAACGAGCCACCCCCAACGCCCCCGTTGCCAACGCTGCCGCCCCAGCCACCAAGGCAGCGGCCAAACCGCGTGCGCGGCGCGCCGCCCAACCACCGGCGGCTACCCCGCGCCAGGCCGCTGCGGCGTCAAAGCCCAAAGCCCCGGTGGCTTCGGCCAACCTGCCCGCTGAAAAGCCACGCCGTGTGGCGCTGGGCGACACCAGTGGCAGCAGCCAGCCCAAAAAGATCCGGAAAAACACCGTTTCACGGGCCATGGCATCGCGCCAAGCTGCCCAGTTGGCCGCCGTACAAGACATTTTGTCGCGCACCGAAAACAGCCAACGAGAAAGAGCCGAATCGCTGCGCGCCATTTTGGAGGGCGCAGCGCCCGACGACGCCAAGGCCATCCGCCGCCTGCTCAAGCAAGAAACGCAGGTGGTACGCAGCGAAGCCAAGGCCATGGTCAACCCCGACGAGGCGCTGGCCGCTGACTGGCGCAGCGGCGCCTACCCCTACAAAAACCTGCTGTCGCGCCGAGTCTACGAGTCGCAAAAATACCTGTTGCAGGTGGAGCTGCTCAAGCTGCAAGCCTGGGCCAAAGAGACCGGCCAGCGCGTGGTGATCTTGTTTGAGGGACGCGACGCGGCCGGCAAGGGCGGCACCATCAAACGCATGATGGAGCACCTGAACCCCCGCGGTGCGCGTGTGGTGGCGCTGGAAAAACCGAGCGAGGTGGAGCGCGGCCAGTGGTACTTTCAGCGTTATGTGCAGCACCTGCCCACGGCCGGTGAAATCGTGCTGTTTGACCGCAGCTGGTACAACCGCGCGGGTGTGGAACGGGTCATGGGCTTTTGCAGCGACGACGAATACCAGGAGTTCATGCGCCAGGCGCCGCAGTTTGAACGCCAGCTGGTGCGCAGCGGCGTGCACCTCATCAAGTTCTGGTTTTCGGTCAGCCGCGAAGAACAGCGCCGCCGCTTCAAAGAGCGCAAGGCCCACCCGCTCAAACAGTGGAAGCTCAGCCCCATCGACCTCGCTTCGCTGGACAAGTGGGACGACTACACCAAGGCCAAAGAAGCCATGTTTTTCGAGACCGACACGGCCGACTCGCCGTGGACGGTGATCAAAAGCGACTGCAAGAAGCGCGCACGCCTGAACGCCATGCGCTACCTGCTGCAAAAGCTACCTTACACCAACAAAGACCCGAAAAACATCGGCTCGCTGGACTCCCTCATCGTGGGCCGGGCCCACGTGGTCTACGAGCGCGGTGAGCGCCCAGGCAGCGCGATCCTCTGACCCAGCCCGCGCTGGGTTTCAGCGCAAAGGGCGCTGAGACCACAGCAAGGCGGCCAGCACCGCAATGGCGGTGAAATACAGGAACGACCAGTTCGCAATCGACAGGCCCAAGAAGGTCCAGTCGATTTCAGAACAGTCGCCACTGCCTTTGAAGATCATGGGAATGGCGCGCTTGAGCGGGAACGACTCGATCATCCCGAAAAAGTCGCGGCCGCAACTCAGCACCTCAGGCGGGTTCCACTGCAGCCAGCTCTGGCGCGCTGCCACAAAAGCGCCAAACACCGCCAAACCTGCCATGAGCCACAACCCGGTGTGCCTCGCACCGCGTTGGGGCAACACCGCAGCAATGCCCGCCACCACAGCCACCAGAATCAGCGCGTAGCGCTGCACGATGCACATGGGGCATGGCTCCAGCCCCACCGCATGCTGCAGGTACAGGCCAAAAGCCAGCATGGCGGCGCTGCCCGCAGCCACCAAGCCCAGAAACTGGCGGGGGAAACGCTCAAAAATAGACGGGGTAACGGTCGGAATGGTGGGGATCAAGTCAGTGTCCTTGCAGGAATACGCGGGCCGTGCGCGGCGAGACGGCAAGTGTCTCACCATATTTGAAACCCAGATTTTTATGCATTGTTGTTCGGCCCACCGGTTATCCAATGGCCAGCCAGCCAGGGCCATTGACCGAGCTCAAGCCCAAGAGTTCCAGACAAGGCCGGCCGGCGTATGCGGGACTGTGGAACATGGCAAGACGCAGTAGTCACGCACCGCTGGCATCTATTCATCACCGACGATCGCATCGGGTGAACCCCCGCCAGCTTCAGGGCAACAAAAGATTGATAAAGTCAACGCATGTGCGCAGCGCAGTTCCTGGGACACCCAACGAACCCATCACCGGAACTTGCGAGCGACGTGAAACTCGGGTGGACGCACACGAGCGCACCGATGCACACACCCATTCATTCAAACACCACTCCAAGGACATCCACATGGCACGCACCGTTAACTGCATCAAGCTGGGCAAAGAAGCCGAAGGCCTGGACTTTCCGCCCTACCCCGGCGAGCTAGGCAAGCGCATTTTTGAAGGCGTGAGCAAGGAAGCCTGGGCCGCCTGGCTCAAGCACCAGACCATGCTGCTGAATGAAAACCGCCTGAATCTGGCCGACGCCCGCGCCCGCCAGTACCTGGCCCGCCAGATGGAAAAACACTTTTTCGGTGAAGGCGCTGACGCAGCGGCCGGCTACGTGCCTCCCCCCGCAGAGAGCTGAAGCCTGCGGTTTCACCCTTGACTGCAGCCAAGCACCACGCCCTGGTGATCGGGGCCGGCCTGGCCGGTGCTGCGGTGTGCGTTGCTTTGGCACGCCGCGGCTGGCACACCACGCTGATCGACGCCGCGAGCGGCCCGGCACAGGCCGCGTCGGCCTTGCCCGTGGGCATGCTGAGCCCCCACGTCACCAAGGCCCCCACACCGCTGTCTCGCCTGTCTGCGCTGGGCGTGGCTGCCACCCGCACTGAACTGGAGCGCCTGCTGCTGCCAGGGCATGGCTGGCAAGCCTGCGAGGTGGACAACCTGGGGCACGATCCCGGCCGCTGGCCCGCCGCCCTGGTGCGCCCTGGCGCCCTGGTGCAAGCCTGGCTGGACGAGGTCCGGCAAACCGCGGGTCTGACCACCGTGTGGAATGCGCCAGTGGCCCGCCTTCGCCAAGGCACCATCTGCTGCGCCCCCAACCATGGCAGCGCGGGCTGGCAGGCACTGGACGCACAAGGCCATGTGCTGGCAGAAGCGCCGGTGGCGGTGGTGGCGGCCGCCTTTGGCAGCCTGGCGCTGCTGCAGGCCAGTGCACCCGAGCTGGGTGCCACCGCCCTGCCGCTGCGTCCTGTCAAAGGGCAAATGAGCCTGGGTGCCCAACACGGCCCGGCGCTGGCCCCACGGCCCCAGCGCGACAACGGTGTTTTTGTGCCCCTTTACGAAGACGCCGGTCTGGCGCCCCAATGGCCGGCCCGAGTTTGGGCCATGGGCTCCACCTACCTGCGCGGCGACGCCAGCACCACGCTGAGTGATGCCGACCACGAACGCAACGCGCTGAGCCTGCATGCCATGGTCCCCGAAGCGGCGGCGCAGCTGCGCGTCGCTGCCGCGCAGGGCACGCTGTTGGGTTGGGCGCAGGTGCGCTGCGCTTCGCTGGACCGCCTGCCGCTGGTAGGTGCGGTACCCGATGTGGCGGCGTTGCATAGCCGCATGGAACAAGCGGGACCTCGAAGGGGCCGCGTGGCGCTGGAAGACACGCCGCGCTGGCCGGGCCTTTTCATGCTGGGCGCACTGGGCTCGCGCGGGCTCACGCTGTCGTATTGGTGTGCGCACTTGCTGGCGGCCCAAATCGAGCGCGAGTCTTTGGACGGCGCAGCGCCCGACCTGGTCCAGGCGCTGGACCCCGCTCGGTTTGCGTGGCGCCAGGCGCGCAAGCAGCCCACACCCCAAGCACCGCAACCCCAGACCGCTTAAGCGCTGCCTTTTACAGCAGATCCATCCATTGAGACAGCTCGCGCGGCTGTAAAGGCCTCGCCAGCAGCACCGAAATGCCAGCCTCGCGTGTGTGGCGCCGCACCCGTCGGCGGTTCCACCAGTCTGCCAGTGGGCCAGCCATTTCGCTGCTGGCCAGCGTGAGCGCCTGGGGGTAGCGCTGTGCAAACATCCGAGCCAATGACCAGACGTCCACCTGCTTGTCGTCCAGATTGAACACACCGCAGCAGTAGTCGTTGCGGCCCATCAGGTCCACCGCGGTTTCGGTGGTGGTGGCCTCGTCCAGTTCCACCACGCCCACCAGGGCCAGACGCGAGCGCAGGTACATGCGCTCATGTTCGTCCGAACCCACCAACAGCGCGCGCTTGATGCGCACTTGCGAAGGATCGAGTTCCAGCGGTGCGGGGGCGGTGATGTCCAGGTCAATCAAGCCCGAATCCGTTTGCCGCGCGGCAAAAACGGCGTCCAGATCGTTGAGCACGTCGGCCCATTGAATAGGGCGCTGCAGCACGCGCCAAGCCTGTTCGGGAGCGCCCGGCCCGACCCAGATCAAGCGCTGCCCCGCAGGCAGCTCTTTGGCGTGCGACAAAACAGCCTCGGCGCTCTGCCCGTCCACCAGCGCCACTTCGGCAGGTGCCACGGTGCCAATGGCGCCCGGTGCTGTCATGGGCGACCAGGGCGCGTAACACAGGTCGCGGTCTTCAGACAGACGAAACACCGTGTTGAGCGCGTGCCGCTCCGTGTCGGAAAACCCGACCACGCTCACAAAAATGCGCTGTTTCTGCATGCCGCAGATATTAAGCCCCTCAGGCCACGCAAGCGGTGATCGTTCTCAAAGCGTTGTCAAACCCCGAGGTGTGCACCGCTCACCGGGCGCGGCCTTCAGCCTCCTTATTCGTTCTGGCTATATGTGAATAAATAAAAAGTAGTTTGAAATATAAAGAGGTGAATTTACAGTCGCGCCCATGCCTGAATTCGCCATCCTCTTTGCCGGCTTTGCCGTGGGACTCATCGTCGGACTGACCGGCGTGGGCGGTGGCTCGCTCATGACGCCCATTTTGATTTTCTTCTTCGGCGTCAAGCCCTACATGGCGGTCGGTACCGACTTGCTGTTTGCCGCCTTCACCAAGCTCGGCGGTACCGTCAGCCTGGCGCGCCAGCGGTTGGTGCCCTGGCGGGTGGTGGGCCAACTCAGCGCGGGCAGCCTGCCAGCCGCCGTGATCACGCTGGCGGTGTTGCACCAGCTGGGCCCGGCCAGCGCGTCGGTGCAGTCGCTCATGACCAGCACCCTGGGCGTGGCCCTGCTGCTCACCGCGGCCGCCATGCTGTACAAGGCAGCGCGCGGCAAACAGCTGCCGCGCACCCTGGCCGACAACCAGCTGGAAGCCGCCAGCCGCGCCCGCCACTGGAGCCTGCCTGTCATTTTCGGCGCCGTGATTGGTACCTTGGTCACGATCACGTCGGTGGGCGCGGGCGCCATTGGCGTGTCGGTGCTGCTGCTGCTGTTTCCCTTGCTTCCGCTGCCGCGCATTGTGGCGGCCGACATCGCTTATGCCGTGCCCCTCACCTTGGTGGCGGGCATGGGCCACGCCAGCCTGGGCTCGGTGGACTGGCCTTTGCTGGGCCAGCTACTGGCCGGCTCGCTGCCGGGCATCTGGCTGGGCACCCGGCTGATGCGCCACACACCCGAGCGCCTGGTGCGCTCGGCACTCTCCGTCTTGCTGGCCTACGCCGGCTTCAAGCTGATCGCTTTTTGACCGCTTTCTGACCTTTTTCACACCACGACGATGTACCAGTACTCCGACTTTGACCGCCAGTTTGTCCAGTTGCGGGCGTCCCAGTTCCGTGACCAGCTTGAGCGCTGGCAGGCGGGCACGTTGCGCGAGGATGAATTCAAGCCGCTGCGACTGCAAAACGGCTGGTACGTGCAGCGCTTCGCACCCATGCTTCGCGTGGCTGTGCCCTACGGCGAACTCTCCAGCCCACAGCTGCGCGTGCTGGCCAAAATTGCCCGGGACTATGACCACAAGGAAGAACACGACACGTCCAAAGCCCAGGCAGCCCTGGCCGATGTGCCTACCTTGCCCGACCGCTGCGGCCACTTCACCACGCGCCAAAACGTGCAGTACAACTGGATTCCGCTCGCCCGCTCGGCCGATGTGATGGACCTGCTGGCCAGTGTGAACATGCACGGCATTCAGACCAGCGGCAACTGCATCCGCAACATCACCACCGACGCGCTGGCCGGCATTGCGGTGGACGAGGTGGCCGACCCCCGCCCGTTCGCCGAAATCATGCGCCAGTGGAGCACGCTGCACCCCGAGTTCGCCTTTCTGCCGCGCAAGTTCAAGATCGCCATCACCGGCGCCCGCGAAGACCGCGCCGCCACTCCCTGGCACGACGTGGGCTTGCGCCTCTTGCGCAATGTGAACGGGGAGCTGGGCTTTCAGGTGCGCGTGGGTGGCGGCATGGGCCGCACCCCCATCATTGGTGCGGTGATCCGCGAGTTTTTGCCGTGGAACCAGATCCTCAACTACCTCGAAGCCGTGGTGCGCGCCTACAACCGCTTCGGCCGCCGCGACAACATCTACAAAGCCCGCATCAAAATTTTGGTGAAGGCCGAAGGCCAGGCCTTCACCGACCAGGTGGAAGCCGAGTACCGCGACATTCTGGACAAGGATGGCGCGCCGCACACCATCACCCAGGCCGAGCTCGACCGCGTGAGCGCATTCTTTGCAGCGCCCCAGCTCCATTGCGACCGCAAAAGTGCCGACGCCAAGATCGCACACATCTTGAAGGCCGCCGCCGAAGACGACGTGGAATTCAGCCGCTGGCTGACGCAAAACGTGAAGCCGCACCAGAACCCCGACCTGCGTGCCGTCACGCTGTCGTTCAAACGCATCGGTGCCGCCCCCGGCGACGCCACCGCCGAACAGCTGGAACGCGCTGCGGACCTGGCCGACCGCTTCTCTGGCGGCGAAGCCCGCGTGACGCACGAACAAAACCTGCTGCTGCCTTGGGTGCGCTGCGACCAGCTGCCCGAGCTGTGGCGCGAGGCGCGCCGGCTGGGCCTGGCCAAGCCCAACATTGGCCTGCTGAGCGACATGATCGCCTGCCCCGGCGGTGATTTCTGCGACCTGGCCAACGCCCGCTCGCTGCCCATCGCCCAAACGCTGCTCAACCGCTACAAAGACCTGGACGAGCTGCACGACCTGGGCGAGATTGACCTGCACATCAGCGGTTGCATCAACAGCTGCGGCCACCACCACAGCGGCCACATCGGCATTCTGGGCGTCGACAAAGACGGCCAGGAGTGGTACCAGATCACGCTGGGCGGCTCGGACGGCTCGCGCCTGTCGGGCGAAGCCACGCCGGGCAAGGTCATTGGCCCATCGTTCGCCGCCAGCGAAGTGCCCGATGTGATTGAAGCCCTGCTGGACACCTACCGCAACCAGCGCACCACCGGTGAGACCTTTGTGAACACGCTGCGCCGCACCGGGCTGGACGCCTTCAAGACCGCCGCCAACGCCGTGCGCGTGAGCACCGCGCGCGCCTGAGCCCATAAGACAGGAACCCACCATGAGCACCGCCCCCCTTTTTAACCTTGCACAGGCTGACAACTTTGTGCCCGCCGAGCCCGAGCAACAACGCCTGGTGCTGACCAACGACAGCGACCCGCGCGAAGCCGACCTGAGCGGCATCACCGTCATCGAGCTGCAGTTCCCCAAGTTCAACGATGGCCGGGCCTTCAGCCAAGCGTTTTTGCTCCGACGTCGGCTCGGTTTCACCGGCGCCATCCGCGCCACCGGCGACGTGTTGATTGACCAGTTGCTGCAAATGCAGCGCAGCGGCTTCACACAAGCCGTGCTGCGCGCCGACCAGAACCTGGCGCATGGCCAGGCGCTGCTGGCCCACTTCCCGGCTTTCTACCAAGGCGACGCGGTCAACACCGCGCCGCATTTTGTGGCACCCGTGGCCGCCCACGCCTGAGCAGGACACCCCATGAGCGCCATCGACCTTTACAACGCACCGTCCCCCGCCTTTGCAGACAAGGTGGCGCACAGCCTGGCCTTGTTGCAACGCGCCGCCAGCGAATACCCCAAGCTCACCCAGGCCTCCAGCCTGGGCGCTGAAGACATGGTGGTCACGCACCTGATTCACCTGGCGGGCATCCCAAGCGGCATTTTTGTGCTCGACACCGGCAAGTTGCACGCCGAGACCCTGGCTTTGGTGGGCCAGATTGAGCAGCGCTACACCCGCAGCGTGGAGGTGTACCGCCCCAAAAACGAGTCGGTGGTGAAGTTTGTGCGCCACCACGGCGAAGAGGCCATGTACCAAAGCATCGACCTGCGCAAGCAGTGCTGCGACATCCGCAAAATGGAGCCGCTGGCCCGCGCCTTGGCCGGCAAAGACGGCTGGATCACCGGGCTGCGCCGCGAACAGTCCAACGCCCGCGCCGAGGTGGCCGACATCGTGCAAGAAGCCGGTGCGTTCGGTAGCCGCGTGAAGATCAGCCCACTGGTGGAATGGACCTGGGGTGACGTGTGGCATTTCATCGCCGAGCACCGGCTGGACTACAACGCCCTGCACGATCAGTTTTACCCCAGCATTGGCTGCGCCCCCTGCACCCGCGCCATCAGCGTGGGCGAAGACTTCCGCGCCGGCCGCTGGTGGTGGGAAGACGAAAAAGCCAAAGAGTGCGGCCTGCATGTGCAGTCCATCGAGTCCCAACGCCCCCAGGCCGCCTGAATTTTTTTGAGCCAAACAACATGAACGCCCGTACCGACAACGCCGTGCTCCAGTCCGCCCAGCCGACCACCGAACACCACCTGAGCAACGCCCACCTGGACGCGCTGGAGGAAGAAACCATCTTCATCCTGCGCGAGGTGGCTGCGGCTTTCGAGCGCCCTGCCTTGCTGTTTTCGGGCGGCAAAGACTCGCTGGTGATGCTCAAATGCGCCGAGAAGGCATTTGGCGTTGGCCGCATTCCCTACCCGCTGCTGATGATCGACACCGGCCACAACTTTTCGGAAGTGACCGACTTCCGCGACAGCCGTGCCGCCGAGTTGCAGGCCGAGCTGATCGTGCGCAACGTCGAAGACTCGATGAAGCGCGGCACCGTGCGCCTGGCCCACCCGGGTGAGAGCCGCAATGTGCACCAGTCGGTCACGCTGCTCGAAGCGATCGAAGAGTTCCGTTTCGATGCCCTGATCGGCGGCGCCCGCCGCGACGAAGAAAAAGCCCGCGCCAAGGAGCGCATTTTTTCGCACCGCGACAGCTTCGGCCAGTGGCAACCCAAGGCCCAGCGCCCCGAGCTGTGGACGCTGTTCAACACCCGGCTGGCCCCGGGCGAACACTTCCGCGTGTTCCCCATCAGCAACTGGACCGAGCTGGACGTGTGGCAGTACATCGAGCGCGAGCACATCGCCCTGCCCTCGATCTACTACACGCACCCGCGCGAGGTGGTCGACCGCCGCGGCTTGCTGGTGCCGGTGACCGAATTGACCCCACCGAAAGACGGTGAGACCGTGCAGGTGCGCGACGTGCGTTTTCGCACCGTCGGCGACATCACCTGCACCTGCCCGGTGGAAAGCCTGGCCGCCACCGCCGCCGACATCGTGATCGAGACGCTGGCGGCTGACGTGAGCGAGCGCGGCGCGACCCGCATGGACGACAAGACCTCTGAAGCTTCGATGGAGAAGCGGAAGAAAGATGGGTACTTTTAGCTCACCCCTGCGCCGCGCCTAAGGGCGCGTCACCCCCTCAAGGGGGCGGCGCTGGCGGCCCGGCAAAGCCGGTTCCGCGGCGCCCTTGCATTGGGACATCGCCTCCGGCCACCTTTTTGATTTTGTGATTGACTGACATGAACACCACTTCCCCCGTTCGGGCTGAGCCTGTCGAAGCCCTCGCACCCACGCAGGCGCAAGACACCCGCCCCGCCCTGAAATTCATCACCTGCGGCTCGGTCGACGACGGCAAAAGCACGCTGATCGGCCGCCTGCTGGTGGACAGCAAAGCCGTGCTGCAAGACCACTTGGCTGGCGTGCAGCGCCAGGGTGAGACCGACCTGGCGCTGTTGACCGACGGCCTGTCGGCCGAGCGCGAGCAGGGGATCACCATCGACGTGGCCTACCGATACTTCAACACCGAGACCCGCAAGTTCATCATCGGCGACGCGCCGGGCCACGAGCAGTACACCCGCAACATGGTGACAGCCGCCTCCAGCGCCGACGCGGCGGTGGTGCTGGTGGACGCCACCAAGCTCGACTGGCAAGACGCCGCACTCAAGCTGCTGGTGCAAACACGCCGCCATTCGCTGCTGCTCAAGCTGCTGCGCGTGCCGTCCATCGTGTTCGCCGTGAACAAGCTCGACGCCGTGGCCGACAGCGCGCTCGCGTTCCAGCACATCAGCGCAGCGCTCGCCGCGTTTGCCGCCGAAGCCGGCATTGCCGTCACCGCCACCGTGCCGGTGTCGGCGCTGAAAGGCTGGAACGTGGTGGACGCTGCCGCCGACGTCACTTGGTGCGGCTACACAGGCCCGACGCTGCTGGACATCCTCGAACACCTGCCGGTCACGGCCGCCGACACGGCGCTGCCTTTCGCATTTCCCGTTCAATGGGTTGAAAAGTTCAGCAGCTCGTCCGACACCAGCCAGGGCCGCCGCGTGTTCTGGGGCCGTGTGGCCACGGGCGGTGTGCAGGCGGGTCAGCAGGTCAAGGTCATGCCCAGCGGCCAAACCGCCACTGTGGCCCAGGTGCTTGACCACGCGCGCCAGCCTAAAACCGTGCCGGCTGGTCACAGCGCCGGCATCGTGCTGGACCGCGAGGTCGACGTGTCGCGCGGCGACTGGCTTCTGGCGGCGGACAACAGCGGCGGTGCGGCCCTGGAAGGCAGCCGCGAGATCCGCGCCACCATGGCCTGGCTGGACGAAGAAACCCTGGTGGCAGGCCGCGTCTACTGGGCGCTGCACGGCCACCGTTGGGTCAAGGCCAAGGTGAAACGCATCGTGCACAAGCTCGACATCAACACCCTGGCCGAAGAAGACGCCACGCAGCTCGAACCCAACGCCATCGGTCACATTGAGCTCACGCTGCAAGAGCCGCTGGTCACCCTGCCATTTGCGCAGTCGCGCGCGCTGGGCTCCCTGGTGCTGGTGGACACCGCCAGCCACAAGACCTCTGGAGCCCTGCTGGTCAACTGAACCCGCGCCCAACAACCTTAACTTATGTCAACGCAAGGGGCTTGACCCCTCCCTACACTCTGGAAAACCCTAAAATCTGGGGTTTTACCGAACAGCCCACCACACCATGACCCACGTTGTCACCGAATCCTGCATCCGCTGCAAATACACCGATTGTGTGGACGTCTGCCCCGTCGACTGCTTCCGTGAAGGCCCCAACTTCCTGACCATCGACCCCGATGAGTGCATCGACTGCGCCGTCTGCATTCCCGAGTGCCCGGTCAGCGCGATCTATGCCGAAGAAGACCTGCCCAAAGACCAGCTGCACATGACCCAGCTCAACGCCGATCTGGCCGTGCTGCCAGGCTGGAAAAGCATCACCAAGCGCAAAGAGCCTCTGCCCGACGCCGACGACTGGAAAGACCGCAGCGGCAAGCTGTCCGAGCTGATCCGCTGAGCACCATGGACCCGCAACTGGCCCCTGCCGTGATGGACACAGCAGCCGCGCATGATGGTCCGATCGAAACCGATGCCGTCATCGTGGGTGCCGGCCCGGTGGGCCTATTTCAGGTGTTTGAGCTCGGGCTGCTGGAGATCAAGGCGCATGTGATCGACGCGCTGGCCTACCCCGGTGGCCAGCCTGTGGAGCTGTACCCAGACAAGCCGATTTACGACATACCGGCCATCCCGGTGTGTACCGGCCAGGAACTCACGGACAGCCTGCTCAAGCAGATTGCACCGTTTGGCGCCACGTTCCACCTGGGTCAAGAAGTGACCACGGTGGCGCAACAAGCTGACGGGCGCTTCTTCGTCGAAACGTCCAAAGGCACCCGGTTCCTCACCAAGACGCTGTTCATTGCCGCCGGGGTGGGCGCCTTTCAGCCGCGACTGCTCAAGGTGGACGGTCTGGAGCGTTTCGACGATTCACAGCTGTTTTACCGGGTCAAGAACCCGGCCGACTTCGCCGGCAAAAATCTGGTGATCGTGGGCGGTGGCGACTCGGCCATTGACTGGGCGCTCAACTTCGTGGCCGATGGCCCGAACAAAGCCGAAAGCGTGATCCTGATCCACCGCCGCGACGGCTTCAAGGCCGCGCCCGCCAACGTGGCCAAGATGCGCGAACTGTGTGACCAACTGGAGATGCAGTTCATCGTCGGCCAGATCACAGGCCATGAAGAAAAAGACGGCCGCCTCAGCGGTGTCAAAGTCACCGGCTCTGACGCCGTGACCCGCGTGGTACCGCTCGACGTGCTGCTGGTCTTTTTTGGCCTGTCGCCCAAGCTCGGCCCCATTGCCGACTGGGGCCTGGAGATTGAACGCAAGCAGCTGGTCGTGGACACCGAAAAGTTTTCCACCAGCATTCCCGGCATCTTCGCCGTGGGCGACATCAACACCTACCCAGGTAAAAAGAAGCTCATTTTGTGCGGCTTTCACGAATGCGCCCTGGCCGCTTTTGGTGCCATGCCCATCATCTTTCCGGACAAGAAGGTGTTTTTGCAATACACCACCACCAGCCCCAAACTGCACAAGGTGCTGGGTGTCGAGTCACCGGTGTTTGACTGAGCCGATCCCGTCAAAACCCATTGAGCCACCTGCGCTCACCCGCAAAGCCCTCCCACTGGAGGGCTTTGTTTTTGCACCTACAATCCAACCGCGCTTGAAAAAGTGCATTCGCTAGGGGTGTTGCGGTCTGACAAGGCTGCGACTGAGAAAGTCCCTTTGAACCTGATTGAGGTAATCCTCGCGCAGGGAAGCAGCCACGCAAAAACCAACGCACGCCCGCCGTGCGACCGTTCCTTTTTGCGTGCAGCCGACCTGCCATTGACGTCCCACGGACACAACACATGGCAACCACCAACCGAAACGCTTCCCCACTTTGCCTGCCCGCTGCGGCGGCAGGCCCTTTCAAACCCAGCAACGCCGCCCTCGCCTGCCTGCTCGCTTGCGCGTCTGCAGCATAAGCGCAAAGCCCGGCGCCCACGGCCAGCCTGGCTGAGGTCGTCATTCAAAGTGACGCAGTCACCGCTGCGCCCGACGTCAGCGGGTTCGCAGACCAGCCCCTGGCCCATTCGCCGCTGAGCGCCACCGTTATCTCGTCGGACGAGATCATCAACACCGGGGCACGCCGGCTGAGCGACCTGTACCGTCTGGACGCGTCGGTTTCAGACGCCTACAACGCTGGTGGCTATTACGACTACGCGAGCGTGCGCGGCTTCGTCATCGACAACACCTACAACTACCGCCGCGAAGGCCTGCCCATCAGCGCCGAAACCGCGCTGCCGCTGGACCACTTGGAGCGCGTGGAGTTGCTCAAAGGGACCAGTGGCATCCAGGCCGGTACCAGCGCGCCCGGCGGCCTGTTCAACCTGGTGGTGAAGCGCCCCACCCAAAACAAGCGTAAGCGCTCTATGAACCCCGTCTTTTAAAGGCAAGGCTGATCGGAGATGCTACGTGTCCACGTACAACAAGGTGGACACCTATGACAGAGATCAGTGCAGAGTTGAAGAGCAGATTGGTCAGCGGACGAAAGCGTGATGGGCGCTGTGCATACGACCCAGTTGCCAAAGCGGAGCTTGTTCAGTCCTGCATGCAGCCCGGCGTTTCCGTGGCGCGCATGGCGCTGCAATACGGCATCAACGCCAACTTGCTGCGCCGCTGGATCACCCAGCGCATGGGCACGGACATGAAGGCCGGTCGGGCCAACATGCCGACTGTAGCGATGGGCGGCGGCGATACATTTGTGCCGCTGCGACTTGCACCACCCGGTGCTGTGCCTGTCGCTGCTGCGCTCAAGGTTCGGCTTCACGCTCGACTGCCCAATGGGGTGGAGGTCGACCTCAGCGAGGCAGGCCCGGGCGAGTTGCTGCCCGTCATTGAACTTCTGGGGCGCCTGCCATGTTCCGGCTCGACGACACGCTGACGGTGTACCTGCACCGCCCGGCCATCGACTTTCGCATGGGTATCAACGGTCTGGCCATCCTGGTGGAGCAAGCCCTGGGAATGAACCCATTCGCCAGGTCGGTATACGTGTTCAGCAACCGCCGTCGCACCCGAGTCAAGATCCTGG
>NZ_JBVPZC010000018.1:0-69189 GCF_055702805.1 Hydrogenophaga sp. LT287 | reverse complement strand
GGTCCTGGAAGTAGCTCATGACGCGCTCGGGGTTTTGCTCCAGCATCGCCATGTGATCGTTGGCCGCATCGCGTAGCTTGGCCTTGGTTCGCACCGGCACGCGCTTGCCCATCTCCTGCTTCAAGTCCGCATTGAGCCGCTCCTCTGGGTTGAGCTGTGGGCTGTAGCTGGGCAGGTAGAACAACTCGATCTGGTCCTGCCGCTCAGCCACCCAAGCCTTCACCAGCTTGCTGTGGTGGACCCGCAGGTTGTCCAGAATCAGAAAGACTTTTTTACCCGCGTCCTTGATCAAAGCTTGTAGGAATTCGATGAGCTTCTCAGCATCGAAAGCCTCGTCAATGATCATCCACCGCGTCTTGCCCTGGTTGGTCACCGTGGCAATCATGGAGAGCTTTTGACGGGTGCCGCCCACGGCCATGGCCACCGGTGTTTTGCCCGCTGGCGCGAAGCTCCTGCCGCGCACATCGGTGTTGACCAAGGCCGTCTCGTCGCCCCAGTGAATCTCGGCCCCCTCGGCCCTGGCGCGCTGCTCAATGCCGGGGTACTCGCCCTCCAACCAAGCCTGCACGGCAGCAGGGCTTTGCTCGTAAGCGCGCTTGATGGGCTTTTGCGGTGTGAAGCCCCAGCGGGTGAGGTACTTGCCGATGCTGCGCACTTGCAGCTTGATGCCAAATTCCTGTTCGATGAGCTGACCCACTGCGGCCCGGCTCCACAAGCTGAAATCCATCTTGAGCTGCTCGGGGCGTTTGTCGATGATCAGGCGCTGGATGGTGTCTTCCTGCGCCTGACCGAGCACCCGGCCATCGCCTCTGGCTCGTCCACGAACAGCGGGACGTATCGCACCCCAGCCGCCAGCGTCAAACAGATCGATAGCCGTTCGCACTGTCGGGTAGCTCAGCCCCGTCATCGTGACGATCTGCATGATCTTGGTGCCTTGTCTGTACAGCCTCACGACCTGTTTGCGCCGTTCGTGAAGTTGCTCCAGTGTCTGACTTCTTGCGCTTTCTTTTTCCATGACACTCTGATCGCAAAAATCAGACAAAGTTCATACTTTAACGGGCCTTATCTATAGGTTGCCGGTTTGGACAGCGAGGAAAGTCGCCGTGTTCAGTCGCCGATGATGGCCGTTTGCACCTGCTCTTTGAGCTTGGGACTGGCGTGAAAGGTAACCACCCGGCGGGCCTGAATGGCCACCGGCTCGCCGGTGCGTGGATTGCGCCCGGGGCGCGGCGCTTTGGTACGGATCTGAAAGTTGCCAAAACCCGAAATTTTCACGTCGGTGCCTTCAACCAGGCTGTCGGTCACGAGATCGAAAAAGGCATCGATCATGTCTTTGGATTCGCGCTTGTTGAGCCCGATCTGGTCAAACAGCAACTCTGCGAGCTGGGCCTTGGTCAGGGCCGGGGTCTCCAGGCTCTCAACGGCGAGTTCCATGCAATGTTTCTCCAAACTTTTCGTATCAGCCGCGCAGACGTGCGTCAACGCGCTGGGCCAGTGAGTCGAGCACGGCTTTGACCGCCACGTCGATATCTTCCTCGGTCAGTGTAGCGTCGTCGCGGTTCAACACGAGCCGCACCGCCAGGCTTTTTTCATCAGCGGCCAAGGATGTCGCCGAGGTTTCGGCCGAAGCCTGTTTCTTGGGGCGGTACACGTCAAACAACACCACATCGCGCAACCAGGGACTGGCGGGCGCGCGGATGGCTTCAACCACCGCAGCGTGGGTCACCGTCTCTTTGACGACAATCGCTAGGTCACGTTCGACCGCCTGGTGACGGCCGACGGCCTGAAAAACGGGCACAGGCCGCTCGAGCACGGCGTTCAGGTCCAGCTCAAACATGACCGGCGCCTGCGAAAGGTCGTAGGCCTGGCGCCATTTCGGGTGCAGTTCACCCACTTGGCCAATGCATTGCTCGCCAAGCCAGACACTGGCCGAACGGCCGGGGTGCATGGCTGGGTGCTCGGCCGCGCGAAACGTGGGCTGCCGCGGCGCCAACAAGGCCTGGACGTCGCCTTTGGCGTCAAAGAAGTCGACAACTCGCTCTGGTGAACTCCATTGCAAGGTGTCCACCGGCCCAAAACACAGGCCTGCCACGCGCATAGGCTGGTCAAACCCGGCCACGCTGGTGTCGCTGTCCTGCACGGCTGGGTCTTTCCGGAATACGCGGCCCAGTTCGAACAGCCGCACACGGTCGGCTCGCCGGTCGAGATTGAATTTGAGCACGGCCACCAGGCTGCCCAGCAAGGATGAGCGCATCACGCTCATCTGGCTGGCGATGGGGTTGAGTAGTTTGATTGGGTTGGTGTTGCCAGCCAACTCCCGCTCCCAACGCTCTTCGACGAAGCTGAAGTTGATGGTTTCCTGGTAGCCCAGTTGCGCCAGTTGCCGGCGCACCGCAAAGTGTCCGCGCTGCGCCTCAGGCCGTATCTTGGCCGTGATGGGTGCCTGCGGTGGCGTGTGAGGCAACTGTTCGTAGCCGATGACGCGCGCGACCTCTTCGATCAGATCTTCTTCAATCTGCAGATCAAACCGGTAGGCCGGCGGGGTCACGGTCACGGTGCCCTCGCCTTCGCTAATGGTCAGACCCAACCGGCTCAGTGCGCCTGCGCACTGGGCTTGGGTCAGCGGCATACCAATGACCTTGACAGCCCGTGCAACGCGCAGCGTCACGGGCTGAGCCTGTGGCACGTTGACGGTCAGATCGTCCAACACCGAGGCCTGTCCACCGCAGATATCCAACACCAACTGCGTGATGCGTTCAACGTGTTCAACCGTCGTGGACGGATCTACGCCACGCTCAAACCGGTGACCGGCATCGGTTGAGGAATTGAAACGGCGCGAACGGCCGGCAATGGCCTTGGGCCACCAGAAAGCAGCCTCGATAAAAATGTTTTGGGTCCCGTCGGTCACAGCGGTGGCATCGCCACCCATGATGCCGGCCAACGATTCGACCGCTTGATCATCAGCGATCACGCCCACCTGGGCGTCCACGGTCACGGTGTTCCCGTTGAGCAGTTTGAGCTGTTCGCCTTCGCGACCCCAGCGCACCTGCAAACCGCCATGGATCTTGTCGAGGTCAAAAATATGGGATGGACGGCCCAGCTCGAACATCACGTAGTTGGAAATATCCACCAGCGGTGACACGCTGCGCTGGCCGCAGCGAGCCAGTCGGTCCACCATCCAGGCCGGGGTGGTGGCGCGGGTGTTGACGCCCCGCACGATGCGGCCGGTGAAACGCCCACACAAATCTGGGGCTTGCACGCTCACGTGCAGGCGGTCGTTGAGGCTGACCGGAACAGCCGGGAATACAGGCTCAACCAGCGGGGAGCCGGTGAGTGCGGCCACCTCTCGGGCGATGCCATACACGCTCAGGCAATGCGCCAGGTTGGGCGTGAGCTTGAGGGTGAACAGCATGTCATCCAGCAACAGTTGCTCACGGATGTCACGTCCCACCACCGCATCAGGGGCCAGCTCCAGCAGGCCACCATGGTCATCCGCCAACTGCAGCTCTTTGGACGAGCACAGCATGCCCTGGCTCTCAACACCCCGCAGCTTGCCCAACTTGATCAAGAAAGGTTTGCCGTCTTCACCCGGCGGAAGCGCAGCACCCACCGTGGCGCAGGGCACCAGAATGCCAGCGCGTGCATTGGGTGCGCCGCACACGATATTGAGCGGCTGCCCCTGCCCCACATCAACCTGGCAAACGCGCAAGCGGTCGGCGTTGGGGTGCTGCACGGCCTCCAGGATACGGCCCACCACCACACCGCTAAACGGTGGCGCGACAGGCTCGAGTTCCTCGACCTCCAGACCAGCCATGGTCAAGGTGTCAGCCAGCTGCTGGCTGGTCAGGGGTGGATTGCAAAAGGCTCGCAGCCAGGACTCGGGGAATTGCATAGAAAAGTCTCAACAAACTTGAACACAAGTAGGCACGGCAGGGCCTGCATCCGGAACACCGCAGACCAGCCCAGCTGGACCACGGCGTCGTGCGCACAGCGCCACCGGGGACTATCTGAACTGGGAAAGGAAGCGGACGTCGCCGTCAAAAAACAGGCGCAAGTCGTTCACACCGTAGCGCAGCATGGTCAGGCGGTCGGGGCCCATGCCAAACGCAAAGCCGATGTAGCGCTCAGGGTCAAGCCCCATGTTGCGCACCACGTTGGGGTGCACTTGACCAGAGCCGGCCACTTCGAGCCAACGGCCAGCCAACGGGCCGTTTTGGAACTGGATGTCGATCTCGGCGCTGGGCTCGGTGAACGGGAAGAAACTGGGACGGAAGCGCAGCACCAGATCATCGGACTCAAAAAAGGTGCGGCAAAAGTCGGTGAAGACGTATTTCAGGTCCTTGAAACTCACGTTTTCGCCAATCCACAAGCCTTCGCACTGGCGAAACATGGGCGAATGGGTGGCGTCGCTGTCCACCCGGTAGGTGCGCCCGGGTGCAATCACGCGGATTTCCGGCATTCCGGTGCCGTTGTCGATCGCAGCACGGTGGCGTTTCACATGCTGCACCGCGTGGCGAATCTGCATCGGGCTGGTGTGCGTGCGCAGCAAATTGGGCGCTTTTTCACTGCCGCCTTCGACGTAAAAGGTGTCGTGCATCGAGCGCGCGGGATGGTCTTCCGGCGTATTCAATGCCGTGAAGTTGAACCAGTCGGACTCAATTTCGGGACCCTCGGCCACCTCAAAGCCCATGGAGCCAAAGATCGCCTCAATGCGCTCCAGCGTCAGACTCACAGGATGCAAACCACCCTGACCACGCTGACGACCCGGCAGCGTCACATCCAGCGCCTCGGCCTTCAGCTGAACTTCCAGCTCGGCGTCGGCAAGGGCCTGGCGCCGCGCAGTCAGCGCCGCCTCAATGGCCTGCTTAGCCTGGTTGATCGCCGCTCCGCGGCTCTTTTTTTCATCCACAGACAAAGCCGCCATGCCCTTCATCAGCTCGGTGATGCGGCCAGATTTGCCCAGAAACTGGGCCTTGGCGTTTTCCAGATCGGCCGGGGTGGCGGCTTGCGCGAAGCCGGCGCGAGCGTTGTCGACCAGTGCGTCCAACTCGTTCATGTGTGTGATTGTGCGTTGCGAAAACAAAAAAGGGGCTGAGCGCTGCGAGGGAAATCCCTCAAGCCTCAACCCCTTTGAGCGACTGGAAGACCCCAACGACCCATTCAGGCCGCCGCAGTCTCCGTCGTGAATCAAGCGGCCAGCTTGGCTTTGACTTGCTCCACGATGCTGCCAAAGGCAGCCGGGTCGTTCACGGCCAGATCGGCCAGGACCTTGCGGTCAATCTCGATGCAGGCCTTCTTCAGACCATTGGCGAACTGGCTGTACGTCATACCGCAAGCACGTGCACCGGCGTTGATACGCGCGATCCAGAGCTGACGGAAGACGCGCTTCTTGTTGCGACGATCGCGGTAGGCATATTGCCCCGCCTTCATCACCGCCTGTTTGGCGATACGGAAGACGTTACCGCGGCGACCGCGAAAACCTTTTGCAAGGGCGAGAACTTTTTTGTGGCGGGCGCGTGCCGTTACACCACGTTTGACGCGAGGCATGAGTGACTCCTTGTTCGTCGTTGATCAAATACCCATGCCGGGCAGCATCTGTGCCATGTGACCCATATTGGTCTCATGAACAGTCACGGCGCCGCGCAGGTGGCGTTTGGTCTTGGTGGACTTCTTGGTCAGAATGTGACGTTTGAAGGCTTGACCGCGTTTCACGGTACCACCGGGACGAACGCGAAATCGCTTTTTCGCGCTGCTCTTGGTCTTCATTTTGGGCATGTACATGCTCCTTTTTGATTTGTGCTCGTGAGGCGCTGCGAACCTTCCGCAGACTTGTTGGCCCCGAGCCACTTCTATGAAAAGCCTTGCGGCTTTTCTTTCGGCGATCAGCCTTGCGGCCAGCGCCTCGGACCAGCAGGAGACTACCCTGCCCGTCCAATCTGTTTGCAGACCCGAGGTCTGCGACACCTTTTCAGAGGTGCAAATTAATCTGTGCTCTGCGCAGCAGGCTCAACTGCCTTGGGTGCTGCTTTCCTGCGTCCGGGCGCGATCATCATGATCATCTGGCGGCCTTCCAACTTGGGAAACTGCTCCACCACGATGATGTCTGCGAGCTCGTCGCGAATGCGGTTGAGCAAGGCCAGACCCAGTTCCTGGTGCGTGATCTCACGGCCGCGAAAACGCAACGTGATCTTGCACTTGTCGCCATCATCAAGAAAGCGACGGATGTTGCGCATCTTGATGTTGTAGTCACCGTCGTCGGTGCCTGGGCGGAACTTGACTTCCTTGATCTCGATAACCGTTTGCTTGGCCTTGGCTTCCGCCGCCTTTTTCTGCTCTTGGTACTTGAACTTGCCGTAGTCCATCAAGCGACACACTGGGGGAATGGCGGTGGCAGCAATTTCCACCAAGTCCACATCCAGCTCACCGGCCATGCGCAGCGCTTCTTGCAAACTGACAATGCCCAGCGGCTCGTTTTCTGGCCCATTGAGGCGGACCTCTGGAGCCATGATTTCACGGTTCAGTCGGTGTGCGCGCTCTTCGCGTTGGCGGCGGTCACGAAAATTGGTAGCTATGGTACGTTCCTTTGTGTGGGCTGATTAAACAGGTGGACCGCCCCGAAGGACGCCCCAATGCACAAGCGATGTGCGCAGCGGCCTCGGGGGTCAACCGGGTGTTTGAATTCAAACTTTGGATGAGACGTCTGCCGCAATCAGCCTGGAAAAGTCTTCCAGCGGCATAACACCGAGGTCTTTGTTACCTCGCGCCCGCACAGCCACGGCGCCAGCTGCCTTTTCTTTGTCGCCCACGACAATTATGTAAGGGAGCTTTTGCAACGCGTGCTCCCGTATTTTATACGTTATTTTCTCGTTGCGCAGATCGGTTATGACCCTAAGCCCTTGATTCTGCAGCGATTTGGCGATTTCACGACAGTAATCGCCCTGCGCGTCGGTGATATTGAGCACCGCAACCTGCACCGGCGCGAGCCACACCGGGAGTGCGCCTGCGTGCTGTTCGATCAGGATGCCAATGAAACGCTCCAGGCTGCCCACGATGGCGCGGTGCAACATGACAGGTCGGTGACGTGCGCCATCTTCCCCCACGTACTCGGCGTCCAACCGCTCGGGCATGGAGAAATCGACCTGCATGGTGCCGCATTGCCACTGGCGCCCGATCGCGTCTTTCAACGTGTATTCGATTTTGGGGCCATAAAAAGCGCCGTCGCCGGGCGAAATCTCGAACTCGCAACCCGACGCGCGCAGGCTCTCCTTCAGGGCGTGCTCAGCCTTGTCCCAGCTCTCGTCACTGCCAATGCGCGCTTCGGGACGGGTCGCCACCTTGTAAATGATGTTGCTGAAACCGAAGTCGGTATAAACCTTTTGCAGCAGCGCGGTGTAAGCCACACACTCATCCAGGATCATGTCTTCGGTACAGAAGATATGGCCATCGTCCTGGGTGAAGGCACGCACCCGCATGATGCCGTGCAGACCACCCGTGGGCTCATTGCGGTGGCATTGGCCAAACTCGCCATAGCGCAAAGGCAAGTCGCGGTAGCTCTTGATACCTTGCTTGAAGATCAGGATGTGACCGGGGCAGTTCATCGGCTTGAGCGCGTAATCGCGTTTCTCGCTTTCCGTGGTGAACATGTTGTCGCGGTATTTGTCCCAGTGGCCGGTCTTTTCCCACAGGCCCTTGTCCAGAATCTGCGGCCCTTTAACCTCCTGGTAACCGTTGTCGCGGTAGACGCGGCGCATGTACTGCTCCACCTCTTGCCACAGGGTCCAACCCTTGGGGTGCCAAAACACCGTGCCGGGCGAATGTTCGTCGATGTGGAACAGATCCAGTTCACGACCCAGCTTGCGGTGGTCTCGCTTCTCTGCCTCCTCGATCATGGTCAGGTGTTGCTGCAAGTCGTCCTTGCTGGCCCAGGCCGTGCCGTAAATGCGTTGCAGCATCTCGTTGCGGTGATCGCCGCGCCAGTAGGCGCCCGCCACCTTCATCAGCTTGAAGTGCTTGAGCTTGCCGGTGCTGGGCACGTGTGGGCCGCGGCACAGGTCTTCAAAATTACCCTCGCGGTACAGAGACACGTCCTCGTTACTGGGAATGCTGGCAATGATTTCTGCTTTGTAGTGCTCGCCCTGCCCTTTGAAATACGCAACGGCTTCGTCGCGTGGCAGCACACGGCGCACCACCGGCTCGTCTTTGCTCGCCAACTCCGCCATGCGCTTTTCGATGGCCACCAGGTCTTCAGGCGTGAAGGGACGCTTGTACGAAAAATCGTAGAAGAACCCGTTTTCAATCACCGGGCCAATGGTCACCTGCGCATCGGGAAACAATTCTTTCACCGCGTAAGCCAGCAGGTGGGCGGTGGAATGGCGAATCACCTCCAGGCCGTCGGCATCTTTGGCGGTGATGATGGCCAGCGGGCTGTCCGCCGTGATCTGAAAGCTGGTGTCCACCACCTTGTCGCCAATTTTGCCGGCCAGCGCAGCTTTGGCCAGGCCGGCGCCGATCGATGCAGCAACTTCGGCTACGGTGACCGGACCAGGAAACTCGCGTTGTGAACCATCGGGGAGCGTGATGTGAAGCATGGGTGTCCAGAAACAAAAAAGCGCGGCATGGGGCCGCGCTGGATGGAGTTGAAAAGGGGAATCGGGCAGGCGCGAACTGCGGGCCTCAGGAGGCCAGAGGGAAACGCCTTGTAGTTCGCGGTGTCATAACCAGATTGCCTTTCTCGCTCTTGCTGTACTTTGAAGCTCTGAATTTTCCCACAAAAAAGCCCGGGGCTGGCCCGGGCTTTCTGTCTCAACAGCCCCTGGGGGCTTGTGAGGCTTCCGATCAGTGGAACTGCTCTTCTTCGGTCGAGCCGGTGAGGGCTTTCACGCTGGAAGAACCGCCCTGGATGACGGTGGTCACGTCGTCGAAGTAGCCTGCGCCCACTTCTTGCTGGTGCGACACGAAGGTGTAACCCTTGTCACGTGCAGCAAATTCCTGCTCCTGCACCATTTCGGTGTAGTGCTTCATGCCTTCGCCGCGGGCGTAGGCGTGGGCAAACTGGAACGTGTTGAACCAGTTGATGTGGATACCGGCCAGCGTGATGAACTGGTACTTGTAGCCCAGCGCGGCCAGGTCTTCCTGGAAGGAAGCGATCTGGCTGTCGTTCAGGTTTTTCTTCCAGTTGAACGAAGGCGAGCAGTTGTACGACAACAGCTTGCCCGGGCACGAAGCATGCACAGCCTGGGCAAATTCGCGGGCGAAGCCGATATCTGGCACGCCGGTCTCGCACCACACCAGGTCGGCGTAGGGGGCGTAGGCCACGCCACGGCTGATGGACTGCTCCAGGCCGTTCTTCACGCGGTAGAAGCCTTCTTGCGTGCGCTCGCCGGTCAGGAAGGGCTTGTCGTTGGCGTCATGGTCGCTGGTGATCAGGTTGGCGGCTTCGGCGTCGGTACGGGCCAGCACGATGGTGGAGACACCCATGACGTCAGCGGCAAAACGGGCTGCGATCAGCTTTTCGCAAGCTTCTTGCGTGGGCACCAGCACCTTGCCACCCATGTGACCGCACTTCTTCACGGCGGCCAACTGGTCTTCAAAGTGAACGCCGGCGGCACCGGAAGCGATCATGTTCTTCATCAGTTCGAACGCGTTGAGCACGCCGCCGAAACCGGCTTCTGCATCGGCCACGATCGGCAGGAAGTAGTCCACAAACTCGGGCGAACCTGGCTCGATACCGCGGCCCCACTGAATTTCATCAGCGCGCTTAAAGGTGTTGTTGATGCGGCGCACCATGGTGGGCACCGAATCGTAGGCGTACAGCGACTGGTCGGGGTACATGGTCTCGGAAGTGTTGCCATCAGCGGCGACTTGCCAGCCCGACAGGTACACAGCCTCCAAGCCGGCCTTGGCCTGCTGCATGGCCTGACCGGCGGTGATGGCACCAAATGCGTTCACGTAGCCTTTTTTGGCGCCGCCGTTGACCTTGGCCCACAGCTTTTCAGCGCCGTTTTTGGCCAGCGTGTATTCAGGCTGCATGCTGCCGCGCAGACGCACCACGTCGGCGGCGGTGTAGCCGCGCTTGACGCCCTTCCAGCGGGGGTTGGTGGCCCAGTCTTTTTCGAGGGCTTCGATCTGTTGCTGGCGGGTCAGTGTTTGGGACATGAAACTACTCCGTGAGGTTGAGAAAACAGGTTCGGCCACTTGGCTTGCAAGGACAGTGCCGATGAACAGACTTTAAGTCTTATAGAAGAGTTTGAAAAGCTCTTATGTCTTATACAAGACAAATATTTTATCGTTTAAATTCAATGCACTTCCTATGATATTTCTCAATATGGGAATTTGTTTCCCGTAATGAGAAATATTCTTGCATTGCAGCATTTTTATTTTCCACATTATGAAGATCGATGCCCTCATCGTGGGAAACGGATGTGGGGTGGTCCCTGCATGCCTGGGTCCGAACCATGCCAACGCACAACTTCGGTGCTTTGGATGAATCAGGCATGATCCGCAGCCATGCAAATCCAATCCATTCGAAAAGGTGCGCCATGAACCGATGGTGGGCGTACGCCAGCCTGGGCCTGAGCATGGCATTGGTGGGAAGTTATGTGGCGCTATCCAAGCCACTGGTGTTGGTGTTTCCCGTGTTTTTGCTGGCCTGGATGCGCTTTGGCATTGGTGGTCTGGCCATGTGGCGGTGGATGCGCAAGCCCGCCGACGAGGCCCCCATATCAAGCCACACACGCCGCCTGTTGTTTCTGGAGTCGTTCCTGGGCAACTTCCTGTTCTCGATCTGCATGCTGTTTGGGGTAAGCATGACCACCGCTGTGGCCGCGGGCGTGGTCATGTCGTCCATACCCGCCGTGGTGGCTGTGCTCAGCTGGTTGTTTCTACGCGAGCGCATCGGCTGGCGCAGTGCGGCTGGCATTGCTTGTGCGGCCATCGGCATCGGGCTGTTTTCCTTGCAGAAAGCAGACCCGGCCATGCCGGTGCTGGCTGATACGAGTGGCCCCTTCGGCATCAGCCGCAGCTTGCTAGGCAATCTGCTGGTGTTTGCAGCGGTGGTTTGTGAGGCCGCCTACGTGGTCATTGGCAAGCGCTTGACCGATGGTCTGAGCCCCAAGCGCATTTCGGCCATCATCAACCTCTGGGGCTTTGCCCTTGTCACGCCGTTTGGGCTGTGGGCTGCATGGCAGTTTGACTTTGGTGCGGTCCAGGCACCCGTTTGGGGCCTGCTGGTTTTTTACGGTTTGGCCGCCAGTATGTGGACCGTGTGGCTTTGGATGACCGGCCTGAAGACGGTGCCAGCGTCACAAGCCGGCGTGTTCACGGTGATGCTGCCCGTGAGCGCTGCCGCCATTGGCGTGCTGTTCATGGGCGAACGGCTCACAGGCTTGCAAGTGGTGGCGTTTGGCATTGCGCTGCTGGGCCTGGTGCTGGCCACCCTGCCCGGCCGGCGTGCCCGTGCCGGCTGAGGCCCCATTCAGCGACAAAGATCAGGCACACCAGAGCCCGGTGGGGTTGGTGATGCCCATCCACAGGGCCCAGCCCGACGTGGCCGCCAGTGCCAGACCGGCAAGGCGAATGCCCCACGCACCTGAGCGGCCACCGCGCAACCGCAACAGCAGCCAAGGACCTGCGGTAAGCGATATGGATGTGCCGATGGAGAACAGCGCCATGATGGCAGCGCCCTCTGCTGCATTGGCCGACAGGGACGCCACCAGCAAGGCCGAATACAGCAAGCCACAAGGCATGAGTGCCCAAGCGACACCCAACACCACAGGTGCGCGCTGTCCCAGGGAGGCCATCACAGGACGGGCCTTTCGCCAAATCGATTGACCGAGGTTTTCAATCCAGGCGGGCTGGCGGGCCTGCCAGATCAGCACGGCACCGAGCAAAAGAGCGGCCACATGGAACATGGTCCACACAGGGCGCAGCACCGCGGTGTTGGTGCCCAACCAGGCCAGGCCTTGCACCGAGCCGGCGGCAAAGGCGCCGAAGAGTGCGTAGCCCAGCATGCGGCTGAACTGGAAGGTCCACAGCGCGCGGGTGCTGCGCTCACCCGCCGCACGGCTGATGCCCGCGCAAGCCGCGCCGCACATGGCCACGCAGTGGGGCCCGCCCGCGAGGCCCATGAACAGGGCCGTGATCGCCATTGAAGTCTGCATAAGTCACTGTAGCGCAGGCCGGGCACGGGCAACGCCTGCGCCCGCGGTATCCCGCTGAACGCTCAGATGATTTTCGAAAAACGCGCCCGGTCCAGGTCAACCTGCAGGTTCTTGTCAAACACCATAGCGATGGCACGCACGAGAAACCAACCTGTAGTCGTGACCTCGACGCCCGTGTCATCCATGGTGACCAACCCGCTCTCTACAAAGCCGGACAACACTTCCAGCTCACGCGCGAAGTAGGACTTGAAATCGATCAGGTGGCCGAGCTCGATGGATTCGTATTGCAACTGGCCTTGGCACATGAGCGACATGATGACGGAGCGTCGCAACAGGTCATCCCGCGTCAACGCCAGGCCGCGCACGATGGGCAGACGCCCCTGGTCCAACGCGTCGTAGTACTCGTCGAGCGTTTTGGCGTTCTGGCTGTAGGTGGCGCCAATGCGTCCGATGGCCGAAACGCCCAGAGCGATCAAATCGCAATCGGGCTGGGTGCTGTAGCCCTGAAAGTTGCGGTGCAGACGACCTTGGCGCTTGGCCACGGCCAGTGCATCGGTGGGCAAAGCAAAGTGGTCCATGCCCACATACACATACCCCGCGTCCATGAACGCGTCCAGCGAGGCCGACAGCATGGCCAGCTTGTCGCCGCCGCTGGGCAGTTCGGCAGAGATGATGCGGCGCTGTGGCTTGAACCGCGAAGGCAGATGGGCGTAGGCATACAGCGCAATGCGGTCCGGACGCAACTCGTTGACCTGGGCCAAGGTGCGCGCAAAAGATTCCGGGGTTTGCAGGGGCAAACCGTAGATGAGGTCCACATTGACCGACTCAAACCCGATCTTGCGGGCGGTTTCCACCAGGGCAAAAACCTGTTCAGCGGGTTGCACCCGGTGCACCGCTTTTTGCACCGCCGGATCGAAATCCTGCACACCAAAGCTCAAGCGGTTGAAGCCCAGTCTGGCCAACGTCTGCAACCGCTGGTCGGTCACCGTGCGAGGGTCCACTTCAATCGAATACTCACCACCCGGCACCAGCGTGAAATTGCGCCGGATCATCGACATCAGGTCTTCCAGCTCGGCATCGGACAGAAAAGTGGGGGTACCGCCGCCCAGGTGCAGCTGCGACACGCTGTGACCTTGCCCGAAGTGCTGCACCTGCAGCTCCACCTCACGAGACAGATAGCGCAGGTATTCGGCTGCACGTTCGTGGTGCTTCGTGATCACCTTGTTGCAGGCGCAGTAGTAGCAGACCGACTCACAAAACGGAATGTGCACATACAGCGACAGCGGCAGCGCCATGGAACCCACTCGGCGCTGCTCCAGCGCTTGTATATAGTCTTGCTCCGCGAAAGCTTCGACGAATCGGTCTGCCGTCGGGTACGAGGTGTAACGAGGCCCAGGAATGTCGAATCGCTTGAGCAACTCGTTGGAAATAGCATGACTCACAAACAGTTCTCCAGTTCTGAGGGCTGAATGTGCCGCATGAGCGCGCCAGCGCCTTTGATCTTGATCAAGGCCTCGGTCGGACCGGGGGTTGTCCCCAGGATTGCCCCCAGACTCCAGACCGGCCTTTTCTCGACAGTGCTCGGGCCGATGCGTTAAGCTAACCCCGCAATCCTGGAAAAATTATGGACATTCAAAGCATCAAAGTCGCCTGCTCAAGCTGCAACCTGCGGGAGTTGTGCCTGCCCATGGGTCTGAACAGCGAAGAGATAGACAAGCTCGACGCGGTGATTTCCACACGCCGCCGCATCAAGCGCGGCTCCGCGCTCTTCAACACGGGCGACAAGTTCACGTCGCTATTTGCCGTTCGTTCTGGTTTTTTTAAAACCTGCGTTACTACCGCAGACGGCCGTGACCAGGTGACCGGCTTTCAGATGACGGGAGAAATCATTGGCCTGGACGGCATCGTCAGCGACCACCACTCGTGCGACGCGATTGCACTGGAGGACGCCGAGGTGTGCGTGATGCCTTTTGACCAGGTGGAAGAGCTCTCACGCGAATTCACCACCCTGCAACACCACGTCCACAAGATCATGAGCCGCGAGATCGTGCGCGACCACTCGGTGATGCTGCTGCTGGGCAGCATGCGCGCCGAAGAACGGCTGGCGGCTTTCTTGCTCAATCTGGTCCAGCGGCTTCATGCCCGCGGGTTCTCACAGTCCGAGCTGATTTTGCGCATGACCCGCGAAGAGATCGGCAGCTACCTGGGTATGAAGCTCGAAACGGTGAGCCGCACTTTCTCCAAGTTCGTTGACGACGGCATTATCGAAGTGAAACAGCGCTATGTTCACATCAAGAGCACCGAAGGGCTCAAGCAGATCGTGAATCCGCAAACTTGCCGCTGAATCCACCGCGACACACAACGAAAACCTGGGCGAATGCCCAACAAAAAAACCCCGGACAGGCGCATACGCCTCTCCGGGGTTTTTGTTGGCGCTGAAGGCGCTAGCCGTTTCAGCCGCAGCGACCGTTCTTGGCGCAGTCGGTTGGTCGCTCGTCTGCGGGTATCGGGCAACGGTTCACCTCAAATGGCGACATGGCGAGCAAAGTTGTCAAGGCGCTGGAAACCATGGTTGCACCCCAGAACACAAAGAACGCGAGGGTGTAAACCGCTTCCCGCGACAGGGCCAGAGGAGAGCCAAACCAATGCAGATCGCTGGGATCGACAAAAGCAAACACCACCATTTCCAGCACCGCGGCCACCAAAAAAGCAGGCCATGCTATCCACATCAAACGCTGTGTCCACATCGGTGCGGCTCCTCTTCCATATCTGGTTTTGTTAAAGCGACAAGCACCCGGGTACAGCTGCACCGGTAGCCAGGCTGGCCATTATTTTTCAGAGGGCACCAAAGGTGAAGCCGCATGGTTTCGACCCTGATTGGCTGGCTGCACAGCCATCAGCGCATCGATCCTTGCTTGCCCCTCCAGTGCCAGTGCCGCCCTGCGCTCTCGCTCGTAGACCTCCTTGTCAAGCACCGGATCCTGGTCCATCGACGAAATGACCACCATGGTGCTGGTCGCTATCACCCCACACAACAGAAGAGCCGGCACGAACACCACATGTGGAATTCTCCACCAGGGGGTATTTTCATGGCTTGGGGGCTGGGTCAAGGGCGCGTTGCTCATGTTGTAGCTCCGAAATGGGAATGTCAAATGGCGCTGAATGTCGTCAGCGCGGGACCAGGAAGGCAGCTTTCTCGGAAACCTCGACTGGCTCGTCACCAACCGAGCGGATGCTGAACTGGATGGGGTGCGAGCCCGGGTTTGCAGCATCCGGCGGTATCTGAACCCGAATCACGGCCGAGCGGACCTCAGTGGGCAACACCTCGACTTTGTTTTCCGAAGCAATGGTGACACCCGACAGGCCGGACACCGTGATGACGTAGCGCTGTGTGGATTCGGTGGCGTTCATGATTTGCAGCCGGAAGACGTTTTCAATGCGTCCTTGCTCCACCATGCGGGCCAATGCGCCCCGGTCGCGGATCACGTCCACCTTGAGCGGCTTGCGCATGAACAAGCTGACCATCACAGCCAGGGTGATGGCCAGCAGGATACCGGTGTACACCAGCACCCTGGGTCTGAACGCTCGCTTGATCATTTGAGCCGTGGTCCAGCCCTGAGCAACCCCATTCTCGGTGGAGTACTTGATCAAGCCGCGCGGATAACCCACCTTGTCCATGACCTCGTCACACACGTCAATACAGGCACCGCAGCCGATGCATTCGTATTGCAGACCCTTGCGAATGTCGATACCGGTGGGGCAGACCTGGACGCAGAGCGTGCAGTCAACGCAAGAACCCAACCCCAGCGCCAAGGGATCGGCCTTTTTCGATCGCGGACCGCGGGGCTCACCACGCTTTTCGTCGTAGGTGACGATCATGGTGTCTTTGTCAAACATCGCGCTCTGGAAACGCGCGTAGGGGCACATGTACTTGCAGACCTGCTCGCGCATGAACCCTGCGTTGCCGTAGGTGGCAAAGCCGTAGAAAAATACCCAGAAGGTTTGCCAAGGGCCCAAAGACGCGGCCAGCGACAAGGCAGCCAGATCGCGGATGGGCGTGAAATAGCCTACGAAGGTGAAGCCTGTCCAGAGCGCAAAAGCAATCCACAAGGCGTGCTTAAGCCACTTTTTGCCCAGCTTTTGCGCGGAAAAATCAGCCTGATCCAAGCGCATACGGGCCGAGCGATCGCCCTCGACCTTTTTTTCGATCCAGAGAAAAATTTCGGTGTAGACCGTTTGTGGACACGCATAACCACACCAGAGGCGACCCGCCACGGCCGTGAACAAGAACAGGGCCAGTGCAGAAATGACCAACAGCCCGGTCAGGTAAATGAAGTCCTGCGGGTACAGCACCAAGCTGAAGATGTAGAAGCGACGGGCTTCCAGGTCAAAAAGAACCGCTTGACGAGCGTTCCACTCCAGCCAGGGCAAGCCGTAAAACACAATTTGTGTGATCCAGACCGTGATCCAGCGCCAGTTTGAGAACATCCCCGATACAGAGCGCGGGTAGATCTTTTGCCTCGCGGCATACAAAGAAACCATCTCTTCATCGTCGTCTTTGGCGCCCCGAGGGGACACAGCAACGATGGGAATGATGGGCTTGCTGGCGTTGCTGTCTGGTGTGTCGGAACTCACGAGGAACCCGGAAAGGAAGGCAAAAAAGTAAGGGCGGCGGTCATCACAACCGCCGCGGTCTCAGGGGCACAGAGTGCTTAATTGGCCGGCTTGTTGGACATGCCCCAGACGTAGCCGCTGAGGACGTGAATCTGCGCCTCATTGAGCAACGCCGACTGGCCGGGCATTTGGTTGTTGATGCCGTTGTTGACGGCGCGGATGATGGCCTCTTCGCCCCAGCCGTGCAGCCACACACCGTCGGTCAGGTTGGGTGCACCCATGGCGATGTTGCCCTTGGCGTCCATACCGTGGCAGGCTGCGCAGGAGCCAAAGCTGTTCTTACCCTGCGTGGCACGCACGCTGTCGTGCGGGCTGCCCGACAAGCTGAGCACATAGTGAGCCAGGTTACGGACCTCTTCCGGACCACCCACTGCGGCGCCCATGGGCGGCATCACGCCGTTGCGGCCCTGAGCGATCGTGGTTTTAATGGCTTCTGGATCGCCACCATACAGCCAGTCGCCGTCGGTGAGGTTGGGGAAGCTCTTGGCGCCACGGGCATCTGAACCGTGGCACTGGGCACAGTAGTTCATGAACAAGCGCTCACCCACAGCCATTGCCTGGGTGTCGCCAGCCAGCTGCTCGGGCTTCATCTCATTGAACTTGGCGTAGATGGGTGCGATGGCTTCCTGAACCTTGTTCACCTCAGCGGTGTGTTGCCCCTGTGACGACCAGCCCAGCACGCCCTGGTATTTGCCAAACGTGGGGTAAAGCACGCCGTAAGCCAACGCGAACACCACGGTGATGATGAAAAGGTACACCCACCAGCGTGGCAAGGGGTTGTTCATCTCGGCCAGGTCACCGTCCCACACGTGACCGGTGGTGTTGTCGGCAAGTGTCGCCGCTTTGGTCGTGCCGCTGATCCACAGCAGGATCAGACAGGCGATGATGCTGACCAGCGTCAGCCCGGCCACGTAGTAGTGCCAGAATTCACTTGTAAAGTCGCTCATGATGTTTCTCTTGTTGGTGCCGCGGTTTAGTCTTCGTTGAAGGGCAGCCGAGCTGCCTCATCAAAGTTGGCCTTGTTGCGTTTGGACCAGGCCCAGACCACGATGCCAACAAAGGTCAGCAGGCTGACCACTGTGACGATGCTGCGCAGGTCGTTGATGTCCATGACGAAGCTCCGTGTTTATTTGCGAGCGGTGCCCAGCACCTGCAGGTAGGCGATGACGGCTTCCATTTCTGTCTTGCCCTTGACCTCTTCCGCCGAGGCAGCGATCTCTTCGTCGGTGTAAGGCGCGCCCAGGGTGCGCAGCACTTCCATGCGCTTGGGCAGCTGGGTCTCGTTGACCATTTTTTCAGCCAGCCAAGGGTAGGCGGGCATGTTGGACTCGGGCACCAGATCGCGCGGGTTGGTCAGGTGAATGCGGTGCCATTCGTCGCTGTAGCGGCCGCCCACACGGTGCAGGTCAGGGCCGGTACGCTTGGAACCCCACTGGAATGGGCGGTCGTAAACGAACTCGCCCGCCACCGAATAAGGACCATAGCGCAGGGTTTCAGCCTGGAAGGGGCGAATCATCTGCGAGTGGCAGTTGTAGCAACCCTCGCTGACATACACGTCCCGACCAGCCAACTGCAGCGCGCTGTAGGGCTTGAGGCCCTCAATCGGCTGGGTGGTGGACTTCTGGAAGAACAGAGGAACAATTTCCACCAGACCACCCACCGCCACCACGAGCGTGATCAACACGATCATGAGGAAGTTGTTGGTCTCGATCCGGGCGTGACCCGTGAGTTTTTCGTTATTGGCCATTTTTCTTCTCCTCAGGCGTGTGCGGGGTTGACTGCCATCACGGGGACCGGCACAACGCGACCCTGACGCACCGTCATGATGACGTTCCAGAGCATGACGATCATGCCGCCGAGGTACAGCAGACCGCCCACCAGACGGATCACATAGAACGGGAAGGTGGCTTTCACCGACTCGACGAAGGTGTAGGTCAGGCTACCGTCGGGGTTGACCGAGCGCCACATCAGACCCTGCATCACACCAGCGATCCACATGGCGGCGATGTACAGCACGATACCGATGGTGGCCACCCAGAAGTGCAGCTCAATGGCGGGTACCGAATACATCTTCTTCTGACCGTAGAGGCGAGGAATCAGGTAGTAGAGCGAACCCATGGACACCAGACCCACCCAACCCAAGGCGCCGGAATGCACGTGGCCCACGGTCCAGTCGGTGTAGTGGCTCAGCGCGTTGACGGTCTTGATCGACATCATCGGGCCTTCGAAAGTGGACATGCCGTAGAACGACAGGGACACGATCAGGAACCGCAGGATGGGGTCGTCACGCAGCTTGTGCCAGGCACCCGACAGGGTCATGATGCCGTTGATCATGCCGCCCCAGCTGGGGGCCAACAAGATGAGGGAGAAGACCATGCCCACCGATTGCGTCCAGTCTGGCAGCGCGGTGTAGTGCAGGTGGTGTGGGCCGGCCCACATGTAGGTGAAGATCAGCGCCCAGAAGTGGACGATGGAGAGGCGGTAGGAGTAGACCGGACGCTCGGCCTGCTTGGGGATGAAGTAGTACATCATGCCCAGGAAAGCAGCGGTGAGGAAGAAGCCCACGGCGTTGTGGCCGTACCACCACTGCATCATGGCGTCCTGAACACCGGCGTAGACCGAGTAGGAGTGCGTCGCGCTGGTGGGGATCTGGATGTTGTTGAAGATGTGCAACAACGCCACGGCAATGATGTAGGCACCAAAGAACCAGTTGGCCACATAGATGTGGCGAACCTTGCGGATGCCCACGGTGCCAAAGAACACCACCGCGTAAGAGACCCAGACCACGGCGATCAACAGATCGATCGGCCAGATGAGTTCAGCGTATTCCTTGCTCTGGGTCAAACCCATGGGCAAGGTGACAACGGCCGAGACGATGACCAGGTTCCAGCCCCAGAACGTCAACCAGGCCAACTTGTTCAGGAACAGCTTGGTGTGGCAGGTGCGCTGCACCACGTAGTAGCTGGTCGCAAACAGCACGCTACCGCCAAACGCAAAAATCACCGCGTTGGTGTGCAACGGGCGCAAGCGCCCGTAGCTCAACCACTCAATGCCCATATTGAGCTCGGGCCAAGTTAACTGGGCTGCAATGATCACACCCACCAACATGCCAACCACGCCGTAGATCACGGACATGATGGCAAAACCACGGACAACACCGTCGTCGTAGACCGCCGACTGGCTGGCCTTTGTTATTACGGACATACAGAACTCCTCGTAAATGTCACTATGTGGAGTGTCCTCACGGACCCCCTCTTCCGCCTTGACTTATATCAATCGCCTCTGAGAATGCGATCGCCCTCCCGCTCGATGTTGTCAAATTGCCCCTTTTGCAGCGCCCACCAGAAGACGCCGATGATGGCGAAGACCAGCACGATGGAAATGGGGATCAACAAATACAAAATATCCATGGCGAAAACCCAGAAAGTTCAAACTTCAAATACCGGCTGCCGAACCGCTGCATGGTACGCCTTCAGGGTTTACCCGAGGCAGTATCAGAGGGCCGCGATGGGACTTTAGATGCCAGGCGCAAGGCATTGCCGATGACCAGCAACGAACTGCCGGCCATTCCCAGACCAGCCAGCCAGGGCGGCATGTAGCCCAGCAGCGCCAGCGGCACACACACCAAGTTGTAAAGCGCGGCCCACATCAGGTTTTCCCGCACGATGCGCAGCGTGGAGCGCGCTTGCTTCAAGGTCAGCACCACATCCATGACCTGACCGCCCTGAATCACGTAATCGGATTGCGCTTGCGCCAGGGGCGCGGCATGGCCGAGCGCGAACGAGGTGTTGGCCCGGGCCAGCACCGGACCGTCGTTCAAACCGTCACCCACCATGGCCAGCTTGATACCCTGTACTTGAAGAGCGCTCACCTCGGCCAGCTTTTGCTCGGGTGAAGCGCCTGAGATCACATGGTCGACGCCCACGGCCTGCCCCACTTGCTGGGCGGCGGCTTCGCGGTCGCCTGAAAGCAGCCAGGTACGCACCCCCATGGCCCGCAACGCACTCACGGCGGCTTGGGCGTCGTCTCGCAAGCCTTCTTGCAATTCAAAGGAGGCGAGCCAACCTTGCTCGTCTGATAGGTGTACGCGGGGGGACTCGCTCGCATCGGGGGAGCCGACGTCGTCAACACCACAAAACGCCGATGAACCCAAACGCACACGTGTGCCATCGGCGCGCAACGCTTGCATACCCTGGCCGGCCACCTCGGCGAGGTCGGTCAAACCGGTGGTCTGAGGTCTATCAAGGCTGCCCGCCGCCAACGCGATAGCTCGCGACACGGGGTGCAAAGAACCGGCTGCCATGGCGCCGCCAAGCAACAGCGCCTCATCGTGGCTGACGCCGGCACGGGTGCGCACATGGGCCAACACCAGGCGGTCGTGCGTCAAGGTACCGGTTTTGTCGAACACCACCGCGTTGATCTCAGCGAGTGACTCAAAAGCCTGCAAACGGCGCACCAGAATGCCACGCCGGGCCAAAGCACCGGCCGACGTGAGCATGGCCGCCGGCGTGGCCAGCGACAGGGCGCATGGGCAGGTCACGATCAACACCGCCACCGCCACGGCCAGCGCCTTGGAGTGATCGATCTGCCACCAGTACCAGCCAGCAAACGCTGCCGCCACCAGCACAGCCACCAGAAAAGGGGCGGCAATGCGGTCGGCCAAAATGGCCAAGCGGGGCTTTTCGGTGGAAGCTTTTTCCATCAGCGACACGATCTGGGCAAAGCGCGTGTCGCGCCCGAGTTTGTCCACCCGCATCAGCACCGGGCCACCCAGGTTGTAACTGCCGGCAACCACACCCTGCCCTTGGTGCCGCGTGACAGGACGCGACTCACCGGTCAGCAGCGCTTCGTCCACGGTGGCGCTTTCGCTGAGCACCGCGCCGTCGCCTGGAAACGCCTGACCGGCCTGCACGCGCACCACGTCGCCCAGCGCCAGCCGGCGAATAGACACCGCTTCAAAGCTGCCATCGGGTTTCTGCAGGTCGCACACCTCAGGCAGGCGGTTCATCAGGCTGTCGAGTGCGCCGGCGGTGCGGTCACGTGCTTTCAGCTCCAGGTAGCGCCCGCCCAGCAGGAAAAACACAAACATGGTGAGCGAGTCGTACCAGACCTCATAACCCCAAGGGCCCGAGGGATCAAAGGTGGCGCCCGAACTGGCCAGAAAGGTGACCAAGATACCGATGGAGACCGGCGTGTCCATGCCCACCCGGCCGTGTTTCAGGTCGCGCCACGCACTGCTGAAAAATGGGCCACTGGCAAAAAACACCACCGGCAGGCTGAGCACCCAGCTGGCCCAGCGCAGCAGCTGGTCGATGTCGGCGGGGATTTCGCCCGGCTCGGTCACGTAGGCTGGCCATGCGTACATCATGACCTGCATGGCGCAAAAGCCCGCGACGAACAGGCGCCAGAGGGCCTGGCGGGTTTCGCGCAGCCGCTCGCTGATGGACAGCGCCTGCTGCATGGGCAGCAAGCGGTAACCGGTGTCGCCCACGGCTCGCGCCAAGCTGGACATGGTGGTTTTTGCCGGGTCCCAGCGCAGCGTGAGCCGCCGGGTGGCTGCGTGCACATGGGCGCGCTCCACGCCCGGCAAATGCTGCAACGCGCTTTCCACGGTGTCCGCGCAGGCGGCGCAATACATGCCCTGCACCATCAGCACCGATTCGGCTTCGGTATGCCCGTCAACGTCGTTGAATTCGGTGAACTCGCGCTGCTCGATCGGGTCGTCGAGCACCGCGAAGTTGTCGGTGACGTCCAAGGGTCCGCGGTGCTCGCCGAGCCAGCTGGCAGGCGCCGACAGCGGCGCGTTGGCCTGCGCAGAGGGTGCGCCACCCAGGCGCGGGTCGGCAAGTGGCAGCCCTACCGGGGGCACGGTAGTGGCCTCGTTCATGCGGCGAGCGTAAGGGAAGTCAGGTTCCATGTGCTTGATTTAAGTCAACCGGAATAGGAGCGTGTTTGCTAGTCTATGGCTTCCCTACACACTATTGAGGAGATACCGCATGTACAAACGTATTCTGGTGGCCACCGACGGCTCCAAACTCTCGCAACAAGCGGTGGAGCACGCCATCAACCTGGCCGACCTGACGGGTGCAGAAGTGGTAGCGCTGAAAGTGGTGCCGCGTTACCCGCAAACCTACTTTGAAGGCGGCGTGGCCCTGGCGGCGGCCGAGGTGGCCCGCATTGAAAAACAATGGCAAGACGAGGCCATGGCTGCCGTGACGGCGGTGAAGTCGGCCGGTCAGCTGCGCGAAGTGAAGGTCAAGCCCATCACGGTGAAGTCGGACCTGATTGCCGAGGCGATCATTGCAGCGGCCAAGCGCAACAAGTGCGACCTGATCGTGATGGCTTCGCACGGTCGCCGTGGCCTCAAGCGCCTGTTGCTGGGCAGCGAAACACAGCAGGTGCTGACGCATTCGCACACGCCGGTGCTTGTTTTAAGGTAACCCCCCGCGCCGCCTGCGGCGTCACCCCCTCCAGGGGGCGATGCGTGTGGCCCGGCGGAGGTTCCGCCGCGTTCTGGGTTTGAGTCACGCGCTCCGGATCGTTGCCCGTAGCGCGTTTCGTTTTTTCAGGCGAACTCGTTTTTGTACTGCTCGCGCAGCAAGTTCTTTTGCACCTTGCCCATGGTGTTTCGGGGCAGTTCGCTGACCACGAAACAGCGCTTGGGGATCTTGAAATTGGCCAGATTGGACTTGAGCGCGGCAATGATCTGATCCGCGTTCAGCGTGGCGCCAGGCTTGGCAATGACCACGGCCACGCCCACTTCGCCAAAGTCGGGGTGGGGCACGCCCACCAGCGCACTTTCAGCCACACCGGCCAGCTCGTTGATGAAGCCTTCAATCTCGGCCGGGTAGACGTTGTAGCCACCGGAAATGATCAGGTCTTTGCTGCGCCCCACGATGCACACGTAGCCCCTGGCGTCCACGCGCCCCACATCGCCAGTTTTGAAAAATCCATCGGCGGTGAATTCTTCGGCGGTTTTTTCTGGCATGCGCCAGTAACCCTTGAAGACATTGGGGCCGCGCACCTGAATCCCACCGATCTCACCCGCGGTCAGCGGCAAGCCCGCGTCGTCCACCACACGCAGTTCCACGCCAGGCAGCGGGAAACCCACGGTGCTGCCGCGCCGCTCGCGCTCACCGGCGTAGCGGGCATCGGGGCCGCAGGGGTTGGACGTGAGCATCACGGTTTCGCTCATGCCGTAGCGCTCCAGGATGGTGTGGCCCGTGCGGGCCTGCCATTCGTTGAAGGTTTCGATCAACAAGGGCGCCGAGCCCGAAATGAACAGCCGCATGTGCGCCGCCTGCTGCCGCGTCAGGGTGGGCTCGGCCAGCATGCGCACGTACAGCGTGGGAACCCCCATGAACACCGTGGCGCGGGGAAAGAGCGAAACCGCCGTGGGCGCATCAAACTTGTTGAGCCACAGCATGGGGCTGCCGTTGATGAGCGCACCGTGAATGGCCACAAACAAACCGTGGACATGGAAGATCGGCAAGGCGTGGATCAGCACGTCGTCTGGCTGCCAGGCCCAGTAGCTGCGCAACACCTGGGCGTTGCTCAACACGTTGCCGTGCGACAGCATGGCCCCTTTGCTGCGCCCGGTGGTGCCGCTGGTGTAGATGATCACCGCCAGATCATCGGCGGCGCACACAGCGGGGGTGTGCACATCGCTGTGGTGGGCGGCGCGCTCCAGCAGGCTGCCGTTGCGCGCGTCGTCCAGGGTGAACACATGGCGCGTGCCGGCGTTGAAGGCAATCTTGGACACCCAGCCAAAGTTTTTCGGGCTGCACACCACCACGGCGGGTTCGGCGTTGCCTACGAAATATTCAATTTCGGCGCTTTGGTAGGCGGTGTTGAGCGGCAAAAACACATAGCCCGCTCGCAGCGTGGCCAAGTAAAGCACCAGCGCTTCCACCGATTTTTCAACCTGCACGGCCACGCGCGCGCCTGCGGGCAGGTCCAGCGAAGCCAGCAAGTTGGCCACCATGGCGGTGGCGCGGTCCAGGTCGCGCCAGCTGTAGCACAGGCTGGGGCCGTCCGGGTCCACAGTTTCCACCGCCACGCGGTCCAGGTCGTCGGGGAAAGCCGCGCGCAGCGCAGCGAACAGGTTGTGGTTGGTCATGGTTTGGCCACGGGTTTCAAGAAGGGTGGTTCAATAAATCAAAAAGCAGGTTTGCGCTTCGCCATAAAAGCGCCCACACCTTCGCGGTGTTCGGCGCTGTTGGCGTACTCATAGGCGCCAGCCATCAGCTCAGGTGGTACGGGTTGGGCCGACAGGCTGCGCAAGGTCTGTTTGTTCAGGCGGGCGGCTTGTGGCGCCAGTTGGGTGGCCCGCTGCGCTCGCAAAAGCGCTTGCCCGGCCACCTCAGCGTCGGGCCAGACCGCCTGCAAAAACCCGCGCTGCTTCATTTCGGCCGCGTCCAACACGGTGGCTTCCAGCAGCATCTCGCGGGCGGTGGCCAACCCGACTTCTCGGGCCACCAGCTGAGCCTCGCGCGGCGCCATGGGAAAACCCAGGCGGGCAATCGGGGCACCGAAGCGCGCGCCCTGCCCGGCCAGGCGCACGTCGCAGCAGCTGGCAATTTCGACCCCGGCGCCCATGCAGTTGCCTTCGATTTGCGCAAACAGCGGCAGGTCGCAGGCCAGCATGGCGCTCAGACCGCCCCACACGTCGTTTTCGTGGAAGTCGCGCAAGCCCGCTTCGTCAAAACGAAACGACGGGTATTCGCTGATGTCACCACCGGCACAAAAATGCCCGCCCTCTCCGCCCACCAGCACGGCGCGCACATCGGTGCGGGTCTGCAAGTCTTCAAACACGGCCTTCAAGGCGCGCCACATCGCACGGGACATGGCGTTGAAGCGGCCCGGATGGCTCAGCGTCACCCGGGCCAGCGCGCCATCACATTGCAGCAGAACAGCGCCCGACATGCTCAGTCAAGCTTGGCGCCAGAGGCCTTGACGACCTGCGCCCACCGGCGGACTTCACCCTTCACAAAGGCGTCGAACTGGGGGCCACGCACGTTGGCAAACTCAGCGCCTTGCCCAGCCCAGATGGCACGGCTTTCGTCGGCGCTGACGGCGCGAGCAATCTCTTCGATCGCGCGAGCCTGCACATCGGCCGGTGTGCCCGCCGGCGCCCAGATGCCGTACCAGGTGGTCACCGTGTATTCGGGCAGGCCCAATTCGGCGGCGCAGGGCACGTCGGGGAACGCGGCGTTGCGCTTGCTGCCCGACACCATCAGCGCCTTGATGCGTCCACCCTTGATGTGGCCCGCCGAAGAGCCCAGGCCATCAAACATCATGTCCACATTACCGGCAATCAGGTCGTTCAGCGCAGGGCCGGCGCCGCGGTAGGGAATGTGTGTGATGAAGGTCTTGGTCTGCTGCTTGAACAACTCGCCCGCCATGTGGTGTGAAGTGCCACTGCCCGCCGAGCCGTAGTTGAGCTTGCCCGGGTTGGATTTGACCCGCGCCAGAAACGCCTTGAAATCCATGCCTTCGTATTTCTTGCTGTTCACCACCAGCACCTGGGGCACGGTGGCCACCAGGATCAGTGGCACAAAGTCTTTTTCGATGTCGTAGTCCAGGCGGGGATACATGCTCGGCGCAATGGCGTGGTGCACGGCACCCATGAACAGCGTGTAGCCATCGGGTGCCGCTTTGGCCGCGACGCCCGCGCCCAGCGTGCCACCGGCGCCACCCCTGTTGTCAATCACCAGTGACTTGCCCGTCAGGCGTGTGAACTGGGCACCCATCGGACGGGCGAAAGCATCGGTGCCGCCACCGGCGGGGAATGGCACCACCAGGTTCACCGGCCGGCTGGGCCAGGTTGCCTGCGCGTGGCCTGCGGTGCTGTAAACAGCGGCGCCTGCGATAGCGGCACACAAAATATCTCGTCGATTCAGGTCGTTGTTCATGCTTGTCTCCAGGGTTGTAATGTGCGCGTCACAGGTAGAGGTCCTTGATCGCGCGGGCTGTCGGGATCTTTGCTTGCGCCAGCATGGCGCGGTGTTTGTCGAGCCGCTTCAGGTCGTAAAGGTAGTTCACCATCAACCCATACGACTGCTTCAGGCCCTTGGCTGAGGGATCGGCGGCCCAGTTCAGGCGCTCCACACATGCGCCGTTGCCCAGGTGAAAGCGAGCCACCGGGTCCACCGGCTTGCCATCTTGCAGCTCGGCGCCCAGATAGCGCGCAGCCCAACCCAGCAAGGCCCGCCGTTCGGGTGCGTTTTCAGGCATTTCGGCAACACGCTCCCAGGCCTTGAGCAGGTCGGCCGGTGCGTTTTTCATCAGCCAGCCACGCAGGCCGGGAATGGGAGACAAGGTGGCGAATGTCTTGAGCCGGGGGAATTCCTGGTGCAGCGTTTCCACCACTTGCTTGATGAGCGAGTCACCAAAGCTCACGCCGCGCAGGCCGGGCTGGGTGTTGCTGATGGAATAAAAAATGGCGGTGGTGGCGCGCTCCAGATCGGCTGGGGCAGCGGCCTCGTCCAGCAGCGGGGTGATGCTGGTGGCGATCTCGTTGACCAGCGCCACTTCCACAAAAATAAGCGGTTCACCCGGCAGCCGCGGGTGGAAAAAGCCGTAGCACCGCCGGTCGCTGTCGAGCCGGTTCTTCACATCGGCCCAGCTGCGGATGTCGTGCACCGCCTCGTATTTGATGAGCTTTTCCACCAGCGAAGCCGGCGAGTCCCAGCTGATGCGGCGCAGCTCCAGAAAGCCCACGTCAAACCAGGTGGAGAACATGTATTCCATCTCCACGTCCAGGGCCAGCAGGCGCTTGTCGGTCTTCAGTGCGCCCTGCATTTCAGCGCGCAAATCGACCAGAAAGCGCACACCGTCCTGGTGGGCGCTGAAGCGCTGCAGCAACCTGCGCCGCGGCGAAACAGTTGCACGCCGGAAAATCACCTCGGCCGCCGCCTCGTCGGGGGTGCCAACCGCGGCTTCCAGTTGGGCCTGCGCCTGCTTGACCTGCACCGGGTCGGCCATGAAACGTTCGCTCATCAGCAGCCACAGGTCGCGCCGCTGCGGCGCGGGCGCGCTGGCGTACCAGTCCATCACCGCCTGGGCGCGGCGACCACCCTCCACCTCGCTCACCAGCGGGTCCACGATGGCCCGCAAGTCATCCAGCACATGGCGCAGCGCGCGCGGGGACAACGCTTCGGGTCCCTGGCGCAGCGTCGCCTTGAGGCGGTCCTGCGTCGAGCGCGGTGCCGTGCCCGACGCCGGCTTGAGCCGCGTCACGCGTTGAACGATCCAGTCGGTGGTGTTCATGCAGTGATCCGTGAGGTCTGGTTGCGCGCGAGTTCGCGCAGGGCCACGCGCTGGCGCGTCAGGTGGGTGCGCATGGCCGCCTCTGCGCCTTCGGCATCACGCGCCTTCAGAGCGGCAAACACCGCCATGTGCTCTGAGAGGCTCTGCTCCAGGCGGCCCGGTGCGTGCAATTGCTGCAGCCGCGCGAGCTTGACGAGCTTGCGCAAGTCACCAATCACCTGCGCCAACCAGCGGTTGTTGGCCAGGGTGATGATGGCTTCGTGGATGGCGAAATTCGCTTCGTAGTAGTCGTTGATGCGGCGGGCCTGCGCATGGCGGTTGAGCCGCTCGTGCAACTGCTCCAACGCGTCGAGGTCGGCGTTGCTGGCGTTGTTGGCGGCCTCGTAGGCGCAGCGCCCTTCCAGCAAGGCGATCACCGGGAAGATTTCGTCCAGATCGCGCTCGGTGATCTCGCTCACGAAACAGCCGCGGCGCGGCTGGTGGTGCAACAAGCCTTCGGCCGTGAGCACCTTGAGCGCTTCACGCAGCGGTGTGCGCGAGATCGACAGTTCGCTGCACAAAGCCAGTTCGTCCACAAAACTGCCGGGCGCCATCACGCCCGAAAAGATGCGTTCCCGCAACTGGGCCGCCACTTCGTCATGCAGAGAATTGAGTACCACGCGCATTCGTAATCACCTGTAATTACGAATAATTTTAGAGCGTCAGCGCGATGCCTTGCCGTGGTGTTTACCCTCGAATCGGTCGGCAGCTGGCTGGCTTGGCCCAACCACCGAGCCCTGTGCCGCGCAAGCGGCGCCCTGTGAGCGCGCCTCAGCCTGCGTGAGGCTGTGAAGGCAAGACGTCAGACCTTGCGACCAAACCACCACCACAGGCCGGCACCACCCAGGATCATGGGAACGCACAACCACTGCCCCATGCTCATGCCAAGCGACAGCAGGCCCAGATGTGCGTCGGGCTCGCGGAAAAATTCAGCAATAAAACGGAACACACCGTAGCCCAGAAGAAACACCGCCGAAACCTGGCCTCTGGCCCTCGGTTTGCGCGCATAAAGCCAAAGCAGCACAAACAGCAAGAGCCCTTCCAGCAAGAACTGGTAGGCCTGCGACGGGTGTCGGGGCAGGTCACCCGCGCCACGAAACACCATGCCCCAGGGCAGCGAAGGGTCGGCCACACGGCCCCAGAGTTCGCCGTTGATGAAATTGCCCAGGCGGCCGGCCGCCAGTCCCGTGGGCACACATGGCGCCACAAAGTCCATGACCTGCATGAACGGCCGTTGCCGGCTGCGCGCGTACCAGACCATGGCCAACATCACGCCCAGCAAACCGCCGTGAAAGCTCATGCCACCTTGCCAGACGGCAAAGATCTCCAGCGGGTTCGCCAGGTAATAAGCAGGCTTGTAAAACAGGCAGTAGCCCACGCGCCCACCCAGCACGACGCCCATGACGCCAAGAAAAAGGATGTCTTCCACATCGCGCCGCACCCAGGGAGCGGGCTGCTGTACGGCGGCAAACGGCAGATGCCGCAAGCGGGCATTGGCCAGCAGCATGAAGAGGCCAAAAGCGGCGAGGTAGGTCAGCCCGTACCAATGAATGGCCACGGGCCCGAGCTGCAGCGCGACAGGGTCAATTTGAGGATGGATCAGCATGGTCTGCGATTGTGCACGCAAGCGCCACCCGATGACCCGAGCGGCACCGGCTTGCCGGCCCGCACCGCTGGCGGAGGTTCAATCGCCAAGCAGCGACAGGTCGCGCACAGCGCCTTTGTCGGCCGAGGTGGCGAGAAACGCATAGGCCTTGAGCGCGGCCGACACCTTGCGCGGGCGCGGCAGGGTCGGTTTCCAGCCCTTGGCATCTTGTTCGGCACGGCGCTGGGCCAGCTCTTCGTCACTCACCAGCAGGTTGATGCTGCGGTTGGGAATATCGATGCGGATCTTGTCACCGTTGCGCACCAGGCCAATGGCGCCGCCCGCGGCCGCTTCGGGCGAGCAGTGGCCAATGGACAGGCCCGATGTACCGCCAGAAAAGCGCCCGTCGGTCAGCAGAGCGCAGGCTTTGCCCAGGCCTTTGGACTTGATGTAGCTGGTCGGGTACAGCATTTCCTGCATGCCGGGGCCACCCTTGGGGCCTTCGTAGCGCACGATCACCACGTCGCCGGCCTTCACGTTGTCGGCCAGGATCTGCGCCACCGCTTCGTCTTGCGACTCGGTCACAAAGGCCGAGCCTTCAAACACCAGAATCGATTCATCCACGCCCGCGGTTTTCACCACACAGCCGTCCAGCGCAATGTTGCCGCGCAGCACGGCCAGGCCGCCCTCTTGCGAGAAAGCGTGTTCGCCTGAGCGGATGCAGCCTTCGGCACGGTCCACGTCCAGGCTGGGCCAGCGCGTGGCCTGGCTGAATGCCACCTGGGTGGGGATACCGGCCGGGCCTGCCCGGTAAAAGGTCTTGACCTCTTCCGACGGGTTGCGCGCAATGTCCCAGGCGTCCAGTGCGTCCTTCATGGTCTTCGCGTGGATGGTGGGCACATCGGTGTGCAACTTGCCGGCACGGTCCAGCTCACCCAGGATGGCCATGATGCCGCCCGCGCGGTGCACGTCCTCAATGTGGTACTTGTTGGTGTTGGGCGCCACCTTGCACAGCTGCGGCACAACCCGCGACAGACGGTCGATGTCGGCCATGGTGAAGTCAATCTCGGCCTCTCGCGCAATGGCCAGGATGTGCAGGATGGTGTTGGTCGAGCCGCCCATGGCGATGTCGAGCGTGATCGCGTTCTCGAAGGCCTTGAAACCCATGGAGCGCGGCAGCACCGAGGCGTCTTCCTGCTCGTAGTAGCGGCGGCACAGGTCCACGGCCAGGCGCCCTGCCCGCTTGAACAGTTGCTCGCGGTCAGCGTGCGTGGCCAGCACGGTGCCGTTGCCCGGCAGCGCCAGACCCAGTGCTTCGGCCAGGCAGTTCATGGAATTGGCCGTGAACATGCCCGAGCAGGAACCGCAGGTTGGGCAAGCCGAGCGCTCCACTTCGGCCAGTTCGGCATCGCTCACCTTGTCGTCCACCGCCATCACCATGGCATCCACCAGGTCCAGCTTCTTGAACTCCACCACCTGCGATTGCGGGTTGGCCAGGCGCACCTTGCCGGCTTCCATGGGGCCACCCGACACGAACACCACCGGGATGTTCAGGCGCATCGCCGCCATCAACATGCCGGGGGTGATCTTGTCGCAGTTGGAAATGCACACCAGCGCGTCGGCGCAGTGGGCATTGACCATGTACTCCACCGAATCGGCGATCAGCTCTCGGCTGGGCAAGGAATACAGCATGCCGTCGTGGCCCATGGCAATGCCATCGTCCACGGCAATGGTGTTGAATTCTTTTGCCACACCGCCCACCGCCTCAATCTCTCGGGCCACCAGCTGGCCCAGGTCTTTCAAATGCACATGGCCGGGCACGAACTGGGTGAACGAGTTGGCGATGGCGATGATTGGCTTTTCAAAGTCGCCGTCTTTCATGCCGGTGGCACGCCACAGGGAACGGGCACCTGCCATGTTGCGGCCGGCGGTGGAAGTTTTGGAGCGGTAAGCGGGCATGGTGAGGCTTCGACTGGAAGGGTTCAGGGAAGGAAAAAGCGGCCTCAATTATCGCCCACCCCGCAGCGGGTTATGCCGCGTGGGCTATAAGGCGGGGTGACCGCCAAGCCCATGAACACGGCACACCAACGCCCACCCACCCGACCGAAGAGACCCACCATGGCCGAATCCAAAACCATCCCGATCCAGCCCATCAACAACCGCAGCGCGAACATCACCCAAGGCAAGTCGCGAGCGCCCAACCGATCCATGTACTACGCCATGGGCTACCAAGAAGGCGATTTCGTGAAACCCATGGTGGGCGTGGCCAACGGACACAGCACCATCACGCCGTGCAACTCGGGCCTGCAAAAACTGGCCGACGCAGCGATTGCGGGCATTGAGGAAGCCGGCGGCAACGCCCAGGTGTTTGGCACCCCGACCATTTCAGACGGCATGGCCATGGGCACCGAGGGTATGAAGTATTCGCTGGTTTCCCGCGAGGTGATTTCCGATTGCGTGGAAACCTGCGTGCAAGGCCAGTGGATGGACGGCGTAGTCGTCATTGGCGGGTGTGACAAGAATATGCCCGGCGGCCTCATGGGCATGCTGCGCGCCAACGTGCCGGCCATCTATGTGTACGGCGGCACCATCCTGCCGGGCAAGTACAAGGGCGAAGACCTCAACATCGTCAGCGTGTTCGAGGCTGTGGGCCAAAACGCCGCCGGCAACATGAGCGACGCCGACCTGCTGGAGATCGAGAAACGCGCCATCCCCGGCACCGGCTCCTGCGGCGGCATGTACACCGCCAACACCATGAGCTCGGCCTTCGAGGCCCTGGGCATCTCGCTGCCCTACTCCTCCACCATGGCCAACGTGCACGAAGAAAAGGTGGCCTCGGCCAAAGAGTCGGCCCGGGTGCTGATCGAAGCCATCCGCCAGGACATCAAGCCACGCGACATCGTCACGCGCAAATCCATTGAAAACGCGGTGGCCGTGATCATGGCCACCGGCGGGTCGACGAACGCAGTGCTGCACTTCCTGGCCATTGCGCATTGCGCGGGCGTGGAGTGGAGCATCGACGACTTCGAGCGCATCCGCCAGCGCACCCCGGTGCTGTGCGACCTGAAGCCCAGCGGCAAGGCGCTGGCCGTGGACTTGCACGTTGCAGGCGGCATTCCGCAGGTGATGAAAATGCTGCTGAACGCCGGCCTGTTGCACGGCGACTGCATCACCATCACCGGCCAGACCATTGCCGAGGTGCTGAAAGACGTGCCGGACGCGCCACCTGAGCAGAGCGTGATCCACACAATCGAGAACGCGATGTACAAGCAGGGCCACCTGGCCATCCTCAAGGGCAACCTGTCTCCCGAAGGCTGTGTGGCCAAGATCACGGGCCTGAAAAATCCAGTTATGACCGGACCCGCCCGCGTGTTTGAAGACGAACAGTCGGCTCTCAAGGCCATCCTGGACGGCAAGATAAAAGCCGGTGACGTGATGGTGCTGCGTTACCTCGGCCCCAAGGGCGGCCCGGGCATGCCCGAGATGCTGGCCCCCACGGGCGCCCTCATTGGCGCCGGCCTGGGGGAGAGTGTGGGCCTCATCACCGACGGCCGCTTCTCGGGTGGCACCTGGGGCATGGTGGTCGGGCATGTGGCGCCCGAGGCCGCCGCGGGCGGGACCATCGCCTTTGTCGAAGAAGGCGACAGCATCACCATCGACGCCCACGCCCTGAAACTGGAGCTCAACGTGCCTGAGAGCGAAATTGCACGGCGCAAGGCAGGCTGGACCGCTCCGGCTCCGCGCTACACGCGGGGCGTGCAAGCCAAGTTTGCCTTCAACGCGTCCAGCGCCAGCAAGGGCGCCGTGCTGGACAACTACTGACGCGTACGCCGTTTATTTGCGCCGCTTGCTCTTGATGCCCAGCGCCTCGCGCTGGCGGTCAATGCGATCCTGCTTTTTCTGGTCCATCCGCTCCATGGCCTTGCGTTTGGTGTAGCCGGTGGTGTCGGCCCAGGCCCACCAGGCCACCGCCATGGCAAAGGGCGACAAGACCCACCACCAGGAGAGATCAGCCACAAAACCGATCTCAAAATACTTCAGCAGCATCAGGCCCATGCCCGTGAACAGGAAAAACATCACACCCTCCAGTAAAGGCCCGATAAAGCCCGGCAAGAAACTGTAACCGACCGTATCTGAGCCGGGGGAACCGTTAAAATTGAGGCGTCTGCACCACTTCCCCATTGCACAAGGACAACACATGAAACGCGCTCTTCTGATTATGGCCGCCATGGCCGCCATCGCTGCACCGGCCATTGCTGACGAAGCGCTGGCCAAAAGCAAAAATTGCATGGCTTGCCATGCCGCTGACAAGAAGCTGGTGGGCCCGTCTTACAAGGACGTGGCCAAGAAATACGCTGGCGACGCGAAAGCGCTCGACATGCTGGCCACCAAGATCATCAAGGGTGGTTCGGGCGTGTGGGGTGCGATCCCTATGCCAGCCAATCCGCAGGTCAGCGAAGCTGACTCCAAGAAGCTGGCTGCCTGGGTGCTGAGCCAAAAGTAATTTCAGTTCCTTTGAAAACAAAAAACCCGCTGAATCTCAGCGGGTTTTTTGTTGCCTGAACGCCTTGCGGCGCTCAGGCATATTCACAGCATCAATTGTTTTCAGACAATTGATCCAGGATGGCCGGGTTCTCCAGGGTGGAGGTGTCCTGGGTGATAGCTTCACCTTTGGCGATCGAGCGCAGCAGGCGGCGCATGATCTTGCCCGAGCGGGTCTTGGGCAGGTTGTCACCGAAACGGATGTCTTTGGGCTTGGCGATCGGGCCGATCTCTTTGCCCACCCAGTCGCGCAGCACCTTGGCAATGGCTTTGGCTTCGTCGCCGGTGGGGCGCGAACGCTTGAGCACCACGAAGGCCACAATGGCTTCGCCGGTGAGGTCGTCCGGACGGCCCACCACAGCGGCTTCGGCCACCAGGTCGGTCTTGCCCACCAGCGCGGATTCGATTTCCATCGTGCCCATGCGGTGGCCCGACACGTTCAGCACGTCGTCAATGCGGCCCGTGATGCGGAAGTAGCCGCGGTCTACGCTGCGCACGGCGCCGTCGCCGGCCAGGTAGTAGCCCTTGAGCTCTTCAGGGAAGTAGCTTTTCTTGAAGCGCTCGGGGTCACCCCAGATGGTGCGGATCATCGAAGGCCATGGGCGCTTGACCACCAAGATGCCACCGGCACCGTTGGGCACGTCGTTGCCCGTCTCGTCCACGATGGCGGTGGTAATGCCCGGCAGCGGCAGCGTGCACGAACCCGGCACCAATGGCGTTGCACCAGGCAGCGGCGTGATCATGTGACCACCGGTTTCGGTCTGCCAGAAGGTGTCCACAATCGGGCAGCGCTCGCCGCCTACGTGCTTGTAGTACCACATCCAGGCTTCTGGGTTGATGGGCTCGCCCACCGAACCCAGCAGACGCAGGCTGCTCAGATCGGAGCGCGCCGGATGCACTTTCTCGTCACCCTCAGCGGCCTTGATCAGCGAGCGGATGGCCGTGGGAGCGGTGTAGAAAATGGTGCACTTGTGCTTCTCGATCATCTGCCAGAAGCGGCCAGCGTTCGGGTAGGTGGGCACGCCTTCGAACACGATTTGCGTGGCGCCTGCGGCCAGCGGGCCATAGGCCACGTAGGTGTGGCCGGTGATCCAGCCGATGTCGGCGGTGCACCAGAACACGTCGCTGTCCTTCAGGTCGAAGGTCCAGTTCATGGTCAGGTTGGCCCACAGCAGGTAGCCACCGGTGCTGTGCTGCACGCCCTTGGGCGTGCCGGTGGAACCCGAGGTGTAAAGCACAAACAGCGGGTGCTCGGCGCTCACCATTTCGGCCGGGCAATCGGTCGACTCGGCAGCCATGACGTCGTGCATGAAACTGTCGCGACCGGCCACCATGTTGACCGCGGTGGGGGTGCGCTGGAACACGATCACGTCTTTCACGCAATCGCAGCCGCCCATGGCGATGCCTTCGTCCACGATGGACTTGAGCGGCAGCTCTTTGCCGCCGCGCAGCTGGTAGTTGGCTGTGATCACGGCCACGGCGCTGGCGTTTTGGATGCGCTCTTGCAGGGCCTTGGCCGAGAAGCCACCGAACACCACGCTGTGGGTGGCGCCGATGCGGGCGCAAGCCTGCATGGCCACCACGCCTTCAATGGTCATGGGCATGTAAATGACGACGCGGTCGCCCTTCTTCACACCCTTGGCCTTGAGCGCGTTGGCGAACTGGGAGACCTTGGCCAGCAGTTCCTTGTAGGTCACCTTGGTCACTTCGCCGCCATCGGCTTCGAAGATGATGGCGGTCTTGTTTTCCACCGGGGTGCCCATGTGGCGGTCCAGGCAGTTGTACGAAGCGTTCAACTCGCCATCTTCGAACCACTTGTAGAAGGGAGCGTTCGACTCGTCCAGCGTTTTGGTGAAGGGCTTGTGCCAGGTCAAGGTTTCACGAGCGCGTTTGGCCCAGAAACCCTCGAAGTCGTTTTCTGCCTCGGCACACAGCGCGTTGTAGGCATCCATGCCCGAAATGCGGGCGGCCTTCACCGTGGCCTCGGTGGGTTCAAAAACGCGGTTTTCGACCAGGGTGGATTGGATGGACGTCGACGGTGCGGACATGGGCAGTCTCCTCGGGTGTATGGGTAACAGATCAGCCATCGAATGTGCGCAAAGGCTCTTACGAGCCACTTACATGGCCGGCGGCTTGCATAGCCTGACGAACGGCAGAACATTGGGACGCGCCCTAAAATCAAGCCCCCCATCACCCAGGCCCTTCAGGCAACCATGCCCGACACACACTCCGTTCCCAACCCAAGCTTGCGCCTGCGACTTGGCGCATTCCTGGCCAGTGCTCGCGTTCAGCGGTTCATCATTGGCTTGATCGTGATCAATGCGGTGCTGATGGGACTGGAGACCTCACCAGCCCTGATGGCCCAATACGGCAACACCCTGCTCGCCTTCGACCGGGCCATCCTGGTGGTGTTCGTGCTGGAGATTGCCCTGCGCCTCTACGTCCACCGCGCAGCATTTTTCCGCGACCCGTGGAGCCTGTTTGATTTTGCGGTGGTGGGCATTGCACTCATTCCTGCCAGCGGGCCCTTCGCGGTGCTGCGTGCCCTGCGCGTGCTGCGGGTGCTGCGCATGCTCACCATGGTGCCCTCCATGCGCCGGGTGGTGGGGGCGCTGCTTTCTGCCATCCCGGGGCTTTCGTCGATTGCGCTGGTGCTGCTGCTGGTCTTTTATGTTTTCGCCGTCATCGCCACGCACCTGTTTGGCGTCGACTTCCCGGACTGGTTTGGACACCTCGGCCGGTCGCTGTACACACTGTTCCAGATCATGACGCTGGAGAGCTGGTCGATGGGCATCGCCCGGCCGGTGATGGAAGTGGCGCCTTTCGCCTGGATTTTCTTCATCATCTTCATCTTGTTCGCCACTTTCACGATGCTCAACCTGTTCATCGCGATCATCGTCAACGCGATGCAGACCTTCAACGAAGGCGAACACCAATCCACAGTGGAAGCGGTGGAGCAGGTCGGCCAGTCCATTGAGCATCAGTTGCATGCAGAGGTGCAACTGCTGCGCCAGGAAATCGGCGAACTCAAGGGCCTGCTGCGCGGCGCTGACGGCGTGCTCGGCGCGAACAGCGCGCCCCGCTGAAACAAAGCTCGGCTGAATGCGAAAGGTGCCTGTGGTGTGGCTCTTACCTAGCGCCCCACCATGGCGGCCGGGTCCACCCACAGGTCAAACTGATCCCCGGTCACATGGCCCAGAGCCAGCGCTGCAGCGCGCAAGGTCGAGCCGTCCCGGTGGGCCTTTTTGGCGATCTCCGCCGCCTTGTCGTAGCCAATGTGCGCATTCAAGGCGGTCACCAGCATCAGCGAGCGCTCCACCATCTCGGCCATGCGGCCCACATTAGGCTCGATGCCCTTTGCGCAATGCTCGCGAAAACTGCGCATCCCATCGCTCAGCAGCCGCACACTTTGCAGAAAATTGTGCGCAATCATGGGCCGGAACACGTTGAGTTCAAAATTGCCCGACGCGCCGCCCATGTTGATGGCCACGTCGTTGCCCATGACCTGACAACACAACATGGTGAGCGCCTCACACTGAGTCGGGTTGACCTTCCCCGGCATGATGGACGACCCGGGCTCGTTCTCGGGAATCGAGATTTCACCCAAGCCACAACGCGGCCCACTCGCCAGCCAACGCACGTCGTTGGCGATCTTCATCAGGCCAGCGGCCAGCGTTTTCAAAGCGCCATGGGCATGCACCAGCGCATCGCAGCTGGCCATCGCCTCAAACTTGTTGGGTGCTGTGACCAGCGGCATGCCCGTGTGGCGGGCCAGTTCGGCTGCCACGGCCACATCGAAACCAGCCGGCGCATTGAGCCCGGTGCCCACCGCTGTGCCACCCAGCGCCAGCTCACACAAATGAGGGAGCGCCGCACGCACATGCCGATCCGCGTGCGACAGCTGTGCCGCCCAGCCCGACATTTCCTGTCCCAGCGTCAGAGGGGTTGCGTCTTGCAAATGGGTTCTGCCAACTTTCACGATCGCGTCAAAAGCCGCCACTTTGGCAGCCAGCGTAGCGTGCAGGTCGGCCAACGCCGGCAGCAAGCGCTGCTTCAGGCCCAGCACGGCGGCCAGGTGCATGGCGGTGGGAAACACGTCGTTCGACGACTGGCTTCGGTTCACGTCGTCGTTCGGATGCACGAGGCGGCCGGCGCCCCGCGGCCCGCCCAGCAACTCGCTCGCCCGATTGGCCAGCACCTCGTTCAAATTCATGTTGGTTTGCGTCCCCGAGCCGGTCTGCCAGACCATCAACGGGAATTCAACCGCGTGCTGGCCGCCAATCACCTCGTCAGCCGCGGCCACGATGGCTTGGGACTTGTCCGCGTCTAGTCCGGCAAGGCGCGCGTTGACCACGGCGCAAGCCCGCTTCACCCTCGCCAGCGCATCAATCAGCTCGCTCGGCATGAGCTCGCCCGAAATGTTGAAATGCGCCAGCGAGCGCTGCGTCTGCGCACCCCACAAACGCTGAGCGGGCACCGCAATGGGGCCCGTGCTGTCCGACTCGTCGCGGGTCTCTGATTCAGCATTCATGGCGAAGCCTCTGGTCGTCAGCCAGGCCAAGGGCTGACCTGTCAAAATAACATGTTGCGCACACCGTAGCAGAGTCATCGCCGCGTATGCAACGCGGCCAGTGCCATCCAAGCCCATATCCAAGCCAACCCACTTGCACACAACACCCACGCCATGACCACGAGCATCCGCCAGAACGACCTGATCGAATCCGTCGCCGCCGCCCTGCAGTACATCAGCTACTACCACCCGGCCGACTACATCGCCCACCTGGCCCGCGCTTACGAACGCGAGCAAAGCCCGGCCGCGAAAGATGCGATTGCGCAGATCCTGACCAACAGCAAGATGAGCGCCACCGGTCACCGCCCGATCTGCCAGGACACCGGCATCGTCAACGTGTTCCTGAAGGTGGGCATGGACGTGCGCTGGGACGGCTTCACCGGCAGCCTGGACGACGCCATCAACGAAGGCGTGCGCCAGGGCTACAACCACCCCGACAACACGCTGCGCGCCAGCGTGGTGGCCGACCCGCAGTTCGACCGCAAGAACACCAAGGACAACACCCCCGCCGTGATCTTTACCGAGATCGTGCCCGGCAACACGGTGGAAGTGACCGTAGCCGCCAAGGGCGGCGGCTCGGAAAACAAGTCCAAGATGGTCATGCTCAACCCCGGCGACAGCGTGGTGGACTGGGTGCTGAAAACTGTACCGACCATGGGCGCCGGCTGGTGCCCGCCGGGCATGTTGGGCATCGGTATCGGCGGCACCGCTGAAAAAGCGGTGCTCATGGCCAAAGAAAGCCTGATGGACGACCTGGACATGTACGAACTGCAGGCCAAGGCGTCCAAGGGCGAGAAGCTCAGCAAGGTCGATGAGATGCGCCTGGAGCTGTTTGAGAAAGTCAACGCGCTCGGCATTGGCGCGCAGGGCCTGGGCGGCCTGACCACCGTGCTCGATGTGAAGATCAAGATGTACCCCACCCACGCGGCCAGCAAGCCCGTGGCCATGATCCCCAACTGCGCGGCCACGCGCCACGCCCACTTTGTGCTCGACGGCAGCGGCCCGGTCTACCTGGACCCACCGAGCCTCGACCTGTGGCCCAACGTCGACTGGACGCCCGACACGCAGAAGAGCCAGCGCGTCAACCTGGACACGCTCACGCCCGCCGAGGTGGCCAGCTGGAAGCCGGGCCAGACCCTGCTGCTCAACGGCAAGATGCTCACCGGTCGCGACGCCGCGCACAAGCGCATCCAGGACATGCTGGCCAAGGGGGAGTCCCTGCCGGTGGACTTCACCAACCGCGTCATTTACTACGTGGGCCCGGTCGATCCGGTGCGCGACGAAGCCGTGGGTCCCGCTGGCCCCACCACCGCCACCCGCATGGACGGCTTCACCGAAATGATGCTGGCCAAGACCGGATTGATCGCCATGATTGGTAAAGCCGAGCGTGGCCCGGTCGCTATTGAAGCCATCAAAAAACACCAGTCGGCCTACCTCATGGCCGTGGGCGGCGCTGCCTACCTGGTATCCAAGGCCATCAAGCATGCCAAAGTGGTGGGCTTTGCCGACATGGGCATGGAAGCCATCTACGAATTCGACGTGGTGGACATGCCCGTGACCGTGGCCGTGGATTCGGGTGGCACCAGCGCCCACATCACCGGCCCGGCCGAGTGGAGCAAGCGCATCGCCACTGGCGAGTTCAAAGGCATTGCCGTCGCCAGCGCTTGAAAACCATCGGAATTTTTGACAGCGGGGTGGGTGGCCTGAGCGTGCTGCGTGCCTTGCTGGCTGAAATTCCAGAAGCCCAGTTTGTTTATGTGGCCGACAGCGCCTTCGCCCCCTATGGCGAGCGCAGCGCCCAAGCTGTTGTCGACCGCTCCAGCCGCATCGCGGCCTACCTTTTGCAGCACCATGCTGTTGATGCGCTGGTGGTGGCCTGCAACACCGCCACAGCCATGGCGATTGACGACTTGCGCCTGGCCTACCCGCACCTGCCTATTGTGGGCGTGGAGCCGGCCCTGAAAACCGCAGCCCAAATGAGCCGCAGCGGGCACATTGGCGTGCTCGCCACACGCGGCACCCTGGACAGTGCGCGTTTTGCTCAACTGCGCTCCCGCGTCGAGGCATCCGCTCCCAGTGCTCAATTCAGCTGCCAACCTTGCGACGGACTGGCCGATGCCATTGAGCGCGGCGACGCCAACACCACCCAGCGGCTTTGCCAGCGCTATCTGCAGGCCGTGCAAACGCGGCAAGACCCCTCCCCGCCCATCGATACCCTGGTACTGGGATGCACCCACTACCCCTTCGCGGCAGATGTTCTGAGCCAGCTCTGTGGCCCTGGCATCATGTTGGTGGAAACCGGCCTGCCCGTGGCCCGCCGCACCAGGGCGGTTCTAGGACTCGACGCGGCAGACCATCGCGGTGATGTCGCACACCCCAGGCTACAACTGCTTTGCACAGGCGACCCAGCTGCGCTTACGCAGGCCGCACAGTGCTGGCTACCCACCTCAGCCACCGCAGCGCCACTGATCTGCTGAGCTTTTCGCTTGACCTGAGCGCCACACCGCCACACGCATCGTGTGATGCCTGACACACCCTGCGGACACCCCCTCTGGCCTAAACGACACCAATTCAGTACATTGGCAAGCGTGCACCTCAACGGTGTTCGTCTCAACCACCTCTGAAAGGAACGCAAGGCATGGCCAACAAAAAGATCAACGATGTTGAGGGTATCGGCCCAGTCATCGGCGAAAAATTGAATAACGCTGGCGTAGCAGACACGGACTCCCTGCTGAACCAGGCCAAAACACCGGCCCTGCGCAAGGCCCTTGCAGCCAAAGCCGGCCTGACGGAAAAGCAGCTGCTGAGATTTGCCAACATGGTCGACCTGTACCGCATCAGCGGTGTGGGCTCGGAGTACGCCGACTTGCTGGAAGCCGCCGGGGTGGACACGGTGCCCGAGTTGGCCCGCCGCCGGGCAGACAACCTGACGACGGCTATGGCCGAACTCAACGCCACGAAAAAACTGGTCCGCCGCGTCCCCACCGAAGCCGAAGTGACAAAGTGGGTCGAGCAGGCCAAAGGCCTGCCACGAATGCTTGAATACTGAAGGCTCTACCCCGGGCACGCGACAGTCACATGGCCCTGCGGGGCCATTTTTCTTGTCTGACGGGGCGCTGGTCCGGCCAGTGTGGCGGCATGGCCGCGCTGCATGTTCACCGGAATCAACAAGGCCAAACCCCCAAGAACAACGCACCAGTGAGGCCAATGGGCAGCTGCGCTGGTTGACGCCCCTCTCCTGTCGTCGAAGTGAGCCCACAACTCAAGGGCCCAAGGATAGTGGCCAGACGGGTTGCAAAAGTCCACAGACCATAAATCTCAACCCGCTGTTTTGGCGTGGCCAACCTACCCGCCATGGCACGGCCCGACGACTACATTGAGCCCGTGCAAAAGACAGCAGGGGGCTGCGGCGAACCAGAGAACCACTGCCAGGTTGTGGCCAGCAGGACACCACGCTTGATGATCAGTGCAAATGGCGAGGCTTGCGCGGTCCACCGTGCCCCGAAGGGCCACCGTGTCCACGGGGCGGACGGCCCAGCTGCATCGAGTTCACCAGGGCGTCAAAACGCTCAGTAAACAGCTTGTCAATGGCCACCACCACATCACCAAGCTCGGCCGCGTCAAAGTGGCGCTCCATGATGTGCACCACGTCCTGAACGAGCAAGTCGCGCTGTACCTGCATGATCGCTGCTGGCGTCGGACCGACAAAGCACATCATGAAGTCGTCGCGGGCTTCTTCTTCAGAAGACTCGTCTTCCTCGTCGTATTCGGTGTCGTAAAAAGACACCTCCAACGGCGCTCCGGCCGAGGCGATTTCGTTCAGGCCCATGCAAGCTTCCTCGATCACCTGCCGAAAGTCTTCGTCGCCGGGAACGGTCCAGCACATCTGCAGCACGTGCGCAGCCGCATCGAAACGGATGCCAGGCTCGTCTTCGTAGGCGCTCTCGGCGGCGGCGGCCAGAGAGCGTGCGCCGGCGTATTGCCACAGCGGCTTGAGCGCGTCTTGGATCTGGCTGAACACCACATCTTCGCGCAGCGGCACGTCTCCATGCACATGGATTTCGAAGGGTGCGTTGTATCGGGTCATGGGAAACTCACTGTACCGGCGAAACCGGAAAAAACCTAGCGGTGGTGCCTCGAACCGGAATCGAACCGGTACGGCCTGTTAAAGCCGGCGGATTTTAAGTCCGCTGTGTCTACCAATTTCACCATCGAGGCTGGCCGTCATTGTCGCAGGTTCGACATCTGGACTTTGGGGGGAGCCTGCGCGAAGACCATTGCGCGGTTCCGCCGTGGCCTGTAAAGGCTTGCCGTCAACACATTTGAGCCACCAACAAAAAAAGGAAGCAAAGCTTCCTTTTAGAGATTGGAGCGGGATAAGAGACTCGAACTCTCGACCTATACCTTGGCAAGGTATCGCTCTACCAACTGAGCTAATCCCGCATACGTGTGCCGCTTGCCAGCGACTGGAGGCGCGACCCGGAGTCGAACCGGGCTAGACGGATTTGCAATCCGTTGCATAACCGATTTGCTATCGCGCCAAATGCAACTGGCACCAAAGCCAACTGCAACATCACCGACAAAAAAGGGAAGCAGGGCTTCCCTTTTTAATTTGGAGCGGGATAAGAGACTCGAACTCTCGACCTATACCTTGGCAAGGTATCGCTCTACCAACTGAGCTAATCCCGCATGTTTCTAACGTCTGCCAGAAGCTGAAATTCTAGCGCAAAAAAACGCTGGTTTTCAAGCCCCTAGCAACTTTTTGCTCAGTGCTTGACAGCATCCGGCGCCGTTGCCGCAGGCCGGGCCGACGCTGCAGCCACCTGGGCGGCCACCTCTTCGTCGGTCAAAGGCACGGGCAAACGCTCCAGCGCGATCGCCAGCACCTTGTCGATCCACTTCACCGGAACGATCTCCAGACCTTCCTTCACGTTGTCCGGAATCTCCGCCAGATCCTTCACGTTCTCTTCCGGAATGATCACGGTCTTGATGCCGCCACGCAATGCGGCCAGCAACTTTTCTTTGAGACCGCCAATGGCCGTGACCTCACCGCGCAGGGTGATCTCCCCGGTCATGGCTACATCCGCACGCACGGGAATGCCCGTGAGCGATGAGACAAGGGCCGTGGTCATGGCTGCACCCGCGCTGGGGCCGTCTTTCGGTGTCGCGCCGTCGGGCACGTGAATGTGGATGTCTCGCTTGTCGAATTGCTCGTCTTTGATGCCCAGTGAACGGGAACGGCTGCGTACCACGGTGCGCGCTGCCTCAACCGACTCTTTCATCACATCGCCCAGCGATCCGGTGCGGGTGATCACGCCTTTGCCGGGCATGATCGCCACTTCGATGGTGAGCAAATCGCCGCCGACCTCGGTCCACGCCAGTCCCACCACCTGCCCCACCTGGTTTTGCGCTTCAGCACGGCCATAGCTGTATTTGCGCACACCCAGAAAATCGTTGAGGTTGTCTGAGTTGACCACCACGGTGGGGGTGTATTTTTTGAGCAGCAGGCCCTTCACCACCTTGCGGCAGATCTTGCCCAGCTCGCGCTCAAGCGAACGCACGCCGGCTTCTCGGGTGTAGTAGCGCACGATGTCACGCACCGCAGACTCCTGAACCTCCATCTCACCATCTCGAATACCGTTGTTCTTCAGCTGCTTGGGCAGCAGGTAGCGCATGGCGATGTTGGTCTTTTCGTCTTCGGTGTAACCCGACAGGCGGATCACTTCCATCCGGTCCAGCAGCGCCGGCGGGATGTTCATCGAGTTCGACGTGGCCACAAACATCACGTCGGAGAGGTCAAAGTCCACTTCGACGTAGTGATCCCCGAAGGTGTGGTTCTGCTCGGGGTCAAGCACTTCCAGCAAAGCGCTGGAAGGGTCACCACGGAAATCGGTGCCCAGTTTGTCGATCTCGTCCAGCAAGAAAAGCGGGTTGCGTGTGCCCACTTTGCTCAGGCTTTGCAACACCTTGCCTGGCATCGCACCAATGTAGGTGCGGCGGTGGCCGCGAATCTCGGCCTCGTCGCGCATACCACCCAGCGCCATACGAACGTACTTGCGTCCGGTGGCCTTGGCAACTGACTGCCCCAGCGAGGTCTTGCCCACGCCGGGCGGACCCACCAAGCACAAGATGGGCGCCTTCACCTTGTCCACGCGCTGCTGAACCGCAAGGTATTCGAGGATGCGGTCCTTGACCTTGTCTAGACCGTAATGATCTTCGTTGAGCACGGCTTCAGCGTGCGCCAGGTCGTGCTTGATCTTGGTCTTCTTGCTCCATGGCAACGCCACCAGTGCATCGATGTAGTTGCGCACCACCGTGGCTTCGGCAGACATGGGCGACATCAGCTTGAGCTTTTTGAATTCGGCGTCGGCCTTTTTGCGCGCATCAGCGGGCATTTTGGCGGCCTTGATCTTCTTCTCGATCTCTTCAATATCGGCGCCCTCTTCGCCTTCGCCCAGTTCTTTCTGGATCGCCTTGACCTGCTCGTTCAGATAGAAGTCGCGTTGGTTCTTTTCCATTTGGCGCTTGACGCGACCGCGGATTTTTTTGTCGACGTTCAAGATGTCGACTTCGCGCTCGAGCTGTTCAAACAGGTTTTCCAGGCGCTTGTTGACCGGGTCGAGGTCCAGCACCACCTGCTTGGACTCCAGCTTGAGCGGCAGGTGGGCAGCGATGGTGTCGGCCAGGCGACCTGGGTCGTCGATGCTGGAGATCGACGTCAAGATCTCGGAGGGGATCTTTTTGTTGAGCTTGACGTACTGGTCAAACTGCTGCATCACCGCGCGGCGCAGCGCCTCAAGCTCGGTGGACTGCGTGTCGGCGCGCTCGGTCGACGGGTCAACGGGGGTCACATTGGCCACGAAATGGGTGTCACCGTCGCGAATGTCGAGCACCTTGGCCCGCTGAAGGCCTTCAACCAGCACCTTCACGGTACCGTCGGGCAGCTTGAGCATTTGCAAGATGGTGGCCACGCAGCCCATCTCAAACATGTCTTCCGTGGAAGGCTCGTCCTTGGCTGCGGCCTTTTGCGCCACCAGCATGATGCGGCGCTCGGCCTCCATGGCAGCTTCAAGTGCTTTGATACTTTTCGGGCGACCCACAAACAGCGGAATCACCATGTGCGGGAAGACCACCACATCGCGCAAGGGCAACAGGGGCAGGTCAACCGGCGAACTGGGCAAGGGGGTATGTCCGGACATTTCAACCTCAGCAAAATCAGCAGGTAGGGTTGATGCGGGCGATATCAACCGGACGCATCGATGACATTAAAAAGCAGGCTCCCATCCGCTGGGGATGGTGGTCAGGCCTGCTTGGCAGCTTCGCGGTACACCAGCAGCGGTGGTTTGTTTTCGTCAATGGTGGACTCGTCGACCACCACTTTCTCAACGTTGCTCATCCCTGGCAACTCAAACATGGTGTCGATCAGCGCATTTTCCAGGATGGAGCGCAAACCGCGGGCGCCCGTCTTGCGGGCCAGCGCCTTGCGGGCAATCGCCTTGAGCGCTGCAGGACGCACCTCCAACTCGGCACCTTCCATGGACAGCAGGCGGGAAAACTGTTTCACCACGGCGTTTTTGGGTTCGGTGAGGATTTCGACCAGTGCGTCCTCGCTGAGTTCAGACAGCGCGGCAATGACGGGCACACGGCCCACCAACTCGGGGATCAGACCGAACTTGATCAGGTCTTCTGGCTCGATTTCCTTGAAGGCTTCGGTCAGGCTGCGCTGCTGCTTGCTCTTGACCAGCGCACCAAAACCCATGCCCGAGGCTTCTGTGCGGTTTTCGATGATCTTTTCAAGGCCGGCAAACGCGCCGCCGCAGATGAACAGGATGTTGGTGGTGTCCACCTGCAGAAAATCCTGGTTCGGGTGTTTGCGACCACCTTGCGGAGGCACCGAGGCCATGGTGCCCTCGATGAGCTTCAGCAAGGCCTGCTGAACGCCCTCACCCGACACGTCACGGGTGATGGACGGGTTGTCCGACTTGCGGGTGATCTTGTCGATTTCGTCGATGTAAACGATGCCCTGCTGCGCGCGCTCGACATCGTAGTTGCAGCTCTGCAAGAGCTTGGCCACGATGTTTTCCACGTCTTCGCCCACATAACCGGCTTCGGTCAGGGTGGTCGCGTCGGCCATGACGAAGGGCACATTGAGCATGCGCGCCATGGTCTGAGCCAGCAGCGTTTTGCCAGAGCCTGTGGGGCCGATCAGCAAAATATTGCTTTTGGCCAGTTCCACGTCGTCCTTGCGGGCCGTGAGCTTGTGGCGTAGGCGCTTGTAGTGGTTGTACACCGCAACCGCCAGGGCACGCTTGGCCGGGTCTTGGCCAATCACGTAGTTGTCCAGGTTGGACTTCAGCTCGGCGGGCGTGGGTACGTCATCGCCAGCAGCCTTGACCGACTCCAGACCGGGCAACTCGTCACGGATGATGTCGTTGCAAAGATCAATGCACTCGTCGCAGATGAAGACCGAAGGGCCAGCGATCAGCTTCTTGACCTCGTGTTGGCTCTTGCCACAAAACGAGCAGTAGAGCGCTTTTTCACTGGAGGTGGCTTTTTTGTCGGCCATAAGTCTTTAGGGTCTTGGAAACGGAAAGTGCAAGCAGCAACGATGATAGTTCAAGGCTGCCAGGGGGCAAACGGGTGAAAAGCACCGGTTTCGGCGCTTTCCCCTTCGTGCGGCGCATGTCAGACAGAGCACAGCGCCGTGGAAACTCAGACGGCGCCGGGACGCTTGTCGATCACCTTGTCGATGAGGCCGTATTCGGCCGACTCGGCAGCCGAAAGGTAGTAATCGCGCTCGGTATCACGTTCAATTTTTTCCAGCGGCTGGCCAGTGCGCTCGGCCAGAATCTTGTTGAGCTGGTCACGCGTCTTCAAAATTTCACGGGCGTGAATCTCGATTTCGGTGGCCTGGCCCTGGGTTCCGCCCAGAGGCTGGTGAATCATGATCTTAGAGTTGGGCAACGCGAAACGCTTGCCCTTGGCGCCAGCCGACAGCAAGAAAGCACCCATGCTGGCCGCCATGCCGATGCACAGTGTAGACACGTCGGACTTGATGAAGTTCATGGTGTCAAAAATCGCCATACCGGCGCTCACCGACCCACCGGGGGAGTTGATGTAGAACGAAATGTCCTTGTCCGGATTTTCGCTTTCCAGAAACAACAACTGCGCCACCACCAGGTTGGCAGACTGATCGTTCACCGGGCCCACCAGAAAGATCACGCGTTCCTTGAGCAGGCGCGAATAGATGTCGTACGCGCGCTCGCCGCGGCCCGACTGCTCGATCACCATGGGCACCATGCCCAAGCCTTGAATATCCATTGCGCTCATGCGTTTCTCCGTGTATTGATTGGTCGCGATGCCACTACTGTAACCAACCTGGGAAGGCCGTTACCCGGTCACGGGCTTGACCAGACTGTCCATATGGCGTGCAGACCGCGAAAGGCAAGCCAAAGTCAAAAAAAAGGGCGGAATACTCCGCCCTGGGCATTGCTGCCACACTCGCCAAACCGTTCATCGGGCCCGTGCTCACGCACCGACCACGAAGCGGCCCAAGCCGATCAGGCCTGGCCCATCAGCTCTTCGAAGCTGACCGACTTGTCGGTGATCTTGGCTTTGGACAGAACGAATTCGGTCACGTTGTTTTCGATCACGATGGCTTCCACCTCGGCCATGCGGCGGTTGTCGCCGGTGTACCAGCGCACCACGTCGGCCGGCTTTTCGTACGAAGCGGCCAGCTCTTCGATGTGGGCCTTGATCTGCTCGGGCTTGGCGTGCAGTTCGTTGGCGCGCACCAATTCAGCCACCACCAGGCCCAGACGCACACGGCGCTCGGCTTGAGGGCGGAACAGGTCGTCAGGAATCGGCGCCTTGTCGGCGTCTTTCACACCGCGCTGCTTCAGGTCGGCGCGGGCGCCTTCCACCAGGCGGTCGAGTTCGGCTTGCACCACCGACTTCGGCAGGTCCAGCTCGGCTTTGGCGGCCAGGGCGTCCATGGCAGCCTGTTTGTTGCGCGCCTGCAAACGGAACTTCACTTCGCGTTCCAAGTTTTTCTTGATGTCAGCGCGCAAGCCGTCCACCGTGCCGTCGGCAATGCCCAGCGAGGCGGCCAGGGCATCGTCCACTTCGGGCAGATGAGCGGCTTCGATCTTGTTGACCGTGACCAGGAAGTCGGCCGTTTTGCCGGCGACGTCTTTGCCGTGGTAGTCCTCAGGGAAAGCCAGCGGGAAGGTCTTGGACTCACCCGACTTCATGCCGCGCACGGCGTCTTCAAATTCCTTGAGCATCTGGCCGTCGCCAACGATGAACTGGAAGGCTTCGGCCTTGCCGCCTTCAAACGGCTCGCCGTCGATCTTGCCAGCGAAGTCGATGGTGACGCGGTCGCCGTCTTGGGCGGCCTGGTCTTGCGCGCGCTGCGCAAAGGTGCGGCGCTGCTTGCGCAGGATGTCCAGGGTGCGGTCGATGGCGGCGTCGTTGACGTCGGCGCTGACTTTTTCCACTTCGGCGGTGGTCAGGTCGTCGATTTTGACTTCGGGGTAGACCTCGAAAACCGCGTCAAAGGCCAGCTGGCCTTCGGGCGCCTCCTCTTTTTCGGTGATCTTGGGCTGGCCAGCCACGCGCAGCTGCGCTTCGTTGGCGGCAGTGGCGAAGGCTTCGCCCACTTTGTCGTTCATGACTTCGTAGTGCACGGAGTAGCCGTAACGCTGGGCCACAACGTTCATCGGCACTTTGCCGGGACGGAAACCGTCCATCTTGACGTCGCGTGCCAAGCGCTTGAGGCGCTTGGCCACTTCGCTCTGGATCACTTCTGCGGGCAGCGTCAGCGTGATCTTGCGCTCGAGCTTCTCAAGGGTTTCAACGTTCACGGTCATGGTTTTCTCCAAAAGGGTGTCGGTCAACCAGCCTGCCTGGCTGACCCGGGGTATCTCTTCGTCTGTGAGGTGGTGCGCGGGGGGGGACTCGAACCCCCACATCCTTGCGGACGTCAGGACCTAAACCTGGTGCGTCTACCAATTTCGCCACCCGCGCGTCCTGTGAACGGACTTACCAGCATCGCGTCTTGAAGACGCTACAAGCCAGATGCCCGCTTTACGGCAACCCTAGATTGTAGCCGCAGCCGCCACAGCAAACCGGCTCACGCATGCAGCCGCTGGCGCAGTGCCCGCACGGCGCTGCCGGGTGTGGTAAGCACAGGCAAACCGACGGCCTGGTGCACCGCCACTTGCGCGCGCGCCATGCTGAATTGAGCCAGGGCAATCACCATACAACCTTGGCTCGCAAGGGCCTTGGCAGCCAGCACCACCCGTGCGTCATGAAGCGCGGTGTCGCCCTGGTTCAGGGCGTCCAATGCGCCCTTGGCCAACTCGGTACGCAAGTCGGTACCGGCCGGGAATTCGACCGGCATGGACGCGAGGGTCGGCGCAAAGGACGCGATCAAACCGATGCGCCCTCCATGCTTGACCGCTTCGGCCACCATGGCCTCGTTGGGCTTGAGCACAGGCAGGTGGGGCCGGCGCGCGGCCACCGCTTCAATGCAAGGCCCGAAGGCCGAGCAGGTGAACAAAATGGCCTGCGCGCCCGTGCCCTCAGCGTAGGCGGCCAAGGCTTCAAAGCGCTGGTACATGGCGGCGTCCAGACCTTGTCCCGAGCGCGCAAGGTCGGCGGAAAGGCTGTCGTCCAACAAGTTCATGCGCTGCGCCTGCGGCCATTCCCGTGCCAGCTCGTCATTGACGGGCGCCACCGAATGGGCCAGCGCGTGAATGAGCGCTATGCGCGTCACGCCGCTGCGCCCTGCCGCTTCTGACGGCGGCGCTGCAAACCCATGACCAGCAGCAGCAAGGCCAGTGCGGGCAGGAACAACCATTCTTTGGCCGGCCGGTCGGACGGCACTTCTGCCGACACGATGCGGTAGCCCTGCTCGATACCGAGTTTTTCAGCGGGGCTGCCAAACTTCACCGCAGCAATCAGCATTTCGTCGCCTTGCGCCATCACGGTCAGGCCCGAACTGGCCAGACGCTCGCGCGCCGTTCCAGGCTCACCCAAGGGCAGCAGCACGCCTTTGCGGATGTCATCGCCATTCATGTTCATGCCTTCGATCCAGATGCGCTTGCCCGAACCGGCAGGGGCTTGTTCAATGAGCGATGTCATCTGGGCCGCAGGCACTTCGTCAAACGGCGGGTAAACCATGTCCCACCAGAAGCCCGGCCGGAACAGGGTGAAGGTGATGAGCAGCAGGGCCAGCGTTTCGTACCACCGCGATCTGACCAGGAAGTACCCCTGCGTGGCCGCCGCAAACACCAGCATGGCCACCGTGGCACTCACCACGGTCAACATCAGGTGCAGCGGGCCCGACAGCCCGATCATCAGCAGCTGCGTGTTGAAGATGAAGAGGAACGGCAAGATGGCGGTGCGCATGCTGTACGCGAAGGCGGTGATGCCGGTTTTGATGGGATCGGCCCGCGCAATGGCCGCCGCAGCAAACGAGGCCAACCCCACCGGCGGCGTCACGTCGGCCATGAGACCGAAATAGAACACAAACAGGTGCACCGCAATCAGCGGCACGATCAGGCCGCTCTGGGCGCCCAGCTCCACCACCACCGGTGCCATGAGAGTGGACACCACGATGTAATTGGCGGTGGTGGGCAAGCCCATGCCCAGAATCAGGCTGATGACCGCCACCAGAATCAGCATGAGCATGAGGTTGCCACCCGACAACAGTTCCACCAGCTCGGTCATGACCAGACCGACACCAGTGAGCGACACGGTGCCGACGATGATGCCGGCCGCCGCCGTGGCCACGCCAATACCGATCATGTTGCGCGCACCGGTGGCCAGGCCATCGATCAGATCGGCAAAGCCTTGGCGGGTGGCAGCACCCAGCCTACCCTGGCCGCGAAACGCGGCGATGATGGGTTTTTGCGTGACCATGACGAAGATGATGAACATCGTGGCCCAGAAGGCTGAGAGGCCTGGCGACATTTGCTCGACCATCAGGCACCAGATCAGCACCACCACGGCCAGCAGGTAGTGCAGGCCCGACTTCACCGTGGGCCCGGTTTCGGGTAGTTCAAACACCGGCGCGTTGGGGTCGTCCAGCTCCAGGGCGGGCTGCTTGGCGCCAAACCACAGCAGGCCCACATAGGCCGCCAGCAGGCCCGCACCCACGACCCAGACGGCGGCGTCGCCCATGACGGTCTTGATCCAGCCGATGCCCCAGTACACCGCGCCCGACAGCACGATGAAACCGGCCACGGTCATGGCAAACGACATGAGGCGCGAGCCGGCCGTGGCGGTGCCCCGGCGTGGCAGGCCCACCATGTTGGCCTTGAGCGCCTCCAGGTGGACGATGTAGAGCAAGGCAATGTAGGAAATGATGGCGGGCAAGAAGGCGTGCTTCATCACCTCGATGTAGGGGATGCCCACGTATTCCACCATCAGGAAGGCGGCAGCGCCCATGACCGGCGGCATGATCTGGCCGTTCACCGAGCTTGACACTTCCACCGCGCCGGCCTGGTCGGGCCGGTAGCCCACCCGCTTCATCAGCGGAATGGTGAAGGTGCCGGTGGTCACCACGTTGGCGATCGACGAACCGGAAATGATGCCGGTGGCCGCCGACGACAGCACCGCCGCCTTGGCCGGGCCGCCACGCATGTGGCCCAGCAAGGCAAAGGCCGACTTGATGAAGTAGTTGCCAGCACCGGCCTTGTCCAGCAGCGAGCCAAACAGCACAAACAGAAAGATGAAGCCACTGGACACGCCCAGCGCCACGCCGAACACGCCTTCTGTGGTGAGCCACTGGTGGCTCATGGCACGGTTGAGCGAGAAACCCCGGTGGGCAATCATGTCGGGCATGTAGGCCCCGCCAAAGGTGTAACCCAGGAACACCAGCGCCACGATCACCATGGGCAAGCCCAGCACGCGGCGTGTGGCTTCCAGCAGCAGCACGATACCGACCGCGCCGGTGTACACGTCCATGGGCGTGGGCTGGCCCGGGCGGGTGGCCAGTTCACTGTAAAAGATGAACAGGTAGGTGGCGCAGAAGGTGCCCACCAGCGCAAACACCCAGTCGGTGATGGGCACATAGGCGCGCGGCGATCGCTTGAACGCGGGGTACGCCATGTAAGAGAGGAACACCGCAAAGCCCAGGTGAATGGCGCGGGTTTCGGTGTCGTTGAACACCAGAATGCCGAGGCTGAACGGCAGCGGTGAGGCGATCCAGAGCTGGAACACGGACCAAGCCAGTGCCACGGCCAGCAGCATGCGGCTCATCCAGCGGCCGGGTGCGCGGCCGCCGGTGTCGTTGTCGGCAACCAGTTGGTTGACGTCAACCTCGGGTGCGGTTTGGGTTTTCATGCAGACCTATGCGTTGTGTTTTTTTGTGAGGGGCCAACAAAAAAGCCCTGACGAGTCAGAGCTTTTTTGCGGCATCAGTCCGGTTGGACCTCAGCAATCGGCAGGCAATTACATCCAGCCTTTTTCCTTGTAGTACTTCACGGCACCAGGGTGCAGCGGAGCCGACAGGCCGTCCTTGATCATGTTCTTGGGATCGAGGCCGACAAACGCAGGGTGCAGCTTCTTGAACTCGTCGAAGTTTTCAAACACGGCCTTGACCAGCTCGTACACCGCCGCGTCGGACACCTTGGCCGACGTCACAAACGAGGCCAGCACGCCGTAGGTGGGCGTGGGGTTGGGGTGGCCGGCGTACAGGCCGCCAGGGATGTTGACCTTGGCGTAGTAGCTGTTGGCCTTCACCAGTTTGTCCACCGCTGGACCGGTCATGGGCACCAGCTTGGCGCCGCAGGTGGTGATCGGGTCCTGGATGTTGGCGCTGGGGTGACCCACGCCGTAGATGAAACCGTCGATCTTGTTGTCGCACAAAGCGGCACCGTGTTCGTCGGCCTTCAGCTCGGCAGCCAGACCGAAGTCGCTGATCTTGCCACCGCTGCTGGCCAGGTACTCGTCCATGGCGGCGCGGGTGCCGGAGCCAGGGTTGCCGACGTTGAAGCGCTTGCCCTTCAGGTCGTCAAACTTGGTGATGTTGGCTTCTTTGCGCGACAGCACGGTGAAGGGCTCGGGGTGGATGGAAAACACCGCGCGCAGGTCGGTGTGCTTGCCGTCTTTTTCGAACTGCTTGGCGCCGTTGAAGGCGTTGTATTGCACGTCCGACTGGGACACGCCGAAGTCGAGCTCACCGGCCTTGATGGTGTTGATGTTCACCACGGAACCGCCCGTGGATTCCACCGAACAACGGAAGCCGTGCTTGGCGCGGTCTTTGTTCACCAGACGGCAAATGGCGCCGCCGGCAGCGTAGTAAACGCCGGTCACGCCACCGGTGCCGATGGTCATGAACTTTTGCTGGGCCTGGGCCTGACCCACGGGTGCCAGCATGGCGGTAGCGGCGGCAACAGCGCTCAGATATGCGGTGATTTTCTTCATCTCGAACAACTCCTGCAGTGGACTGCGTGATTACGGAAATAAACGGGCTTGTGGCCCAAGACTGGTGATGGTATCGCAAGCTCCATGTAAGCCTGAACGATATCCCCTCGTGTTTACCCTGAAACTCTATGCATTATTTTTATGATCCCACACCCACAGCGGCCAACGAGCGGTTGAGCGCCCGTTTCAGCCGCTCAACGATCTGTGCCAGCTCATCGGGCGTGCTGATGAAAGGCGGCGCCAGCAAGATGTGGTCACCGCACCGGCCGTCCACCGTGCCGCCCATGGGGTAGACCATCAAGCCCTCGGCCATGGCCTCGCGCTTGATCCGAACATGGAGTTTGTGGGCCGGGTCGATCCACTGTTTGCTGGCCCGATCAGCCACCAGCTCAACGCCCCAGAACAGACCGCGCCCGCGGATATCGCCCACGTTGGGGTGGTCACCCAAAGCCTGTTGCAGCAGCCCCTGCAGTTGCTGCCCACGCTCGCGCACCTGGGCCAGCAAGCCATCGCGCTGGATCACGCGCTGCACCGCCAGCGCGGCCGCGCACGCCACCGCATGGCCCAGGTAGGTGTGGCCGTGTTGAAACAGGCCGCTGCCTTGGCGAAACGCATCCACCAGACGGCCCTGCGCCAGCACCGCGCCAATGGGCTGGTAGCCGCCGCCCAAGCCCTTGGCAATGGTGAGCAGGTCGGGCACCACGCCCTCTTGCTCGCACGCATGCAACGTGCCGGTGCGGCCCATGCCGCACATCACCTCGTCCAGGATCAACAAAATGCCGTGGCGGTCGCACAGCTCGCGCACGCCTTTGAAGTAGCCCGGCACCGGCGTGAGCACACCGGCCGTGGCGCCGCCCACCGTTTCGGCCACAAAGGCCATCACGTTCTCGCCGCCCAGCTCGTCAATGGCGGCCGACAACTCGGCCACCAGGCGCTGACCGTATTGCTCGCCGGTTTCGTCGTTGCGGCGGTCGCGGTATTCGTAACACGGCGCCACATGGGTCACGTCGATCAGGATCGACTTGAACTGCTCGCGCCGCCAGGCGTTGCCGCCCACGGCCAACGCCCCCAGGGTGTTGCCGTGGTAACTCTGGCGCCGAGCGATGAAATGGCGCCGCTGGGGTTGGCCGATTTCCACAAAGTATTGGCGCGCCATTTTCAGCGCCGCCTCCACCGCTTCAGAGCCGCCGCTGACGAAATAGACGTGACTCATGCCGGCGGGCGCAGTGTCGATCAGCAAGTCCGCCAGCTCTTCGGCCACGGCGGTGGTGAAAAAACTGGTGTGGGCGTAGGAGAGCTGGTCAATCTGGGCGTGCATGGCCGCGATCACGTCGGGATGGCCATGGCCCAGGCACGACACCGCAGCACCACCCGAAGCGTCCAGGTAGACCTTGCCGCTGGCGTCGGTGATGGCAATGCCCTGCCCGCTGACGGCCACGGGCAGGCCGTGGTGCAACTGGCGGTGAAACACATGGGTGGCGTCGGGCTGGACGGCGGCGAGGGGGGTGGGTGCGTTCATGGTTCGGCAAAAAAGTGGAAAAAAGCGGCGAGGTTGATCACGTCAGAGCCGACCGAGCGGGCCGGGCTTGTCCCAATACACGCGGGCTGTCTGCAGCTGTTTTTGGCGCTGGGCCAGGCGCTGCACGACCGCTTCACCGCCCTGCTCGGCCACGGCCTGCATCAGCGTTTCGGCCAGGGCCTGAGCGCCGGTCATGGAATGGAAAAAGGCGGGCGATGCGGCGTCAAACAACAGGCTTTGCGTGGCCACGCGGGCCAGAGGCGACAGTGCGCTGTCGGTCAGCGCCAGCACTGGCACACCGCGGGCAACGGTTTTCTGCACCGCTTCCACCGTGTGCACGGTGTAGGGGGCCTGGCTCACCGCTACCAGCAGGTCGGTGGGTTCCAGCGCGGCCAGGCGGTCGGCCCAGGCGCCACCGGGGTCGGTGGCCAGCGCGGTGCCGGCGCGAAGCCAGTCGCTGGTGTAGGCCAAGTGGTAGGCCGTGCCAAAGCTGGCACGCAGCCCCAGAAACAGCACGCGGCGCGCCTGCAAGATGCGCTGCGCGGCTGCGGCCAGGCTGGGCGCAGGGTTGTGCACCGCCACCGAAGCCAGGTTACCCGCCTGGGCACGGGCCAGCGCGGGCTGCTCCTGAAAGGGCTCAAGCGCGTCCCCCGCAGTGTTCATGGGTTCGCTGCCCTGTTCGCCCACCGAGCGCACAAACGCCGCCATGGCGGGGCGGCGCATGGCGTCAAACCCGCCCAGGCCCAGCGCCTGGGCCAGCCGCGTCATGGTGGCGGGCGCCACACCGGCGGCCCGCGCCGACTGCCGCATGGACTGCAAGCCCAGCTCGGCCGGGTGCGCCCGCACCCAGCGGGCCGCCCGCTGCAGTTCGGGGCTCAGGGCATCAAAGTGGCTGTCCAGATGCTGGATAAGTTGGCGGTAGGGCACGCGATTGAAATTGAAACACTTGAATCAAGCAAATAATATTGATTCACTCGTTTCAAGTCAAGCTTTTTGAAACAGCGCTGCAGCCCCACAGTGGCGCAAAAAAAAGCCCGCCGATCCGTCACAACCGACAGATCGAGCGGGCTTCAGCGGCCGCAGCCCGCTCAGGCCGGTTGCGGCTCGCGTTTCACACGGAACCAGGCGGCGTACATGGCGGGCAGCGCCAGCAGCGTGAGCACGGTGGCCACGATCAGGCCGCCCATGATGGCCACGGCCATCGGTCCCCAGAACACGCTGCGCGAGAGCGGGATCATGGCCAGCACGGCGGCTGCCGCAGTGAGCACGATCGGGCGCATGCGGCGCACGGCCGATTCCACCACCGCGTCCCAGGCCGGCACACCACGGCTGCGGTCTTGCTCGATCTGGTCGATCAAGATCACCGAGTTGCGCTGGATCATGCCCATGAGCGCAATGACGCCGAGCAGCGCCACAAAGCCGAACGGGCGGTTCAGCAGCAGCAGCGCACCGGCCACACCGGCCAAGCCCAGTGGGCCGGTGATGAACACCAGCAGCGAGCGGCTGAAGCTTTGCAACTGCAGCATGAGCAACGTGAAGGTGATGAACAGCATGATGGGAATGCCCGCCGCAATGGACGCCGAGCCCTTGCTGCTTTCTTCCACCGCGCCGGCCACCTGCACCCGGTAGGCGCTCAGGCCGCGCTGCGCCCAACCGCTTTCAATGGCTTTGAGCGCTGGCAACAGCTCGGCAGTCACGGTCGCACCTTGCTTGCCTTCCACCACATCGCCTTGCACGGTGATGGCGTAGTCGCGGTTCTCGCGCCAGATCACGCCGGGTTCCCAATCAAACACGGGGCGCGCAATTTGCAGCAGCGGAATGCTCTGGCCGCTGGCGGTGGGCAGGTAGGCATTGGCCAGGCTTGAAATCGCATCGCGCTCGTTCAAGGGTTGGCGCAACACGATGTCGATCAGTTTGTCGCCGTCTCGGTACTGGCCCACGGTGCTGCCGCTGAGCAAGGTGCGCCCGGCCTGCGCGATGGACTGGCTGCTCACGCCCAGCGCGCGGGCCTTGGCCTGGTCCACTTCCAGGCGCAGCACCTTCACCGACTCGTTCCAGTTGTCGTTCACGCCGCGCATGTTGGGGCTGGCGCGCACGGCGGCTTTCACCTCGTCGGCCAGGCCGCGCAGCACGGCCGGATCGGTGCCGACCACGCGGAACTGCACCGGGTACGGCACCGGCGGGCCGTTGGGCAGCAGCTTCACGCGCCCGCGCACCTCGGGGAATTCGGTGGCCAGCAGTTCGGGCAGGGCCTTGCGCAGGCGCTCGCGGGTGGTCAAGTCTTGCGGCAACACGATCATTTGCGACACGTTGGTCTGCGGAAAGATCTGGTCCAGCGGCAAATAGAAACGCGGTACACCCGAACCGACCCAGGTGCTCACGCTGGTCACGCCCGGCTCCGCCGCCAGGCGGGCTTCCACCCGGCGCGTCACGGCGTCGTTGGCGGCCATGCTGCTGCCCTCGGGCAACCACACGTCCACCATGATCTCGGGCCGGCTGGAGTCCGGGAAAAACTGCTGTTGCACCTGGCCCATGCCCACGATGCCCAGCACAAAGGTGCCGATGGTGAGGCCAATGGTGATCCAGCGGTGTTGCACGCACCAGTCCACCGTGGCCCGGAAACGGTCGTAGAACGGGCCGTCAAACACCTCGTCGGCCGGGCCCACATGGGGCTTCACCTTGAGCAGCTTCACACCCAGGTAGGGCACGAAAAACACCGCCACGATCCAGGACAGCACCAGCGCAATGACCGTCACGGCAAAAATGGCAAAGGTGTATTCGCCCACGGTGGAATTGGCCATGCCGATGGGCAGGAAGCCCGCTGCGGTGATGAGCGTGCCCGTCAGCATGGGCATGGCCGTGGCCTCCCAGGTGAAGGTGGCCGCGCGCATCATGGTGTAGCCCTCCTCCAGCTTGCGCACCATCATTTCCACCGCAATGATGGCGTCGTCCACCAGCAAGCCCAGCGCAATGATGAGCGAGCCGAGCGAAATTTTGTGCAGCCCGATTCCCCAGTACTGCATGGCCAGAAAGGTGATGGCCAGCACCAGCGGAATGGTGATGAACACCACCAGGCCGGGGCGCATGTCCAGCGTGTAGCGGCGCAAGCCCCGCCCGCCTTCGCGCTTGTGCAGGCCCAGCGCCAGAAAACTCACCGCCAGCACGATCACCACCGCTTCGATCAGCACCTTGACGAATTCGTTGACCGAGCGCGTCACGGCGGCGGGCTGGTCTTGCACCTGCACCAGCGCCATGCCGGCGGGCAAGGCGGCCTCGATCTCGGTCACCGTGGTTTTCAGGGCCTTGCCCAGCGCAATGATGTCGCCCCCCTTGGCCATGGAAATGCCCAGGGCAATGCTGTCTTGGCCGTTGTGGCGCACCATCACCTGCGGCGGATCGGCGTAGCCCAACCCGATCTGCGCGATGTCGCCCAGGCGCAGCTGCCGGCCATTGGCCGCCCGGATGGGCATGGCGCGCAATTGCTCTACCGAGGTAAAAGCGCCCGCCACCCGCACCTGCACCACGTCTTGCGGCGCCTGCACCGCGCCAGCGGACTCCACCGTGTTTTGCTGCCCCAGCGCAGCCAGCACCTGCGGCAGATCAAGCCCCAGCGTGGCGAGGCGTTTCATGGAGACTTCAATGAAGAGCTTTTCGGCTTGCACGCCAAACAGCTCCACCTTGTTCACGTCTTTCACGCGCAGCAGGCGCTGGCGCACGTCGTCGGCCACCAGCTTTTTGTCGGCGGGCGAAAAGCCTTCGCCCTGCAGGGCGTAGATCACGCCATACACATCACCAAACTCGTCGTTGTAGAACGGCCCCACCACGCCCGGTGGCAGCGTGCCGCGCATGTCGCCGATTTTTTTGCGCACGGTGTACCAGGTCTGCGGCACATCGCTGGCGGGTGCGTTGTCTTTCAGCTGAAAGATGATGAGCGATTCGCCCGGCTTGGAGTAGCTGCGGATCTTGTCCGCATAAGGCACCTCTTGCAGCGTCTTTTCCACCCGGTCTGCCACTTGCTCGGCCATCTGCTGCGCGGTGGCGCCGGGCCAAGAGGCCTGCACCACCATGGCGCGAAAGGTAAACGGCGGGTCTTCGTCCTGGCCGAGCTGAAAGTAGGCGGCCACGCCCAGCAACATCAGCACGATCATCAAATAGCGGGTCAGGGCCTGGTGGTCCAGCGCCCATTGCGAAAGGTTAAAGCGCGACACCCAGGTCGACGGGGCTGCGGTGGCCGGTGCCGTGGTCAGGTTCATTCCGGGCCTCACTGTGTGGCGGCGCCAGCAAAACGCGTCACCTTCTGGCCTGGCTGCAACACATGCACGCCCGCGGCCACCACCTCTTCGCCCGGCTGCAGGCCGCTGGCAATCACCATCTCATTGCCGTCTGCCCCAGCCACCACCACCGGGCGCGGTTGCACCGTACTGGTGGCCGCGTCAAACACCCACACCGAGGTGCTGGACGGAGCGCCCGCCTCCGAGCGCATCAGCGCGCTGGTGGGCAGCTTCACGGCCGCCGGCGCCGAAGCCCCAGTCCATGCAAACGCCACGTAAGCCGTGGCACCCAGCGGCACCTGCGCGCCTTCGGGCAAGGCCAGCTTGACCTGGTAGGTGCGGGTCACCGGGTCGGCACTGGCCGCCACTTCGCGCACGCTGGCCTGCAGCGGTGCAGCGGCCACGGGCACACCCGCGCCCGCCCACAGCCGCACCTGCGCGGCCTGCCCGGTGCGCAGCTGCGCCAACCGGTCTTCGGGCACCGCCACCACCACGTCGCGCGCGCCGTCGCGCGCCAGGCGCACCACCGGCGTGCCCGCAGCCACCACCTGGCCCACCTCGGCCTCCACCGCCAGCACCACGCCCGCAGCGTCGGCCAGCAAGCGGGTGTAGCTGGCCTGGTTGCCCTGCACGGCGCCCTGGGCGCGGGCTTGCTTCAGTGTGGCTTCGGCCGCGTGCAGCGTGGCTTGGCGGCGCTCAATTTCAGCACCGCTCACAAAGCCCTGCGCCTTCAGGTCGGTGAACCGCTTCAGGTCGGCCGCAGCCAGGTCGCGCTGGGTTTGCGCCGCGCTCACCTGCGCCTGGGCGGCCTGGCTGGCCAGGGTGAAATCTTGCGCGTCCAGCTGGGCCAGCAACTGGCCCGCCACCACGCGCTGGCCCACCTCGGCGGGGCGCTGCAGCAACTTGCCACCCACCCGGAAACCCAGCCGCGATTCGGTGCGCGCACGCACCTCGCCGGCGTATTCGCTCTGGGCACCCACCGGCCCGGCGCTCACCGTGAGCAGCTTGACGGCGCGCACCGGCTCCTGCGGTGCTTCCGGGCGCGAGCAGGCCGCCAGGGCCAGTGCGGCGGTCATGATGAGGAAAAAATGCGGTGTTTTCATGGCAACGGTGAACGAGCGGTGGTGAAATTGGGTACCCGAAACCGGCTTGGCCAGGGCCAAGGCGGTTGAACTGGCTTCTGCCGGGCAGTACAGCCCAAGTCGCCGTGGCGGCTCCGGCAAATTACTGACCGACTGGTTAGTAATCAAAATTGTAGTGCAATTGCCTGCTCCAACAACGCCCTTGCAACCACCAGGGTGAGGCCCAAAGCACTGCGCGCATGCCGAGCCCTGTCAGACTCCGTGTCCACCAGCCCATCAGACCCCCCGCCAAGCAGCCCATGCACACGCCACCGCCGCAACCCGCCTTCTCCGAACCACCGGCCCGCACTGGTGCAGATGCCCCTTTATCGGCACACGTGGCGCATTACGAAAATTTTCCGGTGGCGTCGGTGCTCTGCCCCAAACACCTGCGGCCGGCCGTCATGGCGATCTACCACTTTGCCCGCACGGCCGACGACTTGGCAGACGAAGGTGATGCGACCGCCGAGCAGCGCCTGACTGAGCTGGCCGCCTACCGCGACGCGCTGAATGCCTGCCTGGGTGGGGCGGCAGCGCAAGGGCGCTGGGCCGGCGTGTTTGGCCCACTTGCGCAAGCGGTGGCACAACACGCCCTGCCTACCTCCCTGCTGCACGACCTGCTCAGTGCCTTTGAACAAGACGTGCGCAACACCGCCAGCGGCCACCGCTACGCCAGCACCGCCGAGCTGCTCGACTATTGCCGCCTGTCTGCCAACCCGGTGGGCCGCCTGCTGCTGCACCTCTATGGCGTGCAAGACGCGGTGTCGCTGCTGCAAAGCGACCAGATCTGCAGCGCCCTGCAACTCATCAATTTCTGGCAAGACATCAGCGTGGACCTGCCCCGGGGCCGGGTGTACCTGCCGGCCGACGCTCTGCAACGCCAGGGCCTGCAGGTAGAAGACTTTTTTCACCCCACGGCCAACGTACCCCAGAACCACCCCAGCGCCCAGCAGGCCGTGGTGACCGAGCTCTGCGCCCACGCCCGCGGCCTGATGCAGATGGGCGCACCACTGGCACGCCGCGTGCCCGGGCGCGCCGGCTGGGAACTGCGCCTGGTGGTGCAAGGCGGGCTGCGCATACTGGACGCCATCGCCGCGGCCGACCACCGCACCTGGCAAACCCGTCCCACGCTGAACAAAACCGATGTGCCGCGCCTGCTCTGGCGCGCGCTGTGGATGTGACCCAGCTGCGCGCCCTGCCACCCGACGCCCCAAAAAAAACCGCCTTCAGGAATGCCCCATGACAACACACCCAACCCGCCCATTTAGCGCGTTTGTGCTTCGGTCCGCCGCTTGGAGTGCAATCACGCTCAGCCTGGCGCTGGGCATGCACAGCGCCTGGGCCCAAACCACCACCGCGCCAGTGGCCAGCAGCCCGGCGCGCGCCAGCGTGGGCGTGACCCGGCTGGACAGCGTGTGGATGCAGCCCGAGCGCGAGGCCCCGGCCAGCGTGGTGGCGCGCAACGTATCGCGCTTGTCGGCCGAGACGGCGGGCACCCTGCTGCGCTGGACCGCCGATGTGGGTGCCGCCGTGAAGCGCGGCGAGGTGCTGGCCCAGATCGACCCGCGCGACGCCGAGCTGAGCGTCCAGCGCGCCCAGGCCGCGCTGGACGCCAGCAACGCCCGAATGAAGCTGGCACAGGCGCAGCTGCAGCGTTCACGCGACCTGGTGGCGCAGGGCTTTTACTCGCAAGAAGCGCTGGCCCAGCGCGAAACCGAGGTGGCGCTGCTGCAAACCGAGGCCAGCGCCAACCGGGCCCAGCTGGCCACGGCCCAGCGCCAGCTCGGCAAGACCACGCTGCGCGCGCCGTTTGATGCCAGCGTGACCGAGCGCCTGGCCCAAACCGGCGAAGCCGTTGCACCCGGCAGCGCGTTGTATGTGCTGACCGACAGCGGCCCGGCCGAACTGGCCATCACCCTGAGCCCGGCGGACGTGGCCGGGCTGCGCGCCGCCCGCACCGCGCGCTTTGAAACCCCCGGCGCCAGCCACGCCGTGCGCTTGCTGCGCGTGGCCCCTACCGTCACCGCGCCCGCGCGCACCCAAGCCGCGCGCCTGGCGTTCATCGAACCCGCCACCGCGCCAGCGGCCGGCACCAGCGGCACGCTGCGCTGGAGGGAAGCCGCCCCGCACCTGCCCCCAGGCCTCATGGTGCGGCGCCAAAACGTGCTGGGTGTGTATGTGCAGCAAGGCAGCGGCGCCCAGGCCACGGCACGCTTTGTGCCGCTGCCCGGTGCGCAAGAAGGCCGCGCCAGCGCCGTGGCCTTGCCGGCCGACACGCGGATGATCGTTCGCGGCCAGGCGGCGCTGCAACACGGGCAGGCCATCGACGCGCAGGCCGCAGGCCAGTGAGCCGGAGCACCCCATGAAACTCATGCGCGCCCTGCTCACCAACCACCCGCTAGCCAACATCGCTTTTATGGTGGTGCTGCTGCTCGGTCTGGTGAGCTACAACACCATGCCCCGGGAGCAAGACCCCGAGGTCAACTTCAACTGGGTCAGCGTCACCGCCGTGCTGCCCGGGGCCAGCGCCGAAGAGGTGGAGCGCCTCATCACCAACCCGCTGGAGGACGGCATCAAGGGCGTGGCCGACGTCCGCTTTGTCATCAGCAATTCGCGCGAAAACGTGGCCAGCCTGCTGGTGCGGTTCCGCGAAATCAACGAGCGCACCTTTGACAAGCGCATGGCCGACCTGCGCCGCGAGATTCAAAACAAAGCCGCCAGCGAGCTGCCCCGCGAGGCGCGCGACCCGTTGATTCTGGAGATCACCACCAGCAACGGCTTCCCCACCGCCGCGCTGATGCTGCTGGGGCAGGCCGACGACGAAACCCTGCGCCTGAACGCGCGGCGCATCAAAGACGACCTGGAGCGCATGGGTGGCGTGGACCAGGTGTTTGCATCGGGTCTGCGCGAGCCCGAAATTTTGATCAGCCCCAACGCCCAGGCGCTGGCCGCGCGCGGGCTGCTGGCGTCTGACGTGGCCGACACGGTGTCGGCCTGGTGGCGCGACACCTCGGGCGGCACCCTGAAAACGCAAAACGGCGCCTGGTCCATCAGCGTCAAGGGCGTACTCACCGACCCGCAGGCGCTGGAAGGCCTGCCGGTGGCGTCCAGCATGCGCCCGGGCGTGTCGGCCCGGCTGGGCGAGGTGGCGCGCATCGAGCGCGCCCGCGCCCCCGCCTCGCAATACGCGGCCTCCAACGGCCAGCCGGCCGTGTCGCTGGCGGTCACAAAAAAGTCGGGCACCAACACCCTGGAACTGGTGGACCGCCTCAACGCCTACCTGGCCAGCCAAAACAGCGTGCTGGCCGCCTCCGGCCTGCAGCTGGTGCTGACCGACGACCAGACCGTGCCCACCCGCGAGGCCATTGGCGTGATGCAAACCAACGCCCTGGTGGGCATGCTCATGGTGCTGGCGGTGTGCTGGGCGTTTCTGGGCTGGCGCATTGGGCTGCTGGTCACGCTGGGCATTCCGTTTTCTTTGCTCGGCACCTTCGCCGTGCTCTCGGCCATGGGCTACACGGTCAACGTGTCGGTGCTGCTGGGCGTGGTGATCGCGCTGGGCATGCTGGTGGACGACGCGGTGGTGGTGGTCGAATCCATTTACTACCGCATGCAGCGCGGACAAGAGGCGCTGGCCGCCAGTCTGGATGCGATTGGCGAGGTGTGGAAACCGGTGCTGGCCTCGGTGGCCACCACCATGGCCGCGTTTTTGCCGCTCATGCTGCTGCCCGGCATCATCGGCAAGTTCATGTTTGTCATTCCGTTTGTGGTCACGCTGGCGCTGGCCATTTCGCTCATCGAAGCGTTCTGGATGATGCCGGTGCACGTGAGCGCCATTGGCGTGCGCTTTGACCGGCCCTCGCGCGTGCAAGCCTGGCGCGAGCGCTTCAACCGGGGCATTCGCCTGCGCTACGGCCAGGCGCTGGGCTATGTGTTGCGCCGGCCCAAGCGCTCGGCTCTGGTGAGCAGCCTGGCGGTGGCAGCGGCGGTGGCGCTGCTTGCCACCGGCGTGATCCGGGTGCAGTTTTTTGCCTTCGACCCGATCCGCGCGTTCTACGTCAACGTGGACATGCCGCAAACCGCGTCGCTGGAAGACACGCTGACCGAAACCCAGCGCGTGGAAGCGGCGGTGCGCGAGCAGCTGCGCGGCGTGGGGCTGGACGGCGAAGCGCGGGCGGTCACCTCCACCGCCGGCTTGAAGTTCACCGAAACCGAGCCGGTGTATGGCGATCTGTATGGCCAGGTGTTCGTGTCGCTCAACCCGCGCACCGACGACTCGCGCGACGTGCAACAGTTGGTGGAAGACATGCGCCAGCGCATTGAAAGCCTGAGCGGCCCGGGCCGCAAAAGCTTCACCGTGCTGTCGGGCGGCCCGCCCGCGGGCAAGGCCATCAGCGTGAAGGTGCGCGGCGACGACTTCGACCAGATTCAGGCCGCCGCCGACGCGCTGAAAACCATTGTGGCCGCGGTGCCTGGCGCCAAAGACGTGCAAGACGACAACCTGCCCGGGCGCGCGCAACTGCAACTGCGGCTGGACCGCGACGCCCTGCGCGACGCCGGCCTGAGCGCCGCCCAGGTGGCGCGCCTGGTGCGCCTGGCGGTGGACGGCGAGGTGGTGGCCTTCACCCGCGACGAGGGCGACAAGATCGAGCTGCGCGTGCGCTCCGACCAGGCCCTGCGCGGTCCCGACGATCTGCGCGTGGATCCGGCCAGCCTGCTGGACGAACCGATAGCCCTGCCCAACGGCCAGACCACCCGCCTGGGCGCTCTGGTGCAGGCCGAAGCGGCACCCGGGCGCGGCTTCATCCGCCACTACAACCTGCGCCGCACCACCACGGTCGAGGCCAATCTGGACAAGGAAATCACCGACACGAAAGTGGCCAACGACCTGATCAAGGCCAGGTGGGAAGGCATCCGCGCGCAGCACCCGGGCGTGGACCTGGACTTTTCGGGCGAGCTCGAAGACATTGAAGAAAGCCTGGCCGCCATGCAGCAGCTGTTTTTGCTGGGCGTGGGCATCATTTACCTGATCCTGGCGGCGCAGTTCAAGAGCTACTGGCAACCCATGATGATCCTGGTCACCGTGCCGCTGGCCTTCACCGGTGTGGCCTTTGGTCTGGCCATTTCCAGCAACCCGCTGTCGCTCTACACGCTGTACGGCGTGATCGCTCTCACCGGCATTGCCGTCAACTCCGCCATCGTCCTCATCGACGCAGCGAACGACCGCATGCAGCGCGGCATGAGCACCATCCACGCCATCATCCAGGCCGCGCGCCGGCGCGTGGTGCCCATTCTCATCACCACCACCACCACCATCGGCGGCCTGTTTTCGCTCGCCTTTGGCATCGGTGGCCAAAGCCTGCTGTGGGGGCCGGTGGCGGCCAGCATCGTCTGGGGCCTGGCGTTTTCCACCGTGCTCACCTTGTTTGTGGTGCCGCTGCTGTATCTGGCATTCATGCGGCCGCGCAAGGGCGGCACAGCAGTCCGAGTGCAACCCGTTTGATCGGGCTGATTACACTCAGAGCGCCCATGAATCCACAAGACTACGTTCAGCAAAAAGCGGCCGCCTCGGGCAGCAGCTTTTATTACGCCTTTCTGTTCTTGCCACCCGAGCGGCGCGCGGCCATCACGGCGTTTTACGCCTTCTGCCGCGAGGTGGACGATGTGGTGGACGAAGTGAGCGACCCCGGCGTGGCGCAAACCACGCTGGCCTGGTGGCGCAGCGAAGTCGCCAAAGCCTTTGCCGGCGAGCCCAGCCACCCGGTAACGCAAGCCCTGATGCCGCACACCGCCCCCTTCGGCATCGAACCGCGCCACCTGCTGGCCGTTATTGACGGTTGCCAGATGGACCTGGACCAGAACCGCTATTTCGACTTTCCCAACCTGCAGCAATACTGCCATCTGGTGGCCGGCGTGGTGGGTGAAGTGGCGGCCCGCATTTTCGGCCAGACCCAGCCCGAGACAACCGCGTTTGCCCACCGCCTGGGCCTGGCGTTTCAGCTCACCAACATCATCCGTGACGTGGGCGAAGACGCCACCCGCGGGCGTGTGTACCTGCCCGTGAACGAGCTGCAACGCTTTGACGTGAAAGCCCACGAACTGCTCAAGCGCGGCAAAGCGCCTGGCACCGACGCGGCCGACTTTCAGCGGCGCTTCACCGCGCTGATGCAGTTTCAGTGTGAGCGCGCCCTGCGCACCTACGAAGAGGCCCTGGCCATGCTGCCCGAAGCCGATCGCCGCAGCCAGAAACCCGGCCTGATGATGGCCAGCATTTACCGCACGCTGCTGCAGGAAATTGCCGCCGACCCCGCGCTGGTGCTGACCCAGCGGGTGAGCCTGACACCCCTGCGCAAGTTCTGGCTGGCCTGGAAGGTGCAGGCGCTGGGCCGGCTGTAGGACGGGCGCCCCCCGGTGGGGCTGGCCCGTCCGTGCGGCGGGGAATCAGCCCGCCTTTTTCACGTAAGCGCTGCACCAGCCGTTACCGGCCACCGCCTTGCCCGGGAAGATGCCGCAAGGGCCCGAGGCGTCGCTGACTTTGCCTGTGTACAGCATGCAGTTGCTGCACTTCTGGGCCGCAGCATGCTTGGGGTACTTTTTGCCGTCGACCTTGGTGGTGTCGGCCAAATAGCCCAGAGAAACCGCCTGCGCGTCTTTCTCATTCACCAGCGGAGCCCCCTGAGCCTGGGCGGTTGCCGCGGCCAGCAGAGCGCTGCCGGCAGCGACTTGCATCATGAACACACGACGGGTGGAACGCATCATTGAAAACCTTTGAAAGTGGTTGCGAAATCGCCCCGACACGTTGCGCTCTCAACATTAAGGCAACGCTGATTAAGTACTGCTCGAGCGTGGTGTTTACCTGTACCGTTGCAGTACAGACGAACAGGCAGATGAAGATGAAACAGCAAACCCTTGCCATGGCCGCCGATCAAGCTGAAGGTTTTGAGCCTTACCGCAGGCCGACCAGGCGCGATACCTTCCTGGCCACGATGCAGCAGATCGTGCCCTGGCAGGCGTTGTGCGCGGTGATCGAGCCTCACTACCCCAAGGCCGGCAACGGGCGTCCACCGATCGGGCTCGAGCGTATGCTGCGCATGTACTTCGTGCAGCACTGGTTCAACCTGGCCGATGAGGCCTGCGAGGATGCGCTACTCGACAGCACCGCGCTGCGGCGCTTTGTCGGCATAGACCTCGGGCGCGAGCGCGTGCCCGATGCGACCACGCTGCTGAAGTTTCGCCGCTTGCTGGAGACGCACCAACTGGGCGAGGCCTTGTTTGCCAAAGTGGGAGAGGTGCTGCAGGCGCAGGGCATGAAGGTCGGTACCGGCACCATCGTGGACGCCACCATCATCGGCGCACCGAGCTCGACCAAAAACGCAGACAAGCAACGTGACCCCGAGATGCACCAGACCAAGAAGGGTCAGCAGTGGTATTTCGGGATGAAGATGCACATCGGCGTGGACAGTCGCAGCGGGCTGGCGCACAGCGCCGTGGTGACAGCGGCCAACATGCACGACAAACACCCGCTGCCCGATTTGCTGCACGGCAACGAGCAGCGCGTGTACGGCGACAGCGCCTACGCTAGCCAGAAGACGCTGATCGCTTCCAGGGCGCCCAAGGCCAAAGACTTCACCAACCAGCGCGTGCGCAAGGGCGGTGAAGTCGATGAAGCCGAACGCTCGAAGAACCGCAACAAGTCCAGAATCCGGGCGCGGGTCGAACACGTCTTTGCAGTGGTCAAGCGGCTGTGGGGCTTTGCCAAGGTGCGCTACCGGGGGCTGGCCAAGAACGCCACGCGCTCGTTCGTGGCGCTGGGATTGGCCAACATCTACCTGGCGCGTCAGCGCCTCATGGGATGAGTGCGTCTGCAGCGCACGCCAAACGCGTGCACAAGGTCGAAATGGCCCTGAAACGGTACGAAATCCACTTGATTTGACCTTGCTTCTCGCATGGCGCAATCAGGAGGCAACGGGTCGCTGGATCGACCGCTTGTTCAGCGTTGCCTTA